>SVLD01000030.1 GCA_015068125.1 Oscillospiraceae bacterium | reverse complement strand
ATGGTCAAGGACCGTGACAAGATCGTGGAAGCCGATAAGAAGAAAAGACACGCCACTATCTCCTGGCACGGACTTCGCCACAGCTACGCACAGAAGACCTATGCAGAGGCATTGAAAGTGAAACCCAGGCAAGCGGAAAAAATCGTCAGCGAGAATCTCGGGCATCATCGCTGTAAGGTAACGAGGATTTATCTGGCCGAGGTAAAGGTCAAGAAGTCCAAGTAACACACCCCATTTTTTGTTTTTTATAGTTAAGAAGGAGTTTTTCAAAATGAAAATAACGTCCCCCGATATGCGGGACTGATATATAAGGAAATACCAGGGACCAAGAAACAAGGGCGGTGGCATCCGTCACCGCCCGTAAGGAGAAATTTATGATGTATTTTAGATTGCCCGCCTCCGGCAGAAATGGAGGCAATGAAATTTAGGAGGTAACTATCCTTGATTGATAGTATCGTATTAATCATGTATGAAGCCGCAGAGACTGCCTCCTTGCTGTTGCATACGGCAAGGAGGATGTAGTATGACCCTACAAGAGAAACTGCAAAAATATCCCCCTGTCCTCTCTGTGAAAGACCTTGAGGAGATCCTGCGAATCAGTCACAACACGGCATATGCCTTAGTGCGCTCCGGACAGATCCACAGTGTTCGCACCGGGCGAAGCTACCGCATTCCCATTAATGCGGTAGTTGACTACCTGAAAAAGAACTGAATTTGTAGCGGATAGGCCGCATTTATGGTATAATATTGGTGTACCTGCTATGCGGCAACGAAAGGAGTTATATTTATGCCGCAGAGCAAAAAGAAGAAAAATAACAAATCAGCTTCCGGGATGGGCAACATCCGCAAGAAGACTGTCCGCAAGGGCGACAGGGAATACGAATACTGGGAAGCCAGATACACCGTCGGCTTTGATCCCGGCACAGGCAAGCAGGTTCAGAAATCCGTCTCAGGCAAGACGCAAAAAGAAGTGGCACAGAAGCTGAAAGCTGCCACTGCCGCTTTGGACGATGGAACCTATATCGCACCAAACAAGATGACCGTTGCCCAATGGCTGGACATCTGGCAGGCCAACTACCTCAAAGGAGTGAAGCCGTCCACCGTAAGTTCCTACCAGGCAACCATCAAGAACCACATCAAGCCGAATATCGGAGCCATCCGGTTGGATGCCCTCACAACCCACGATATTCAAGAGTTCTACAACAAGAGATTCGAGGGCGACGGTAACAGACCGCCTCTTTCCGCCAAGACCATCAAGAACATCCACGGTGTTCTTCACAAGGCACTTCAGCAGGCTATGCTTAATAATTACATCCGAGCCAACCCCTCGAACCCCTGCATTCTGCCGAGAGTGACGAAGAAGAAAATCAAGCCGCTTAATGAACACCAGATTGCCGACTTTCTCAAAGGCATCAAGGGAAACAAATATGAGAAGATGTTTTTGGTCGCTCTGTTTACCGGCATCCGGGAAGGCGAGGTCTGCGGTCTGCAATGGGAGTGCGTGGACTTTACTGACGGTACGATCCTCATTGACAAGCAGCTTCAGAGCCTCAGAAGCGGTGTCCGTGGTGACAAGGAGAAGTACGAACTGGTTCCCACCAAGAACGGTAAGGAGCGTACCATCACCGCTGCCCCTTATGTCATGGATATTTTGTGGAAGGTGAAGAAAGAGCAAGACCTCAACCGGAAAAGCAACAGCGATCTGTTTCAGGAAAACGGACTTGTCTTTACGGACGAGTTTGGCATTCGCATCACACCGCAAGCACTGTACAGGGCATTCAAACTGGTGGTATGTGAACTGGGGATGCCCACCGTGAGATTTCACGATCTTCGCCATTCCTACGCTGTTATTTCTCTGAAATCCGGTGATGATGTAAAGACTGTCCAGGAAAATTTAGGCCATGCAACCGCCGCTTTTACCTTGGATGTGTACGGTCATGTGACGGAAAAGATGAAAAAAGACAGTGCAAACCGCATGGAAGCATTTATAAAGTCCGTGAGTTGATAAGGGAAACCGTAAGGGAAAATAAAAATCTGCCTTTGAAATTCAGAACATTCTGAACCTCAAAAGCGGAGAGAATAAAAAGAAACCCCCTGGATTCGGAAGAATCCAGGGTGAATCTAATGGCAGAGGATGAGGGATTCGAACCCCCGCGAACGGAGTCAGAGTCCGGTGTGCTACCGTTACACTAATCCTCTGTATTTATTGACTCCGCGTAAGCACGGATATTATTATACCCATACCGATGAAAAAGTCAAGCAGTTTTTTCCTTTTTTTCAAAGTTTTTTGCATCCCGGGCAGCAGTAGCTTACCCGGGATGGTCCTGCTTTATGCATCCGGCAGGGGATGCCCCTTCAAAAACTCCTTTTTCAGGTAGCGAAAAGTCTCTTTTTCGCCCTTTTCCTTCAGCATGGTCAGGATATAATGCAGCTCCCGGCGGTTCTGGGGGTGCATCAGCTCCCGCTCCCGGCTCTTGAGAAAATACGCCAGAGCAGAGCCGTCGGTATATGCCTTCCCCTGATAGACGATACAGGCAGCCCGGCGATCCATGACCTGCTCGGCCAGGTATTTCCGGGGCATGGGAACGGACTCATAGACCCGCTTTTCCATGTTCATATCCGTCCAATATTCATAGTGGTGGCGGTTGCGCCCCTTGTGGCGCATCCAGGCTTCGGAATAGCCCTTTTCCTCACGCTCGGCGGCATTGGGACTGCGGATGCCCTGGTAATACCGGGCGCCGTTCCAGAATTCGGTAGGGGAATATTTGGATAAATCGTGAGTCAGTCCCTGCCGGATCAGGCCGATACGAAAGCATCCGGCCATAACGATCAGCCGGTGACGGGTAATGGTTTTAAAATGCTGCCAGGGTTTCATAGGACACCTTCTCACACAGAAATGTTACGATAAGCCTATCACAAACGGGAAGAATTTGCAATCCTGTTTTGTCAAGCTCCGCTTGGCGTACACCGGAAGGGACTCGTTTGCATTTTCTTTCGCATCAGCGAAAGAAAATTAAGGTGTCGTCGGGCCCCTACCCGGCGAGCAACAGTCCGCCGGACTGTTGCATTTAGATCATTCGAGTCCCTTCCTCTTTGATATGCAAAAAGACCAGATACCAAATGGTATCTGGTCTTTTTGGTACACCGGAAGGGACTCGAACCCCCAACCCTCGGAACCGGAATCCGATGCTCTATCCATTGAGCCACCGGTGCGTTTGCTTGACAGCCAAGCTATTATAACAGGGTTTATCTGATTTGTAAAGGGGAAAAATGAAAAATTCTGTCACCAAAAAACAGGCAGGGGAGAGCCCCCTGCCTGTGCGGTTTATTCCTTGGTTTCGGTTTCCGGCTGTTGCGTACCGGCGTTGACATAGGCCATCAGCTCGTCGCCGGTGATGGTCTCCTTGGCCAGCAGATGCTCGGAAATTTCGTTCAGCAGCTCCCGGTTTTCCTCCAGCAGCTTCTTGGCATCGGCAAAGGCCTTGTCCAGCAGCTTCTGCACCTCCTGGTCGATGAGCGCCGCGGTGTCCTGAGAGCAGTCAATAGAGGCATGCCCCTCCAGATACTGATGTTCCACGGTGGCCAGTGCCATCAGGCCGAAACGCTCGCTCATGCCGTACTGGGTGATCATGTTTCGGGCAAGGGCAGTAGCCCGCTGAATGTCGTTGGCGGCGCCGGTGGTCTTTACGCCGAATACCACAGCTTCTGCCGCCCGGCCACCCACCAAAGTGCGCAGCTCGGTCATCAGCTCTTCGCTTGTGCTGAGGAACTTTTCTTCCTCGGGCATTTGCATGGTATAGCCCAGAGCACCGGAGGTGTGGGGCACAATGGTGATCTTGGAAACGGGCTGAGAGTGCTTCTCCAATGCGGCAACCAGAGCGTGGCCCACTTCGTGGTAGGCAACCAGCCGCTTTTCCGTATCGGTCAGCACGGTGTTTTTCTTCTCGGTGCCTGCAATAACGGTCTCAAAGGATACCAGAAGATCTTCCTGGTTCACAGCCTGCCTGCCCTGGCGAACAGCCCGGAGAGCTGCCTCGTTAACCAGGTTTGCCAGATCCGCGCCCACGGCGCCGGCGGTGGCCTGCGCCAGCTTACGCAGATCTACATCCTCTGCCAGACGGATCTTCCGGGTATGCACCTTCAGCGTGTCCAGTCTGCCCTGAAGGTTGGGGCGATCCACGATGATCCGCCGGTCAAACCGTCCTGCCCGGAGCAGAGCCTTGTCCAGAATTTCCGGACGATTGGTGGCGGCCAGAATCACAACACCCTTGGAGGAATCGAAACCGTCCAATTCGCCCAAAAGCTGATTGAGCGTCTGGTCGTTAGTGCCAAACCGGGTGTCCCGGGTGCGGCCAACGGCATCGATCTCGTCGATGAACACGATGGAGGGCGCAACCTTGGTGGCCTGCTGGAACAGATCCCGGACACGGCTGGCACCTACGCCTACGAACATTTCCTCGAAGTCCGAGCCGGAGATGGAGAAAAAGGGTACATTGGCTTCACCGGCCACAGCCTTGGCAAGTAATGTCTTACCAGTACCGGGAGAGCCTACCAGCAAAGCACCCTTGGGCAGCTTGGCACCGATGTCGGTGTACTTCTTGGGGTTATGGAGGAAGTCAATGATCTCCTGGAGAGATTCCTTGGCTTCGTCCTGGCCAGCCACATCCTGGAAGGTGATGCCGGTCTGCTTTTCCATGTAGACCTTGGCCTTGCTCTGGCCAAAGCCGCCCATAACGCCGTCACCGCTGATGCGCTTGGTAATCATCCGCATCATCAGGAAAACGAAACCGATCATCAGCCCATAGTACAGGATCATCATAATGGTGGAGTTGTCCTCTACAATGAGCTGCTGAACCTTAACACCCTGGGCAGCCAGCTTGTCCGCCAGCGCCATGGCGTCGCCGCCGCTGGGCAGGCCGGTGTAGCAGGCTTGCTGCATGGTGCCGTCCTTGTCGGCCTCGTCCTTGGTCAGATAGACGATGCGGTCGTACTGCAGCTCCACTTCCTTGATGTTTCCGGCTTCCATCTGCTTCAGGAATTCGTCATAGGTAGTTTCCTTGTACTGGCTGTCCACCACGGCGTTGTACACCGCGCTGATGAGCAGCACAATGACCACAGCGATAATCAGCGTGACCCAAATATTCAGCTTCGGGCGCTTTTTGTTATCGTTGTTATTGTTGTTTTGGGGAGATTCCCGATTGGGCTCCATAGCATCGATACTCCTTTGCTGTTCTTAGTTTTTATTCATCATAGCATATTTTGCGGCGCCAGGCAATGAATGTTTCCCAACTTTACCGTAAATTTTCTGTTAATTTACGGAAAATTCCGTCCGAAGCTCCGAAAAGCTCCGGACGGATGGAGTCAATCATAAAACCGGCTGTAATAAAAGGCTCGCTTGCTGAGCTCCTCAGAGAAATAGTCATAGCCGAATTTTTCCAGCAGGGTGGGGGTGTCGGAGAACAGATTGGTGCCAAAGCCCAGCCGGTCACCGGCGATGTTGCAGCCCAGGGCTGCCAGGGTAGTGGGGAACAGATCCATGGCGCAGAACTGCCGGTTGGCAGTGTTTTCGGTGCTGGCGGCGGCGTTGATGAAGCAGTTGTACATATGCCGCTCATAGTCCTCGGCCACATTCCGCTTAAAATAATTGGCGTCCATGGAGTTGTGGTCGCCGGTGATAATTACAGTGGTGTTTTCATAGAAAGGTTGCTGCTGCAACCAGGCAATAAATGCCGCAGTTTGGGCGCTGGAGCAGGCGATGACGTTGTCGTAGTTTTCCTTATATTGCCGCTTGCACAGAGCGCAGGGATAGCCGCCTACATGGTGGGTGTCTGCGGTGAGCATGGTAAAGGCGAAGGGCTGCTCCTTGCTTGCGATCTCGGTGAGCTTTTCCTTGGCGTATTCAAAAAGATGCAGATCTTCAAAGCCCCACCATTTATAATAATCCTGCGGGATAAGACCGTCTTCCCGGGCGGTGTACAGGTCATAAACTGCGTCAATTTCATGGGTGAGGTAGTACGCTCTCCGTCCGCCGTAGTTGGAGTTGGAGCCTACCATCAGGGCTTGATAGTACCCGTTGTCATGGAGAATGTTTTGCAGGGTGGTCAGTCCGGGGAGGAAAACGCCACCCGCGCCGTAACCGTTTTGCTGATCCTTGATCCCCAGTGGCACTTTCAGAGGGACACCGCCGGTTTGGGCTACCATGGAGCCTACCGTCCAGCTTGCGCCACTGATCTGGGAGAAGCCGCCCACGGTGTCATTGTGAGAAAAGTTGGTGTTTTCCTGGGCCAGGGCATAGAGCTCGGGAATCAGATTGTGATCCAGAGCGCCTCCCAGATCTTCAGAAAGATAGCTGGTTTCCATGGATTCCAGAATAATGTAGACCAGGTTGCGCTTTTTTTCAGGGAATGTGACGGATACCTTCTTCGGATCTTTGTATTCTGCCTGATACAGAGCAGTGCCCTGCACCTGGCTCTTGATATACTGCAGCAGCTCCACGGAGTAGGCGGCATGAAGAATCAAGCCCAGGCTGATAGCAGCGCCAAGACACCCGGCAACGATCCGATGCAAAGGGAAGACCTGCCGCTTTTTGCCGAAAACCTTGCGGACGATGGGCTTTTTGAGGGGAAAATACAAAATCACAAAGAGGGGAACGCAGACCGCCACCGCCGGCAGTGCGCAGCCGGTGATGTAGGATTTGAGCATACCTGGCTGGGTGCCGGTCAGACCGGAGGTCAGAGTGTAGAGCACGGAATCAAAGCCGGTGCGTCCGAAAATCCGGCTATACCAGAGGGCGGAGAAAAAGCAAAGGCAGCCCAGCAGCAGAAAAAGACCGATCAGCACCGGGGGGATCCAGCGCAGATTGGTTCGCCGGGCAGTTTTTTTAGCCGGTTTGCGATGCTTGTTGCTCATAAGACATCACTCCATAGGTGTGTGAAAGGATATTAAACATTATACCAAAATCATCGGGGAGTGCAACACGAAATCCCTCCTTAGGCGTAAAAAAACTGTAAACATTTGGGGGAGGGCTTTGATTTTGTAAAAATAGCAGTTGTGATTGAGGGGACAATCTGTTATAATCATAGGCAGTATGATGAAAAAACTGTAACCTTTTGTTTTGCCGAATAGGAGAGGGATATTATGAAAGAAAAACAGTACCGGGGAAATCGGAACACACCGGCTCCCGTTGAAGAAATCGAAGGCCAGCTGGAAGGCCGTAACGCTCTGACTGAAGCGCTGCGCAGCGGCAGAACCATCGATAAGGTGTTTATTGCTGCCGGTGAAACCGACCGTGGTCTGCAGCGCTTGGCGGCCCAGGCCAAGGAGGCAGGTGCTGTGGTGGTTCCGGTGGATCGCCGAAAGCTGGACGCTATGAGCACCACCCATGCCCACCAGGGGGTCATTACCCTGGCTGCAGCCCATGAATACGCCACCCTGGATGATATCCTCCAGGAGGCGGCAGACAGGGGAGAAGCCCCTCTGATCGTCATCTGCGATGAGCTGACTGATCCCCATAACCTGGGCGCCATCATGCGAAGCGCGGAATGTGCCGGCGCCCATGGCGTCATTATCCCCAAGCGGCGCAGCGTGGGACTGACGGCAGTGGTGGCAAAGGCTTCTGCCGGCGCGGTGGAATATATGAAAGTGGCGCGGGTCACCAATATCAACAATGCCATTGCCGAGCTGAAGGAGAAAGGCGTTTGGGTCTTCGGCACTGCCGCTGAGGGGTCTATCCCCATGTACAAGGCAGACCTGAAGATCCCCGCAGCCATCGTCATCGGCAACGAGGGCGACGGCATGAGCCCCTTGGTTCGGAAAAACTGTGATGTGATCGTTCACATCCCCATGAAAGGCCGGATTTCCTCGCTGAATGCCTCCGCGGCAGCATCCATTCTGCTGTATGAAGCGGTTCGCCAGCGACTGGGAGGTTAATCTATGGACGATAAGAGAAACACCGGCGAATTCAGTCTGGAGGATATCCTGAAAGAATTCGGCGATACAGAAGCACAGCCGGAAGTGGCGGCGGAAGTCGGCGACCAGACACCGGAGGAAGATGTTACCATCTGGGGGCAGGAAGCCAAAGCGCAGCCCACTGCCCAGGAAAAGCAGGATACTGTCCGCCTGGATCAAATCACCAAGGCAGTTCGCAAGCAGGAATCTGCTCTGGAGCAGACTGTGGCCTTCACCCCGGTGGGTGAAGCTGCCCAGATCCAGGAATCCCAAACGGTTGTGGAGGAAGAACCAGCTCCGGCAGAGCCTTATTCCAATGAGTGGGAGCCGGAGTATGAGCAGCCTATGGGCGAGTATATTCCTCCGGAACCCATTGTCCACCGGCCCAGATCCCGACTGCAGGAACTGAAAAAGAAACTGGTGGCGGGTCCCGAAAAGCGGTATTACGAACTGACGGAGCTGGGCTTGGGCAAGCTGCAGCTGGCAATTTTTGTCAATCTGGTGATTGCTCTGTTTTCTGCCGCCGCGACCTGGCTGTACAGCATGGGTTGGGTGCCGGAGGACAGAATGCGGCTGCTGATTTTCGGACAGTTTTTGACATTGCTGCTGTCCGGCCTTTTCGGCAGCTATCTGCTGATGGAGGGCTTTGGCGATATCCTTCGCCTGCGGTTCTCCCTGAACAGTCTGCTGATTTTCAGCCTCTGCGCCTGCCTGATTGACGGCATGCTGTGCCTTAAGAGCCTGCGGGTGCCTTGCTGTGCTGTGTTCAGCCTGCACATGACTATGGCACTGTGGAGCAATTACCAGAAACGCAACACTGAAATGGGTCAGATGGATACCATGCGAAAGGCCGTCCGGCTGGACAGTGTGGTGTGTGTCCCTGAGTATTATGAAGGCCAGGCCGGCTTCCTGCGTTCGGAAGGCCAGGTAGAGGACTTCATGGAAAACTATAATGCCCCCTCCGGCGTGGAAAAAACCATGTCTGTCTATGCCCTGGTGGCGCTGATCGTCAGCTTTGGCATCGGCATCACTGCCGGCGTGATGCACAGCCCAGAACTGGGTGTTCAGGCTTTTGCCGCCGCTCTGTTGGTGGCGGTGCCGGCATCGGCTTATGTGACCATCAGCCGTCCCACGGCGGTGCTGGAACGGCGGCTGCATCGGCTGGGTACAGTGCTCTGCGGCTGGCAGGGCGTGAAGGCGCTCAGCCAAAAGGGTGTGTTCCCTCTGAATGATACCGATCTGTTCCCGGCAGGATCCGCGAAAATGAACGGCGTGAAATTCTACGGCGCCCGGGATCCGGATATGGTGGTTGCCTATGGCGCCGCGCTGATCTCCGCCTGCGGCGGCAGTATGGAGCCTTTGTTTACCGCATTACTGGAAAGCCGGAATGGCTACCACTTTACCGCCAGGGAGCTGCGAAGCTATCCTTCCGGCGGTGTTGGCGGTGAGGTTAACGGCGAATCGGTGCTGGCTGGAACTCTGCGCTTCATGCAGGACATGGGTGTGGAAATACCTGCCGGAACCAAAGTGAACCAGGCGGTGTATGTGGCCATTGACGGGCAGCTTTGCGGCGTGTTCGCCATTACTTACCATAAGGTGAAGGCTACCATCGCGGCACTGGCGACCCTGTGCGCTTACCGCAAGCTGACGCCTGTGCTGACTACATCGGACTTTATGCTCACCGAGGGCTTTATCCACAGCCGCTTCGGTGTCAATCCCAAGAAGATCGCATTCCCGGAGCGGACGGTACGCAGTGAACTGGCGGCATATTATATTGAAGAGGAAACCCCGGCTCTGGCGCTGACCACTCAGGAGGGGCTGGCGGCCTCGGCCTTTGCTGTCACCGGTGCCCGGGCACTGCGTAAGGCCTGCTGCCTTGGTGTGACGGTGCATATGCTGGGCGGCATTATTGGACTGGTCATGATGCTGCTGCTGGCGATTTTGAATGCATCCTATCTGCTGACCCCGGCCAATGTGCTGCTGTATCAGCTGATCTGGATGGTGCCGGGTCTGCTGATTACCGAGTGGACCAGATCTGTTTGATACTTATAAAAAAACGGGAGGGCGACCTCCCGTTTTTTGCTGCGGCGACCACTTGGCCCCTTCTCTGAGGGGGCTGTCAAAAATCAGCGATTTTTGACAGGGGGAGTTTTTCTGAGGATACTCCCTCAGTCAAGGACCGGTTCCCCGGAACCGCTCCTTACCAGCTCCCTCAAAGAGGGAGCCAAGATGAGCTCGTTCGTTGTTCACCCTGTTGGAAATATTACACAAATTTTGTGTGTTTTGCACAGAAGAACAACTGTCCCTCTGCCAATTTCGCCAATTTTACATTCTGACGAAAATAAGCATTGAAATCTTTCTGCCCTTCGTGTATAATGTCTGTATTGCGGCGTAATGCGCCGAATAGCAAGGAGTGGAGGGAAAAATCCTTCCCGAAAGGAGAAATGATTCACCATGTACACTGTAAACTCTATCCGTAACGTATGTTTGCTGGGCCACAGCGGCAGCGGCAAGTCTGCCCTGGCAGAAAGCCTGCTTTATATGACCGGCGCCATTGTCCGTATGGGCAAGAACGCTGACGGCAACACCGTCTCTGACTTCGATCCCGAAGAGACCCGCCGTAATATTTCTATTTCCACCTCCGTAATTCCTCTGGAGTATCATAACTGTAAGATTAACCTGCTGGATGCCCCCGGCGCATTTGACTTCTCCGGCGCTGCCATGGAAGCCCTGCGCGCTGCCGATGCCGCCATCCTGGTTCTGTCCGCTAAGGACGGCATCACCGTTGGCTTCGAGAAGGCATGGAAGTACTGCGAAGACCGGAATATGCCCCGGTTTATCTACATCTCCAAGGTCGATGAGGAAAACTCTGACTATAATGCTACCTTCAACGCCCTGCGTGAAAAGTATGGCAATAAGATCGCTCCTGTTGTCGTTCCCATTTGGGATGCCAGCAAGAAAGTCACTGGCATCATCGATGTGCTGAACAAGCGCGCCTATGAAATGCAGAACCTGAAGCGGGTTGAAATCTCTGTTCCCGATGACAAGCTGTCCGTCATCGAAGAGTTCAACGACGCCCTGAAGGAATCCGTCGCTGAGACCAGCGAGGAACTGATGGACAAGTTCTTCGGCGGTGAGGACTTCACCTACGCCGAAATGATCAAGGGTATGCACACCGGTGTTATCGACCAGACCATGTATCCTGTGCTGTGCGGCTCCGGCGTCAACTGCCTGGGCAGCCTGATGCTGATGGATCATATTATCGACCTACTGCCCAACCCTGTTGAGGGCAACTACCACAAGGCTACTCTGGCCGACGGCACTACCGAGGAATACGTTGTTTCTCCCGGCGGCGTCCCCGCAGCCTTTGTTTGGAAGACTGTTTCCGATCAGTATGGCAAGTACTCCTTTATTAAGGTTCTGTCCGGCGAGATCACTTCCGATACCACTCTGGTCAATGCCCGTACCGGCGAGACGGAGAAGCTGGGCCGTCTGTATGCGATGTGCGGCAAGAAGAGCACCGAGGTCAAGGAACTGACCTGCGGCGACATCGGCGCCATCGGCAAGATGGACAAGGTCAAGACCGGTGACACCCTGTGTGATCCCCGTAAGGTTGTCAACCTGAAGGCTATTCCTTATCCCGCTCCCTGCTACTCCATGGCCATCGCCCCCAAGGTTAAGGGCCAGGAGGAAAAGGTCGGCACCGGCCTGAACCGCCTGAATGACGAAGATCCCTCCTTCACTCTGGTCAACAACGCTGAGACCCATCAGCTGGTTATCTCCGGCACCGGCGATCAGCAGCTGGATGTTCTGGTTGCCAAGCTGAAGAGCCGCTTCGGTGTGGACGCTGTTCTGAGCCCCGCCAAGGTTGCTTACCGCGAGAAGATTAAGAAGAAGGTCGAAGCTCACGGCCGTCACAAGAAGCAGACCGGCGGCAGCGGCCAGTTCGGTGATGTTTGGGTGCGTTTCGAGCCCCAGGACGAGCAGGATGATCTGATCTTCGACGTAGCCGTCGTTGGCGGCGCCGTTCCCAAGAACTTTAACCCCGCTGTTGAAAAGGGCCTGCAGGAAGCAGTCCAGAAGGGCCCCCTGGCAGGTTATCCCATGGTCGGCTTGAAGGCTACCCTGTACGATGGCTCCTACCACCCCGTTGACTCTAACGAAATGGCATTTAAGC
The DNA here is from genome assembly GCA_015068125.1 of Oscillospiraceae bacterium. Taxonomy (GTDB): domain Bacteria; phylum Bacillota; class Clostridia; order Oscillospirales; family Oscillospiraceae; genus Faecousia. The sequence continues at coordinate 1,517 of SVLD01000030.1, read as the reverse complement.
TGGCTGCCATCCTGTCCTTCAAGGAGGCTATGCCCAACGCTATGCCCACTCTGCTGGAGCCCGTTGGCGCGCTGGCCGTCACCATTCCTGATAGCTACATGGGCGATGTTATCGGCGACCTGAATAAGCGCCGCGGCCGCGTTATGGGCATGAACCCCGATAAGGACGGCAACACCATTGTTGAGGCTGAGGTTCCCATGGCTGAGATGTCCACCTACGCCATCGACCTGCGGGCTATGACCCAGGCAAGAGGCTCCTTCACTCTGACCTTCGAGCGTTACGAGGAAGTGCCCAAGGCTAACCAGGCTAAGATCATCGAGGACGCCAAGAAGGACGAAGAATAATCAACAAAGCGGTGCAGCGTTTGCTGCACCGCTTTTGCGTGTCATTCTGAGCGCAGCAACCGCAGGTTGCGAAGCCGAAGGATCCGTAATCTCCTTGTTGGATATGCGGATCCTTCGACTCCGCTGCGCTTCGCTCAGGATGACAAAAAAACGCCACCGGCTGAGCCGGTGGCAGTTATGTAGGCAAATCTTACTTAATGATTTCGCCCATGGTGTTGGGGGCGATAGCGCCGGCATTGGACTCATCGGTATCGATGTGCATAGCCAGAGCGTACTTATCGCTGACGCGGACGACCACATCACCGAAAATCAGAGCGCGGCCGTTGGAGGGAACCTTCACGGAAACCACCTGCTTGTCGCTAAGACCCATAGCAGCGGCATCGGCGGTGGTCATGTGGATGTGACGCTTAGCAACGATCACGCCCTCGCTCAGCTCAACTTCGCCGCAGGGGCCGACCATCTTGCAGGCGCCGGAACCGGCGATATCACCGGACTCACGGATGGGGGCGGCAACACCGATGCTGCGAGCGTCGGTCAGAGACAGCTCGACCTGGGTCTCGGGGCGGACAGGTCCCAGAATGGAAACACCGGACAGGGTCTTCTTGGGGCCAACGATATCCACACGCTCAGCGCAGGCGTACTGGCCGGGCTGGGACAGATCCTTCTTCTTGGTCAGTTCGTAGCCCTTGCCGAACAGGGTCTCCAGAACTTCCTGGGTAACGTGAACGTGACGGGCAGAGGTTTCAACCAAAACTTCCATAGACATAGTAAATTACACTCCTTATTTTTCCTGGCGGCCTTACCGCCATATTTTTACACATACATTTTACCGCAACTGACGGGCTATTTCAAGTGGGTTGCGAAAAAAAGCGGTAATTTTTTGTTAATACATTGGATTTTGCCCATACATGTGCTATGATGGAAACAAGGAATTTACATGAAGGAGAACACTATGCTTCCCGAAGCCTTTTTGGAAAGAATGAAAAACCAGCTGGGTGATGAGTACGGTCTGTTCCTGGAAAGCCTGGAGCGGCCCAGGGCGGTGGCTCTGCGATTTAATCCTCTGAAAGGGGAGAAGCCCGCACTGCCCTTTGTGGGGGAGAATGTACCCTGGGAACCCATGGGTTATTACTACGATCCCCAGTCCCGGCCCGGTCTGCACCCTTATCACGA
>SVLD01000008.1 GCA_015068125.1 Oscillospiraceae bacterium | reverse complement strand
GTAAGATGGTGGTAGTTCATACAGATCTCCTTTCGTGGTTTATTGTGTGGTAACTTTATTCTACCAGAGATCTGTATGAACTTCTTCTTTTTTTACAAGTGTTGCACTTGATAGTATAATTCACCAACCCTAATTTCTTGGCTCCCTCTTTGAGGGAGCCAAGACGTAAGACACCCCCGGCGGTTTTCCGCCGGGGGTGTTCATTATTTCCAGAGTTATGCTTAAATAATCATTGTGCCATATAGCCACATACAGAGCAAATTTCCATGCCACCGATATCTACCCAAGTGTGTCGATAGTATTGTTTTAATCCGCACGAACAAGTTCTACTATGATATAACTGATCGACTTGTTCAGCTTCACCGCCAAAGTAATGCACGCAAACAGCCTTATGCGCATTTATTCTTCCTGCTGTTACACACTTTCCTACAAGTGCATCTACATGATCTACACCTTGTAAAATACGGGATCGCAATGCGGAAATGGTTATGTTGGGGAACTTAGACATAATTAACGACGCTACGCCAGCCACATGCGGGACCGCATACGAAGTACCACCACCCATATGATAGCCGTCTGCTATGTGTGTATCAAGTGCAGGGCACTCAGAAGATGTACATTTATCCGTGGTAGTCGTGCTGTAAATAATCGCGCCTGGCGCAAATAAATCTACTATGTTGTCTCCGTAATTTGACCCTTTTCCATTAGAACCGACCCACCTCGTATCAGCAGGTGTAGATGCACCAACAACAATAATATTTGGCAAATCAAACCATGTAGGACACCGTGTATTATCATTATCAATATCTTTATTTTCATTACCGGCTGAGCAGATAATCAACCCTGAATAGTTCTCTATGCAGTGATGAACACAGAAATCGAGCGGATCTACAATTCCATCCTCGTCTTCATCCGTGCAAGGCTCATCCCAGCCGCCTTCCATATCTATATTTAAACTGAGACTTAAAAGTCGAATTCCTTGACTTTCCGCATAGTTGATTGCATTCACAAGCATCAGTGTGGTCACTTTATTTCCTGTTGGTACCATACAAATTGACACCAACTCTACATCCCAATTGATGCCACTAATGCCAATGCTATTATTTGTTTTTGCGCCAATTATTCCTGAGATCATAGTTCCATGACCGCTCTGATCTTGCGTTTCTACACTGTGTATTACGCCCGCGCCTTCATGAACTGTTCTTGATTTTTCTGTGTTCACTTTACCCTCAAGATCCGGGTGATCGGCATCAATGCCAGCATCAATGATGCCTACTGTAACTTTATGATTTGTACCGTTAGCAATCTGCCATGCATCCGGTAAGCTAATTTTCTCAATTGCCCACTGATTATGAGCATAGGTATCATTGGTTGTGACAGAACGCAGCTCCGCTGACCGCATATACTCCGAGCCTACCGAGCCCAATTCCGGCACATCTTCCTCTATCGAATAAATGTAATTGGGCTCAGCGCACAGAACATCCGGTCTCTGCTCTAACAGCGCAACTGCCTCTAACACCTTATCTTTGCCTGTTTTATTCAGTTCAAGACACAAAATCTGGTTAAAGCTTTCCAGGTTAACTACATTAAAATCGCTTGGTAATGCATTTGTGCTGGCGCTTCGACTGGACGCCTCAGCAATTTTGCCTGATAATTGCATTTCCACCTTTTTTGTTTTTGACTCTGATAAGTTTGTTACACTTTTGCAGTCAATTTCGGTAAAATCAGAAGCACTATAATTTAGCTTACTTAAGCTTGCTTCATTCGTCATGACAAGCATGACACAATCGTCCGTGAAATTTGCTGATACTGTTGGTTTACTGGATATCGGTTCAGCAGAAGTAACCTCTGTCGCATTTGCAGACGCACTCATTAATGGCATAAACGCAAGCACAACTGCCAGAAATATTAGCATTCTTTTTTCATTGTATTTCTCCTTTCTCCCTATTTTACCGTCTTTCATATTCCATTTTCTTTTCTATATCGTCTTATCGTCTCCTCGACTCTGCAATAACCATTGTAAGCAATTTCAATAGCCTTATCGTCAATTACACCCTGATTATAAAGCTCCTCCAGGTCGTAAAACTCACCATCCTTATATACTTTTAATATGTGGACGCTCGCATAGACAAAGAGGAAGCCGGCAATTTCCTTTTCTTGGTAAGCTTCCATACCAGTGTCCTGGCTGTACATGACATATCCATCGTAGGTGCCATAATACCTCATCGTTGCACTCATCGGTTTTTGCGGATCCCACCAAGATCCAAACTGTGCTTTAGTCGGGGTGGCTCCGTATTCCTCAAAATAATCTTTCGCAAAGGCTTCGTAAATTTCATCCTTCATCCAATCGGACAGTGTGCCGTCGGCATTTTCTATGGATCGGCTTGCACCTGCTTCTCCAGCACCCTTGCAGCCGGCAAAGACACCTACCAGGAGAATAAAGGCTAAAAACAAAGCTAGTTTTTTCATATGGATTCCTCCTAAAAATCATGATAAGTCATGACCTCCGGCTAAGCCGGAGGCTTGATTAAGCCCTAGAAGGGCTTTTTACCGGCGGGCATCTAAAGATGCACTGAATATTATTACTTCTGCATCAACTGCTCCGCCGCCCGTAAACGGGCACTTATGCTTCACATTAAGTTTGTACTAACTTGCTAGATTGCTTGTTAGTGACTCGCTTCGCTCGATGCTTGAAGCTAAAGCTTTTTTACGGGGTACCTCCACCGGCATAGCCGGTGGTTTCCGAAATCAACAATAACACAATCATCCTCAAAACTACCCGCCATTGTTGCGTTACTCGTTATTGTCACATCTGCAGTCTCACCAGCTGACAGGACATCTGTTGCCCGTACTGAATTATGCAACAAGGGCGTCAGCATGAACACAACAGCCAGTAATGTAGCTACCATTTTTTCATAATCTTCGTCCCCTTTCTGCTGTCTTACTTATTTTTCTGATCCTTATACTCCCTTGTGATTTCTATAATCCGACGATGGGCATCGTAGGCAATTTTAATAGCCTTTTCGTCAATCAATCCTTGGCTCAGCAGTTCCTCAAGGTCATAAAACTCACCATCTTTATAGGCGTAAAATTCATGTATGGTAGGAAAAGTAAATTCATAGCCCGCAATTGTCTTGCTCATATAGGCTTCTGCGCCCCTAGCATAGCAATACATGATATACCCATTATACGTACCGTAGTATGCACGGGTATAATTAATGGGATTTTCCGGCTCCCACCAACCACCAAAGTTGGTGATATTTTCGATTCCGTGTTCCTCGAACATCTTCTTTTTATATGCTTCCTCAATTTCCTCTTTCATCCAATCGGACAGTGTGCCGTCGGCATTTTCTATGGATCGGTTTGCGCCTGCCTCCTCGGCACCCTTGCAGCCGGCAAAGATACCCACCAGGAGAATAAAGGCTAAAAACAAAGCTAGTTTTTTCATATGGATTCCTCCCACAATTTAATGTTAATAAAAAGCGCATAAGCTGACCCTTCCCCGGTGCAGCTTATGCGCTTACTATGCTCGCTGTATTTTTCTCGGATCGATGCCCCACAGTTTCGCGCAAAACGCCCCACCGGACAACTGCGTTTACCATGGCGATCACCTCCGTATCGTCTTTTCTATAAACATTATAGCATGAAATTAAAAATGAGTCAAGTCGAATTTAGGGGGCCGGTATATTTACCGACCCCCTTTGATTGTTATCTGCGCCATCTGCGGCGTTTCAGGTCTGTGCCCAGGAGCATATCCAGCAGGAAGAAGGTGGCGTTGCCCATAAGCAGTGTGACGAGGATCATCACCATGCCCATTTCCTCGAACTCTGCCAGCAACTCAGCCATGCCAAAGACATGCATCAGCACCCAGTACAGCGCCAAAATCACGGCGTTGAAAAACAAAGTCTTCCACAGCCATTTCAGCGGCAGCTTATCCATGGCAGGCTTCAAAAGCGGATAATGGCCAATGGCAGCGAATACCGCCGCGGCTTCCTTATCCGGCGAAAGCAACAGGCTCAGAATCGCCACCGCGCCGTACCACGCCCAACCGACTCTGGGTGGGAAATACTTCCCCAAGGCTTTTAGCAGCAGCATACACACCGCCGGGCAAATAAAGGTGGTTGCCGGAATCATGCCGCCCATGGCCATAATGATCACTGCCAGCGCCGCGAAAATTCCTCCCAGGGCGATGGGATTTGCTACATTACGCCTTGCCATTGCGCTTCAGCAGATCATACTTAATGTCCCAGAGCTTTTGGCTCAGGTCCACATAGTAGGTATGGGGATTGTCAAACCGCTTGACTTCGTCCCACAGCATATCCACCTGCTGCAGGCAGTAGCTGCGGACCTCCTCCAGGCTGGGGCACTGATATACCAGTTCGCCCTTGACAAAAATCGGCACCTGCAGCTCTTTGGCGGTGAAGTTATAGACGGTTTTGGTCTTCCAGGTGGCTTCGGGATCGAAGATCTCCATATCCTTGCTGTCGTCCACCACTTCATCGTGGAGGCACAGGTAGTCTGCGATGGCCTTGCCGGTGTCGTTACCGTAGAAGCGGTAGAGCTTCTTGAAATGGGGGTTGGTGATCTTGCCCACATTTTCAGAGATCTTGATCTTGGGCTGGATGCTGCCGTCGTCCTGCTCCACCGCGGCAAGCTTGTACACGCCGCCGAAAACGGGTTCGCTCCGGGCGGTGATGAGCCGCTCGCCCACGCCGAACATATCGATCTTGGCGCCCTGGCGCAGCAGATCCTGGATAATATACTCGTCCAGGGAGTTGGAAACGGAGATCTTACATTCCGTCCAGCCCGCATCGTCCAACATTTGTCTGGCCTTTTGGGTCAGGTAAGCCATATCACCGGAGTCCAGGCGGATGCCGCACTTGGTGATGCCCTTGGGCTTCAGCACTTCATTAAACACCCGGATGGCATTGGGCACGCCGGATTTCAGAGTATTGTAGGTATCCACCAGCAAGGTGGCATTCTCGGGGTAAATTTCGCAGTAGGCCTTGAAGGCTTCGTATTCCGAGTCGAACATCTGCACCCAGGCGTGGGCCATAGTGCCGCCGGCATAAACACCGAAAAGCTGATCGGAAATGGTGCAGGCTGTGCCGTTGCAGCCGCCGATATAGGCAGCCCGGGAACCCAAAATGGCAGCGTCCGCGCCCTGGGCACGGCGGGAACCAAACTCCAGTACGGTTCTGCCCTGAGCCGCCCGGACTACACGGTTGGCCTTGGTAGCGATCAAGCTCTGGTGATTCACCGACAGCAGCAGGAATGTTTCAATTAACTGGGCTTCAATGGCGGGCGCCCGGACGGTGATGATGGGCTCGTGGGGGAAAATGGGAGTGCCCTCCGGCACGGCCCAGATATCGCCGGTGAATTTGAAATTCGCCAGATACTCCAGGAATTCCTCATTGAAGAGCTTTCTGCCCCGGAGGTATTCAATATCTTCGGCGCTGAAGTGCAGATCCTGGATATAGTTAACAATCTGCTCCAGGCCGGCAGCGATGGCAAAGCCACCGCCATCGGGACAACGGCGGAAGAACAGGTCAAAGTAACAGATACGGTCCTTATAGCCCTTTTCAAAATAGCCGTTACCCATGGTCAATTCGTAGAAATCACAAAGCATGGTCAGGTTTAGTTTTTCATTCACTGCCATTATAATCCCTCTTTCTGGTTTAAGTTGATATTATTATATCGAATACCGCCGCAAATAGCAACTGTTTTTTATTGACGGAACAAGGGTTTTCCGTTATACTGATAGAAAAAAGGAGGTTTCTACCATGGAAATTCAAGTTGGTATGAAGGGCGAGGCTTCTGTTCTTGTAGAACGGGAGGACACCGCCGAGGCTGTTTGCTCCGGCGCGCTGCTGGTTTACGCCACTCCCTGCATGATCGCGCTGATGGAGGGCGCTGCCTGCGAGGCCATCAACGAGGCCATTCCCGAGGGCTACTCCTCTGTGGGCATCGAGCTGAATGTACAGCACACCGCTGCCACCCCGGTGGGTATGGAGGTTCGGGCTGAGGCGGAGGTCACTGCCGTGGAGGGCAAAATCATCACCTTTACCGTCAAGGCCTTTGACGAAGCCGGCGAGATCGGTTCCGGCACCCACAAGCGGGCGGTTATCAACGCTCAGCGGTTTTTGGATAAGACCTACGCTAAGCTGTAAAAAGTTTCAGGGCGCGTTTTGCAACGCGCCCTGATTTTTTATCGGTAAAAAGAGTTGCCGCCGATGAATTCCCGCACCAGACTGGTGGGGGGAATCTCATCATCCACATCGGCCTCCTGGACGAAGTTCAGCACCTTGACGATGGAGCGAACCTCATCGTAGCAGGGATCCTCCGGGGGAACTGCCGTCAGCAGGGGGAAAATGTGCTTTTTCAGCACCGCCAGCTCATAGAGGGTGGAGCTGTTGAAAATCACATCCGCATTCTCCTGATAGGGGAAAATCCACCGCTTTTCGCCCCGGCGGACGGAATCCCACATATCGATGGTGCGCTCCACGGAGGTGCCCCGGCTTTCATAGTCACGGACGATCCGCCGCAGAAGCCGCAGGTAACTGGTGGGGATGCGGTTGTGGTCATCCAGGTTCAGCGGCAGCAGCGGGCTTACAAAGAGCCGGAATACCAGATTTTCCTCCAAGCCTTCCGGCAGCAGTACCGGATTCAGGGCATGCAAGCCTTCCACGATGATGACGGTATCCTTATGCAGCTTCATCTTGTGGCCAACCCACTGCCGTTTGCCAAGCTTAAAGTTGAAAATGGGGATCTCTACTTCCTCCCCTGCCAACAAGGCTGCCAGATGTTTGCCGAAGAGCTCGGTATCGATGGTGTTGATATGCTCCAAATCCACCTTGCCATCGGGACCGGGCAGGATCTGATCCCGGTCGATATAGTAATCATCCAGGCTCATAAGAATGGGCTTTTTTCCGTAGACCCGGAGCTGGGTAGCCAATCTGTTTGCAGAAGTGGTCTTACCGGAAGAACTGGGACCTGCCAGCATCACAGCCTTGGCACCCCGCTGACAGACCATATCCGCCACCTGGGAATACCGTTTTTCGTGCAGGGCTTCATTGACCCGGATCAGCTCCCGGATGCGGCCGGTGTTGACCAAATCATTCAAATCCGCCACAGTTTCGCATTCCATCAGCTCGCCCCAGCGTTCGCCCTCGGAAAATACGCTGAAGAAATTGGGAGATTCCCGGTAATCGGAGACCAGGTCAGGATTCTGGTCATCGGGATAGACGAAAATAAAGCCGCCGGGGGCATCCAGAATGTCCCACACCTTCAAATAGCCGGTAGACGGTGCCATTTCGCCGTAATAGTAATCAGCAAAATCACCATAGGCATAGATATCAAAATACTCCGTGGTACGCCAGGACAGCAGCCGGGCTTTATCCTCCTGGCCTTGAGCAGTATAGCTGGCAATGGCATCCTGCGTCGTCCAGCGGCTGCGCTGCAGGGGGATATCCATTTCCACAATCTTGCGAACCTGGTCTTTCAGCCGGGCAGCAGAGAAATCCTCTGCCCCGGTGACCTTCACAAACAGACCTGCGCCAATGGTGCAGTTCATCTTTGCACGGGCATTGGGCCAAAGCTGCCGCAGCGCCAAAAACAGGACAAACTGGGTAGTACGGCTATATGCTTCCTTACCGGCAGCATCGCCGTAACGCAGAAGCTGCACCACGCCCTGGGATGCGGCCATAGCCCGGCGGACCGAGGGGCGTTCCGGCAGGGTTTCCTTTTGCCGGAAAGGAATATAGTTCAAAGTAAACACCTCACCGGCCAGTTTTGCCGCCAGAGGTTCTGTGGAGAGCTTGCCGGTAGCCAGTCCCATTTCCCGGATGATATCCAGCAAGGACTGATCCTGCTTTGCTTCCACGATATGTCCGTCGATAATCAGTTTCATTTTGTTTCCTCCTGTGGGGTCGTGGGGGGCTGATTTTCCTTTCTGCCCGCCCTTTTCAGCCGGATCAGCTGCAGGGCATTGATCAAGATCATACCTGCGTTCAGCAGAACCACCGGCCAGGTATTGACCAGCATCGCATAGATCATGCTGACGACAGAGCCCGCCATATTTACAATGCGCAGCTTCGTCAGCGAGGTCATCATCATAGACAGCAGCACAAGGGCTGTGCCGAGATAACCGAAAATTTCAAGATAAATGTTCATTCGTTCCTCCTGGGAGAGGATCACCATCAGTCAGAGGGCACAGTCGATCTGGGGCGAACAGGATCGAAGGCTTCCTTTGTATATCCACATCCGGGGCACTCATAGTAATCCGGTAAGTCTTTAAACTCTGTTCCGGGACGGATTCCGGCTCTGGCATCTCCGATCTTCTCGTCGTAAATATAGCCGCACAGCTCGCAAATATACTTCATAACGGTTACTCTCCTTACTTTATTCCTGCTGGCCTTGAAACAGCACCGATGGAAAGGAAAATGGCCGACTACCCCGGTACATTCTTCAGCCGGTAGTCGACCATTTACGGTGGTCCGTAGAAACGCTTGCCCATATTGCAAGTATATACCATTTACAGATACCATATTATAGCATATATGCACAAAAATTGCAAGAGTCATTTTTATTTCTTGTTGCAAAACGCTGTCACCGCAGGATTGCGATGACAGCGTTGGTTGAATTATTCACCATCCAGATTGCCGATGGTCATGATATCGTAGGGTGTGGTCTGGTAGACGAAATAATTGAGCCAGTTGGAAAACAGCAGGTTTGCGTGGCCCCGCCAGCGGACAATGGGCTCTTTGGTATCGTCATCATCGGGGAAATAGTTCTTCGGCACATCAATGGGCAGGCCCAGGTTCTTATCCCGGAGGTACTCCGTCTGCAGGGTCAGTGGATCGTACTCCGAATGGCCGGTGACAAAGATCTGACGGCCACCCTTGTTCATTACCGCATACACACCGGCTTCCTCGGAAGATGCCAGGATCTTCAGCTCCGGCACGGCTTCTATGTCATGCCGGGAAATGGTGGTATGCCGGGAATGGGGTGCCCAGAAAGTATCGTCAAAGCCTCGCAGCAGGATCGCCCGCTTATAGTCACAGGTATGGCGGTAAACGCCAAAGAGTTTCTTAGGCAGGGCTTGCTTGCCGATGCCGTAGTGGTAATACAGTCCGGCCTGGGCGCCCCAGCAGATATGGAATGTGGAATGGACATGGGTCTTGCTCCACTCCATGATCTGGCAAAGCTCCTGCCAGTAATCCACATCCTCAAATTCCATCAGCTCCACCGGCGCGCCGGTGATGACCATGCCGTCGAATTTGCGGTGTTTCAGTTCCTCAAAGCTCTTGTAAAAAGACAGCAGATGCTCCTGGGAGACATTCTTCGCTCTATGGGAAGTGGTATGCATCAGCTCCAGGTTGACCTGCAGTGGGGTGTTACCCAGCAATCGGGAAAGCTGGGTTTCCGTAACGATCTTGGTGGGCATCAGGTTTAAAAGTACGATTTCCAGAGGACGGATGTCCTGGGTCACCGCTCTTTCCTGGGTCATAACAAATATATTCTCCTGCTGCAAAGCTGCCGCTGCAGGCAGATCATTTGGGATACGGATGGGCACAGCGATGCCCCCTTTCAGTGAAATTTGGGTATATTTTACCCTATGGCATCGAGTTTGTCAATCTTCGTCCCGGGATAATAGTGGCTCAGGATGGCGGCATAATCGCTGCCGGTCACCGCCATAGCATCGGCGCCATACTGGCTCATACCCACCCGGTGACCCTTGCCCTGGGTGGTGATTCGGATACTCCCTTCCGAAATTTCCATAGTAAAGGCCGTGGAATTGAGTCCCAAAAGCTGCCGCAGCCGAACGCCGGTATAACTGATTCCCGCCACCACCATGGTGGCCACACCACCGCCTTGGGTATAGGTCACCGGGCCCAGCCAGGACTTGGGGCTGCCGGAAAGGGATCTGCCCAGAGCTGCGGCAAATTCTTCCGGTGAGAAGCTCACCACCTCCCGGTAGGGAGCCGCTCCCTCTTCTCCGGGGCTGTCCACCGCCTGCAAATACGGAATGGCTTCTCCCCAAACCGCCGCGGCGTCCTCTGTCCGTCCACCGGAGCAGGAAAAATAAGTTGCTTCAGCGAACGATCCATCGTATGTAAGTACCAGGTCTTGGGTATCTGTCACCGCCTGGGTGATCTTCTCCACATCCCGGGCATTCCCCATGGTTTCCAGATACTCCGAAACAGAAATATAGGCCTGGCAACAGGTGGAGTCCGTACAGATCGCCCCCTGGGGATGCCGCTGGCCTTCGCTGATTCGCTTCATGGCATAGGTTCTTGCCACCACTGCCTGGGCTTTCAGCGCTTCTTCTTCAAAAGAGGCCGGCATCTCTGCCAGCACCACCCCCACCAGGTACACCTCCAGCTCCAGCTGGGACAGCGCTCCATCTTTCAGCAGCACCGGGATAGTTTTCGGGGGCTTGTCCGATTGGGTCGTGCTTGGCGCGGTAGACACACTCTGCTGCGCCGGGGGCAACTGTATATTTTTTGCCTGCCGCAGCAGCAGCCCCATACGCAGTATCAGCCCCGGAAGCATAAGCCCCAGAACCACAGAAAAAATGATCTGCTGCCATCTCTCCTTCATATCCACCCCTCCCGGCATTATTGTAACAATGGCGCAAACAGGAATCTGCCGGAATCCGGCGAAATCATTTCCAAATTTATCCCAGTCCTTGACATCGTTAAGCGGGGGAAGTATAATTTATGATAGAATTTCTCGAAAGGTCACGAAATATGAAACGATCCATTAAACGAATTGTACCGTTTCTTTTAACACTGCTGATCATCGGCAGTATTTTCTGGTATTTGTTTGTCTACGACCGGGGCTTCGCTCAGGATATCCTGCTGAAACACGCCCGACTCCTTGAGGAGCGGGGGCAGCATGCATTCTCTTCCTGGCTGTATGAACAGGCCTATCAGCAATCCAATCACGATTCCGGTGTCGCCATTGAGCTTGCTGAACAGTTTAAGTCCGCCGGTAATTACACCAAAGCGGAATATACCCTGTCCAACGCCATCGCTGACGGCGGCACTCTGGAGCTTTATATTGCGCTGTGCAAAACATACGTAGAGCAGGACAAGCTTCTGGATGCGGTTAGTATGCTGGAAAATGTGGCTGACCCCTACATCAAAAAGCAGCTGGACGACCGCCGGCCTGACACCCCCACCCCCAGTCCTGTTCCCGGCTTTTACAGCCAGTACATCTCCGTTTCCGTAGCCAGCAATTCCGGCACCCTGTATGTCACCACCGATGGCAGCTATCCTTCCACCGCAAATGCGCCTTACAGCGAGCCTATTCCATTGGTAACCGGAGAAAACACCATCTACGCCCTGGCAGTAGGCGAGGATGGCCTGGTCAGTGAACTGGCTATACTGGGTTATGTGGTCAGTGGTGTCATCGAAAATGTCACGCTGACGGACAGCTATATTGACAGCGCCGTGCGGCAGCTGCTGGACAAGTCTGCTGATGCTACACTGTCTTCCGCGGATCTTTGGACCATCAAATCCTTTACCATGCCCCAGGAAGCGGAAAGCTACAGCGATCTGCGGCATCTTCCCTATCTGGAATCCCTGACTATCGAGAACGGCAGTTTTCTGAATCTGAACGATCTGTCCTCCCTGTCTTATCTGAAGGAACTGACGGTGCGCAACTGCGTGCTGACAAGCGGGGATCTGGATGTAATTTCTTCCCTCCCCGGTCTGCGGAACCTGACCCTGGAAAACTGCAGTCTTTCCAATATTTCCAAGCTGTCCGCCGCCCAGAATCTGACCTTCCTGAACTTGAGCAACAACGCGATTCGGGATCTGAGTGCCCTTGCCGGTATGTCCCGGCTGGAGGCTCTGAGTCTGAGCCACAACGCGCTGACAGATCTGAGCCAGCTCTCCGGGCTGACGAATCTGAAGGAGCTGGATGTTTCCTACAATTCCCTGGCCTCCGTTGCCCCGCTGGCAAGCTGCGCCGATTTGTGGGCTATGGATATTTCCGGCAACATCATCGACACCCTGGAAGGCATCGATGCGCTGACGAGCCTGTCGGTGCTGAAAGCCGACCACAACAAGCTCACCGATATCAGCCTGCTGGCTGCCAACACCGCTCTTACCAAGCTGGATCTTTCCCACAATGCCCTGACGAGCATCGCTCCCCTGGCCGTGCTGAAAAATCTGGAAACACTGATCTTCGATTATAACGAGGTTTCGGTGCTGCCCCAGTGGGACAAGTCCTGCAATCTGATTATCATCCAGGGCTCTCACAACAAGATCACCTCCCTGGATCCCTTGGCCGGTCTGGAAAAGCTGAATCATGTCATTATGGAATATAACAGCATCCGCACAATTGATTCTCTGGCCGCCTGCCACATGCTGATTGAGGTCAATGTGTTCGGTAACCCTGTGAAGGATGTTTCCGCGCTGAAAGACATGGGCATTATCGTAAAGCACTCCACTGTATAAAGCATCAGCCCATCCGTGATTGGATGGGCTGAAATTTTTACTTGACATACCTAGATGACCGATGTATTATATACATAGATAATCTAGGTATAAGGAGGTACACACTATGAAAATTGAGAAAAGCTTGCTTTCCGGCAGCACGCCCATGCTGATCCTTTCCCTTTTGAAGGACGGCGACAAGTACGGCTACGAAATGGTGGAAGCTCTGGCCAAGCGGTCGGACGATACCTTTCAGCTGAAGGAAGGCACCCTGTATCCCCTGCTTCATGCGCTTGAAAAGGAAAAACTGGTGCAGTCTTACTGCCAAACCGCGCCCAACGGCCGGGAACGGAAGTACTACCGCCTTACCAAATCCGGCCGGGAGCAGCTGGAATACAAAGAAAAGGAGTGGCGGCTGTTTTCCGAAAAGGTCAACGCAGTCCTGGGCTGCGCTGGGGTGTGAGGTGAGCCTATGGAGCACTGGAAATTGACCCAATGGTGCACCCGGGCTGTCAGCAAAATCCGATACACCCCTGACCGCCGGGATGTGTACAATGAACTGCGGCAGCATATCAATGACCGTTGTGAGAGCTTTCTGGCTCAGGGTATGGGCACGGAGGAAGCTGTAAATAAAGCAGTGGAGGTTATGGGCGATCCCCGGGAATTGGCCAAACAGCTTGGTGCGATCCACCGTCCATTTTGGGGCTTTGCCTGCAGCATTAGTAAGTGGGTAATGCGTTTTGCTGTGGTCATCGCTGTCTTGTCTGTCCTTTCCGGCACATTTCAATTCCTCTGGGAAAATTACATCACCCCTTCCTCTAAGTATGATAATGGCTTTTCAGATAGCATTTTCTCACCCGTGGAAGATCCATCCATCACAAGAACCATGTATGCAGAACCAAATTGCTCTGTAACCTCTGACGGCTATACCTTTACCGCAACCCGCGCCACTGCCCTGCAGAGAACTAGCCTTTACCCCACCGGTTACATCGATCGCCGGCATATACTTTATATTGAGATGAAAGTCCAAAAAAACCTGCGTTGGTATCCTGACTGTTGGGCATTCGATTGGTTTTGGGCAACCGACAGTCTTGGCAATACATACAGTAATTACCGGGCAAACGACCTCAATTGTGTTGACTACTCTTATAACGGAGAATCCAGCATATTTCAAATCCGGCTCGAAACCACAGAGAAAATCGACTGGGTCGAACTGCACTACGATCGGGATGGAAGAGATCTGGTTTGGCACATCGACCTGACAGGAGGTGATCAAATATGAAGAAGCTGATCACTGCTTGGAAACGCTTACCCAGGCCTGTTCGCACAATCGTGCATGTTATCGTGATTCTGCTTTGTATTGGTATCGCCTACATCGCCATTGGAATTCCCTTTGACTCTGCTGAGGCTCAATTCCGCCGGCTGGAACAAAGCCACATGATCGGCCCATCCGACATTTTAGGCACTGAAACCATTTCCGTAGAGCATCGGCAAAAGCTTCTGATCGCTGAAAGCGATTCCAATGTCATGCTTTACCGCTATTACATTGAGGACGAAGTCAACTCCATCGATCTGGTCTGCCGGGCAAAAACCGGCAAGCTCACAGTCCTGGCCGCCGGCGGTCAAAGGCCGTCCCATTCAGGCATTAATATTTACGACATCGACCTTCCTGTAGTGCTCTTCGATGACTACCCCAATGCCGTCCGGGCAGAATTAGACATCACCCTGATCGGTGACTACATAAACGACAAATACGATCCTGAAAAGCGATACGAGCGAACCTATAATCTGGAGGCCACACGAAGCAACCCAGGATATTTCTACTTCCTTATTCACCATGAAGCCTACACCAATTCCAGAGACCCTGCTCTGCTGCAAAGGTTTGCGGAAATCTCCTCCGGATATGACTACCGTGCCCATTTGCATTGGTCGGTTCCCGTTGCGGTTCGGCTGTATGACAACCAAGAAAACTTGATCCACGAAGAAACAGTGTATATTCGTTCCTACGCCGCAGAAGTCCTTTTGCCATAAAAAAGAACTCCGGGTTTTCCCGGAGTTCTTTTTTATGCATTTTCCAGAATCAGCTTCAGGGCTTCCTCCACCACCTGGCGGCGGATGGCCTCCCGGTCACCGGAGAAGCGGTACTGCTTGACGATGGAGATATTGTCGCTTTCAAAGCCGATAAACACCGTTCCCACGGGGTTGCCGTAGTCATCGCCACCGGGACCTGCCAGGCCGGTTACCGATACGGCGATATCCGCCCGGATGAGCTTGCGCACCCCTGTGGCCATGGCCTGGGCCACAGGCGCGGAAACAGGGCCATACTGGGAAATCAGCTCAGCTTCCACCTCAAGGACGTTTTTCTTGACCTTGTTGGTGTAGCAGATGACACCGCCGTTATACACAGCGGAGCTGCCCGGCACCTCTGTCAGCGCCGCGCCGATACCGCCGCCGGTACAGCTTTCCGCTGTGACCAGGGTCTTGCCGTTGAGCCGTTCAATGACTTCAAATGACAGGTTCGTCATGGTATTTCACCGCCACTCTTTCGATGTTCTCCAGAGCCCTGGAGATCAATGCCTCCCGATCCAGCTTTTCCTCAGCGTGGAGAAGCTGGCCCAGGGTGGGCTTGGTTTTGGGATGCTTGGGGGTAAAGACTGTGCAGCAGTCCTCATAGGGCAAAATGGATGTTTCCATAGTGCCGATCTTCCGGGCGATGGTGACGATCTCTTCCTTATCCATACCCACCAGAGGCATGAAGATGGGAATGTCCACCACCGCGCCGGTAACGGCCATGGCTTCCATGGTCTGGGACGCCACCTGACCCAGATTTTCGCCGGTGATCAGGGCGCCGCAACCGTCGTGTTTAGCAATACGCTGGGAGATTTCCATCATAAACCTGCGCATGATGAGGGTGAAGTATTCCTCTGGGCAGTTATCCCGGATTGCTTCCTGAATTTCGGTAAAGGATACGATATTCAATGTCATCTTGCCGCAGTACCGGGTCACCAGCCGGGCCAGCTCAATGACCTTATCCTTGGCAAGCTGAGAAGTATAAGGATAAGAGAAGAAGTGGACACACTCGATCTCCACGCCGCGCTTGGCGATCATATAGGCCGCCACCGGGGAGTCAATACCGCCGGACAGCAGACACATGGCTCTGCCGCCCACACCGGTGGGCAGGCCGCCGGCGCCGGGCTCTGCCGGACCATGGACATAGGCTGCCAAATCGCGAATTTCAACATAGACGGTATAATCCGGATGGCGCACATCCACCTCCACGGTGGGATGGGCTTCCGCCAGTCTGCCGCCGATTTCCTGGGACAGCTGGATGGAGGTCATGGGGAAACGCTTATCGGAACGCTTGGATTCTACCTTAAAGGACTTGGCGCAATCCAGATCATCTCCCAGATAATTCTCCACAGCCTCGAAGATGGCATCCAGATTCTTTTCGCAGGGACGGCAGCGGCACAGGCTCACCACGCCGAAAATGCTGCGGCAGGCCTCCCATGCCCCGTCCACATCGCACAGTTCGTCCATGGGTTCTACATAGACCGTGGACTGCATGAGATACACATCAAAATTGCCGTAGGGCTTCATCCGGCGGCGGACATTCTGCCGCAGTTTGCTCTCAAACTGCCGCTTATTAGCGCCTTTCAGGACGATCTCGCCCAGCTTTAACAGAAAAATTTCTTTCATATTTCCTCACCTTATCGATTTCCTAAATTCACAGCCCGGTACTGGATCGCCTCGGCGATATGCTGGGGCTGAATATTCTCACTGCCGTCCAGATCCGCCACCGTTCGGGCCACCTTCAGAATGCGGTCATAGCTCCGGGCAGTTAAGCCCATGGCATCAAAGGCCTGCTTCATCAGCTCCGCGGAGGCCTCGTCAAGCTGGCAAAATGCGCGCATCTGATCCGGGCCCATCCGGGCGTTGCACATATTGCCATCATTTCCGAAGCGCTCGTGCTGCCGCTTCCGGGCATCGTCCACCCGTTGCTTTACCGCCGACGAAGGCTCGGCTTCGGCTCTGGCCCGCAAGTCCTCAAAATGCACCGCCGGAACTTCCACCACAATATCAATTCTGTCCAGCAGCGGGCCGGAAATACGGCTGCGGTAATTCAGCACCGCCTGCTCGGAGCAGGTACATCTGCCCGAGGGGTCGCCGTACCAGCCGCATTTGCAGGGATTCATGGCGCAGACCAGCATAAATTCCGCAGGATATGTTACCGCGCCAATGACACGGGAAATGGTGACTTGGCCATCCTCCAGGGGCTGGCGCATCATGTCCAGGGTGTCCTTCCGAAACTCCGGAAGCTCGTCCAGGAACAGCACGCCCTTGTGGGCCATAGAGATCTCGCCGGGCTTGGGATTGCTTCCGCCACCGGCCAGGCCGGCATTGGAGATGGTATGATGGGGCGAACGGAAGGGCCGCCGGGTAACCAGAGGCTCTTTATTGGTCAGCAGGCCCATAACGGAATAGATCTGGCTGACTTCCAGGGATTCTTCCCAGCTCATGGTGGGCAAAATCGAGGGCAGACGCTTGCTGAGCATACTCTTGCCGGAGCCGGGAGGGCCGATGAGCAGCACATTGTGACTGCCGGCAGCCGCTACCTCCAAGGCACGCTTTACATTCTCCTGTCCCAGGACATCCTTGAAATCCGGTTCCTGGACGGAAGTGGGTGTGGGCAGCCACAGGGGTTCTTCCGTAAGCACAGTTTCGCCGTTGAGACCTGCCACCAGTTCCCGGATATTGCGAATGCCATAGACCGCAGGGCCACGGGCAAGGGTTGCCTCCGCCGCGTTCTCCGCAGGGACAAAAAGCGCCTGGATGCCTTCCCTTTTGGCTGCCAGCGCCATGGGCAGCACACCGGAAACCGGGCGAAGCTGTCCGTCCAGGCTGACCTCGCCGATGAACGCCGAGGTGGATCGGGGCTTGCGGACACCGCCGGCGGCGGCCATGATGCTCAGCAAGATGGGCAGGTCATAATGGGTGCCAGCCTTTTTTACATTGGCCGGAGCAAGATTGACTGTGATCCGGCTGGTGGGAAAGGTCAGACCGGAATTCTTCGCAGCGGCACGGACGCGCTCCCGGGCTTCCTTCACCGCCGCATCCGGCAGACCTACGATATCAAAGCCCGGCAGGCCATTGGATATGTAGCATTCCGCCACAACGCCGCAGCCTTGGATGCCAGTGATGCCCAGGGTTTTTACACTGCAGATCATGCCTACTCCCCTTTTCGCTGTTTTCGATTATTGTAACGCATTTTTCGAAAAAAGACAAGTATAATTCCATTCGAATGTGTCTTTTGTTGGCGGAATGTTGTTCTTGACACAAAGCCGTATGTGTGATATAATTTTTATGCCCCCTTACAAACACTTTTTCTGCAAGGAGGATGATACTATGAGCCAAAAAACAAAGCGAATCCTAAGCATCATTTTTCAATGTGCAGTGGTATGCTTGCTGGTGGCAGCCCTGCTCTACTTTACCCCCTGGCCTACCAGGGCGGATTTGACACTGGATGCGGTAATGCTGGATGCCCAGGGCAACGAGCTCGGCACGGAGCAGATCCGCATGAAGGGGTATAGACTGGACTATCTGTTCCGGGAATCCCGTATGCGGCTGCAGATCGAACCCTTTGGTGATTTGAACTATGTAAGTCTTACCGGCAACGACAGAAAACACAGTGTGATTCAGCGTTTCGATAAGGACTTGTTTGGCACAGAATACCTGAGCATTTCCTTTTATGGCGGAGACCGCGTGCTGAATGATGTGGTGCTTTGGGAAATGTATTTCACAGAAGAAATGGACCGTTTTGCCATCTGGGGTCACGCAGCGGGACAGGATTCCATCTACTATGCAGCCTCGGTCAGCGGCAACTACACCACCCAGGAGATCATGGAATACTTCAGCGGTGTGCTCCCCGGTTTTTGACGATTTGAAGAAAGGTGCGTGAACAGTTCTATGACAAAGTTAAAAATTATACTCATCTGCGCGATTGCCATTGTTCTGCTCATTTTGGCAGCCTTGTATTTTATCCCAAAAACCACCCCCATCGACCTCACGCTGGACACGCTGAAAACCGATATGGACGGTAACGAGTTGGGATCTGTGTCGATCACCCTGAAGGGGAACCGGAAAGAATATCTGCTTCAAGAAGACCGGCTGACGCTCACCATCGATGACTTTGATCACTTATACGACATCCGACCCTGGGTCACAGGAGACGGCGATCCTCCCTATTTCTCACTGACGCAGAAAGACGGAGATGACTATTACTATATCTGCTATGTGGCAAACAGTACTATCACCGGCGAAGATTCCGTTTTCCTGTATGTGGTCTTCCGCAAAGATCTCAGCAAGTGGGAGTTGTTCCCGTCCCCCAGCATTTACATCCGTGAAGAGCTCAAGAGCGATCCTTCTTTCAAGGTAGCCTATCGGGCAACTGTGGAGTAATTGATCTGCGCCCCGAAGTCTTCGGGGCGCATTTTTATGTACATTTTTCCTCAAAAGTCAGCAGTTTTTGACTTTACAAACCAGGCTAGAAGTGATATGATATACGGGACGAAATTTGAATACTTTAGGAGGTATTTCATTTTGGCAAGAAAATTTAAGACCATGGACGGCAACACCGCTGCCGCCCACGTCAGCTACGCATTTACTGAAGTAGCTGGCATCTACCCCATTACCCCGTCCAGCCCCATGGCTGACAATGTGGACCAGTGGTCCGCTGCCGGCCGCAAGAACATCTTCGGCGACACTGTCAAGGTCGTTGAGATGCAGTCCGAAGCAGGTGCTGCCGGTACCGTTCACGGCTCTCTGGCCGCCGGTGCTCTGACCACCACCTACACCGCATCCCAGGGTCTGCTGCTGATGATCCCCAACATGTACAAGATCGCCGGCGAGCTGCTCCCCTCCGTGTTCCATGTTTCTGCCCGTACTGTCGCTGCTCAGGCTCTGAACATCTTCGGTGACCATTCCGACGTTTACGCCTGCCGTCAGACCGGTTTCGCCATGCTGGCCGAGACCAATGTGCAGGAAGTTATGGACCTGGGCGCTGTCGCTCACCTGGCTTCCATCGAAGGCCGCGTTCCCTTCATCAATTTCTTCGATGGCTTCCGTACCTCCCATGAGATCCAGAAGATCGCTATCTGGGACTACGAGGATCTGAAGGAAATGACCAACATGGAGGCTGTGGCTGAGTTCCGCAAGCACTCCCTGAACCCCGAGCGCCCCGCAATGCGTGGTTCTCACGAGAACGACGACATCTTCTTCCAGCACCGTGAGGCCTGCAACAAGTACTACAACGCCCTGCCCGCAGTGGTCGAGAAGTACATGAACAAGGTCAACGAGAAGCTGGGCACCGACTACAAGCTGTTCAACTACTACGGCGCAAGCGATGCTGACCGCATCATCGTCTGCATGGGCTCCTTCTGTGACGTGGCTGAGGAAGTCATCGACTACCTGAATGCCAACGGCGAGAAGGTCGGTCTGGTGAAGGTTCGCCTGTTCCGTCCCTGGAGCGCTGAGCATCTGCTGGCCGCTATCCCCGCCACCGTTAAGAAGATCGCTGTTCTGGACCGCACCAAGGAGCCCGGCTCCCAGGGCGAGCCCCTGTACCAGGATGTGGTCATGACCCTGGCCAAGGCCGGCAAGAACGACATCACCGTCATCGGCGGCCGTTACGGTCTGGGTTCCAAGGACACCCATCCCGCATCCGTTTTCGCCGTTTACGAAGAGCTGGCTAAGGACGCTCCCAAGCACGAGTTCACCATCGGCATTGTGGACGACGTCACCAACCTGAGCCTGGAGGAGAAGGTCTCCCCCAACACCGCCGCAGAAGGCACCATCGAGTGCAAGTTCTGGGGTCTGGGCGGCGACGGTACTGTCGGTGCGAACAAGAACTCCATCAAGATCATCGGCGACCACACCGGCAAGTACGTACAGGCTTACTTCCAGTACGACTCCAAGAAGACCGGCGGCGTCACCGTGTCCCACCTGCGCTTCGGCGACAAGCCCATCAAGTCCCCCTACTACATCAACAAGGCTGACTTCGTGGCTTGCCACAACCCCTCCTACATCACCAAGGGCTTCAAGATCGTTCAGGACGTCAAGCCCGGCGGTGTGTTCCTGATCAACTGCCAGTGGACTCTGGACGAGCTGGAGCATCACCTGGATGGCGCTTCCAAGCGTTACATCGCTGAGAACAACATCCAGCTGTACCTGATCAACGCGATTGACCTGGCCATCAAGGTCGGCATGGGCAAGCGCACCAACACCATCCTGCAGTCCGCATTCTTCTCCCTGGCTAATGTCATGCCCGGCGAGGAGGCCATCGGCTACATGAAGGATGCTGCTGAGAAGTCCTACGCCAAGAAGGGTATGGACGTTGTTGCTGCTAACTGGAACGCTATCGACGCCGGCGCTTCCGCTTATGTGAAGGTTGATGTACCTGCCGCATGGGCTAACGCTGAGATCGTCAAGCCTGAGCTGAATCTGGAAGGCCCCGCTGACACCGTTTCCGTTGTTAAGAACATCCTGACCCCCGTGGGCAAGATGGACGGCTACAGCCTGCCTGTTTCCGCTTTCGACGGTCTGGCCGACGGTCAGTTCCCCCTGGGCGCTTCCGCTTATGAGAAGCGCGGCGTTGCCGTTACCGTTCCTCACTGGGACGAGGCAAAGTGCATCCAGTGCAACAACTGTGCTTATGTCTGCCCCCACGCTACCATCCGTCCCTACGCCCTGACCGAGGCTGAGGCTGCCGCCGTTCCCGCCGGCACCCGTCTGGTTGATGTGAAGGCCGGCAAGGGCAAGGGCGTCTACAAGTACACCATGGGCGTTTCTCCCCTGGACTGCATGGGCTGCGGCGTCTGTGTCGGCGTCTGCCCCACCAAGGCCATCACCATGGTTCCTCAGGAGCAGGAGCTGGGCGAGCAGGTTATCTGGAACCACCTGGTTTCCAAGGTCTCCGACAAGAAGGATATGCAGGACAACACCGTCAAGGGCTCTCAGTTTAAGAAGCCCCTGCTGGAGTTCTCCGGCTCCTGCGCCGGCTGTGCTGAAACCAGCTATGCCCGTCTGGTGACCCAGCTGTTCGGCGATCGGATGTATATCTCCAACGCCACCGGCTGTTCCTCCATCTGGGGCGGTCCTGCTGCTACCTCTCCCTACTGCGTCAACGAAAACGGCCACGGCCCCGCCTGGGCTAACTCCCTGTTCGAGGACAACGCTGAGCACGGCCTGGGTATGTACACCGCACAGGCTGTCATCCGTGAGTCCCTGGCAAACAAGGTCCGCACTGTCATGGCAGACTGCGAGGCTCACAAGGACGCCTGCGCAAAGTGGCTGGAGACCTACGATGATGGCGAAGCCAACAAGGAAGCTACCAAGGCTCTGATTGCCTCTCTGGAAGCCAATGTCTGCTGCGACACCGTGGCCGACATCCTGAGCAAGAAGGAATACCTGTCCAAGAAGTCCATCTGGATCTTCGGCGGCGACGGCTGGGCATACGACATCGGCTTCGGCGGTGTTGACCATGTTCTGGCCTCCAATAAGGACGTGAACATCTTCGTCTTCGACACCGAGGTTTACTCCAACACCGGCGGTCAGGCTTCCAAGGCCTCCAACATTGGCCAGGTTGCTCAGTTCGCTGCTTCCGGTAAGGAGACCAAGAAGAAGTCCCTGGCTGAGATCGCTATGAGCTACGGCTATGTTTACGTCGCTCAGATCGCCATGGGTGCTAACCAGGCTCAGACCATCAAGGCTATCTGCGAGGCTGAGGCTTACAACGGTCCTTCCCTGATCATCGGCTACGCTCCCTGTGAAATGCACTCCATCAAGGGCGGCATGACCAACTGCCAGGCCGAGATGAAGAAGGCTGTTGACTGCGGTTACTGGAACCTGTTCCGCTTCGATCCCTCCAAGGAGACCGGCAAGTTCCAGCTGGACAGCAAGGATCCCAAGGATGGTTATCAGGACTTCCTGATGAACGAGGCTCGTTACAGCCGTCTGACCCGCGAGTTCCCCGAGCGCGCCAAGGAGCTGTTCGTGAAGAACGAAGAAGCTGCCAAGGAGCGTTGGGAGCACCTGAAGAAGCTGGTCGAGATGTACAAGGACTAATCTCCAAAACAGCGCCCGCCCCTGGTAACAGGGGCGGGTTTTTCAAAAGGAGGATTTTGTATGATTTTTCAATCCAATCTTCCCAAAAGTGCCTATTTAGCTGCCATGAAAGGGCAAATGGAAGGTCATTTGCAATTTGGCGCAGAGCGATTTACCGGCTTTTTTGTCGGAAATTGCTTCTATGTGACCTACCATTCTGGCTGGGAATACAACCGTCGGATCACTAACCAGAAGAACGCCGCCATGGGCTATGTTAAACGGACGGATGAGGGCTGCGAGGTGCATTTTCGGCGTTTCCGGGGACTGCTCTGCCCCATGCAATTCTTCCCTTTGCTGATCTTTTTTGAGCTTGCTTTGATATTTGGCACGCTGGTGCGGCAGCGTTGGACTTCCGGTGCGTTACTGCTGTCCCTTGGCATTGGTCTGGCGGCGGTTACCGTCACCGCATTGATCAGCACAGCTGCAGAATGCTGCACCGAGGGCAGCGAGGATGGCCGGCGAACTCTGCTCTCCTTTTTGATGAACCCCATGGACCCCTACGAAAATTACAGAAATGTTCCATAACAGGAGGCTTTATGCTCTGCACTGTCATCGACATTCGGGGAGATTACGCCTTTGTCAAGTATGACGACACCGGCGTGGTATCCGAGGTTGCCATCGCCCTGCTGCCCTTCGGTATTGATGTGGGCGACCGGCTGAAATTTGAAAATTACGAGTTTTCGACAATATAAAAACAGGGTACTTTTCGTACCCTGTTTTTTACTTTATCAAGACCCACTTGGCCAGTGCTTTCAGAACACCCGCATTTCTCGCCAGGAGACTTTCCAGTTCTCTTTCCGCAAGAGGAGCAGCAAAGCTGCCAATCTCCACTGTGACGGAGGGAATTTTCAGAATACCCTCTGCCCAATCCCGGTAGCCCGCGGCATCGGTCTGGGCGGCGCTCAGCGCGGCATAGCCCGTGACAAAGGTGATTTCCCTTGCCAGGGTCTGGGAGCGATCACCAATATACTGGATGCTGCCGGAGGCATGGTAACTCACCGTGGCATCAAGGTCATAGGCCAGGGTGTAATCCCGCAGAGCCTTCGCTTCCGCAGCGCTGAAAGGCGCTTCGCCTTTGTAGCATTCACTGGAGGGATCAGGTCTTCCCTGGTAGGCGTTCCAGCCCATGTCAAAGTTCCGGTTTAAGTCCACACCCTTGGCGTTAGCCTTCCACTGGGCGGCATAGGCAGACTTGCTTAGATTGGTATACTTTTTCTGAATGTCATTGGCGTAGACCGCTTCCAAATCCGCAGGCAGCTTACCCGCTTGGGAGATGGTCACGCCATCAGGGTTGGTCATAGGCAGAATGTGAAAGCACACGTCCCAGGCATCTACTCTACCCTCTGCCAGCCAAAGCTCCGTCATGGCCATCAGCAGCCAGCAGGTCATATGCTCTCTGCCGTGGATGCCGGCCTGGAGCAGAATCTGGTTCTCGGATTCAGGCTTACCAACCACCAACACCGGGATCTGTCTGCCGTTTTCGCTGGCGCCGATATAGGTCAGCCGGGTGCTTTCCGGGTATTGCTTGGACAGCGTTACCATGTCTGTACACAGCGTATCGTAGCTGTAAGATGTGGTTGCTTTTACCACCGACAGCTTACTTGTCCATTGTTCTGCCGGCAGGATATAGTTGGCCAGCACATAGCCCCGGTAGCCCGCATAGTCCACATAGGCAAACTTCCCATCCCACCCCAAGAGGGTCATCACTTCGCCCCTGCCGATACTGCGAATAGATGCAGAGGTAGTGTCCGGTGCCTTGCGCAGGGACATGCTTTGGTTGCAGCTTGCGTACCAAAGGGATACGACAGCCGGATCCACGGTAGTTTCCAGAGGATAATCATCGTAATCCACATAGTGCCACCATTCCTTGCTGTAACCGTAGAAGCCATTGGCAAGCATGATATCTTCCAAAAGTTTGGCATTTTCCGCGGCTTCCGGGGTGCAATCGGCATAATCCCGGTCTGCCAGGGCGGTAAAATTGTCAAAGCCCGTAGGCATTTCCAGGTCATTGCCACCGGCATCCGTCAAGGTAATATCCGCCGCATGACCCCGACAGTGGGCCCGGACGCCCACATCCGGCCTGGAAACATAAGTAGGATCCGGACAGGCATCCCACAGCCGATACTGCCCGTAAACGGGGCGGTAGGCATCCCAGATTTTCAGGGATAGGCCATGGGTTTTCAGAGTCTCCTGCACCCTAGCCAGCTTTTTCACCGTGCCGTAACGCAGGTAGGCTTCGGTAAATTCGTAAACGACCTTGCCGCTGATATTATCCTCTGTGGCATACTTCAGCTCCACCGCCACATCGGGAATATAATCCTTCACCCGGACCATATCGGAATCCGCCGGCTCCTTGGCTTCCACCGCAGGAGGGATAAACGGGGGTTTTTCCGGCTCTGTGGGCTGCGTGGGCTCCGTTGTTACCGTGGGCTGTGTATGCTCCGTAGGCTCGGAAGAGGCTGCCGTGGAAACAGAGCCAAACTCCGTACGCAAGGAAGATTGCTCCGTGCCAACCACCGGCGGCACGGCGCATCCCGCCAAGAGAACCGCGATCAGGGCAAAGGAAAGCAGGCACTTAGTCATCGGTTTCTTTTTCGGTCTGTTCTTTTGCGGCATTCTTGACCAGATTTTTCTTCGCCTTTCTCTGCTCACGCTTCTTTTTGAAGCCGGATTTCAGTTCCGGGGGATGAGCCTGGAGCTTATCTCTGGGAATTCCTTTGGCTGCAACACGCTTGTCTGTAAACTCCCGGAGCAGCGCATAGACCACAGCCGCCAGGGGGATCATCAGCAGCATGCCGCCAACGCCCATAATATCGCCGCCGATGGCCACCGCCACCAGCACCCACATACCCGGCAGGCCAATGGATGTACCTACCACTCTGGGATAGATCAGATTGCCTTCAATCTGCTGCAGAACCAGGAACATGATCACAAACCAGAATGCCATGGTGGGATTCTGCATCAGGATAAAGAACGCGCCGATGAAACAGCCCACAAAAGCACCTACAATGGGCACCAGGGCCGTTACCGAAATAATCACGGAAATCAGCGGTATATAGGGCATGCCGAAAATCAGCATGCTCACCGCAAACATGGCGCCGAGAATCAGCGCTTCCAGACCCTGGCCGGAAATGAAATTAGAGAAAGAGGCGTTGGTCATCCGCAGGATCCGGATGACTTCGTCAGCCGCCTTTTCCGGCAACACAGAATAGACAAGCCGTCTTCCCTGCCGAGCCAGAATTTCCTTCCGTCCCAGACAGTAGATGGCAAACACAATGCTCAGCACCGCATTGAAGATGCCAGTGGACAGCTCCACAACCAGGGAAACGGCGGTATTGAAAATCACCGTGACACTGTTGGATGCCAGATCCACAGCTCTTTCGATGAGACTCTGCCAATTAAAGTCCTGGAGGCTTGTATTGTTCTGGAGCCACTCCAGGATTTGCGGTCTGTCATTCAGGAAGCCCATGACATTGTTCTGCACCCGGGCAATAAATGCCGGGATCGTGGCGATCAAGGACTGCAGCGTATCAATCAACTGCGGTACCAGCAGCCAAATCACGCCGGTCAGCACCAGTGCCACCACCAGCAATGTCAGCACAATGGCCAGCGCGCGGCGCAATCCGTCCTTTTTAATTTTCCGCAGCAGCCGTTCAATGGCTCGCATGGGCACATTCAGCACAAAGGCCAGGGCCGCGCCCACGAGGAAGGGCGAAAGCACATTTACCACAGATCCCCAAATCACTTTCAGGCGTTCTGTTTCGTGCAGCAGCCAATATAAGAGGATGCATCCGGCAACACCCAGGAAGATGTTGCGCAGGGTTTTTTTATTCAATTCCACTTATCCTACCCCCTTTTTTGTTATTATAACAGGATCCTATTTTCAGTTTTCTAAATTTTTGTAAATTCGGCAAATATCTTCGCAGAGCTTGTCCACATTTTCCTGGGTGGTGGCCCAGCTTGTACACAGCCGCACCGCACGGTGGGTTTCATCCACCCGCTCCTGCTCGGTAAAGGTAAAGGATTTGCCCAGTTCTGCCAAAGCAGCGTCCGACATGATGGGGAAAATCTGGTTTGTAGGGTTATCCACCAGCAGGGGGATATGCAACTGGGAAAGCGTATTTCTGATCTGCTCGGCCAGGACAATGGCATGGCGACCCAGCTTGAAATACAAATCATCGGTAAACAGGGCGTCGAACTGCAGTCCCAGAAGCCGTCCCTTTGCCAGCATGCCGCCGTGCTGCTTGATCAGATAACGGAAATCCTCGTTGATGGCCGGGTTGGAGATCACCACCGCCTCGCCAAACAGAGCGCCCACCTTGGTGCCGCCAATATAAAATACATCGCACAGCCGGGCAAGGTCTGCCAGGGTCACATCGGCGCCCTCGGATTCCAGGCCATAGCCCAACCGGGCGCCATCGAGAAACAGGCTCAGGCCATACTGCTTACAGGTTGCGGAAACGGCCTCCAGTTCAGCCAGGGAATACAGGGTTCCCAGCTCTGTGGGATGAGATATGTAGACCATCTTGGGCTGCACCATGTGCTCTGCTGCACCGGAATGGCGCTGCTCCAGCACCACCTGCTCCACCTGCCGGGCAGTAATTTTTCCATCATTTGAGGGAACTGCCAGAACCTTGTGGCCGGTGGCTTCCACCGCGCCGGTTTCATGGACATGGATATGGCCGCTGGCGGCAGAAATCACGCCTTGGTGAGGTCGCAGTGCGGCATCGATCACCGTCAGATTCGTCTGGGTTCCACCCACCAAAAAATGTACAGCCAGGTCAGGCTGTTTGCACAAAGTCCGAATTTTTTCCGCCGCCATGGCGCAGTAGGCATCCTCGCCATAGCCGGGGGTTTGCTCCAAATTTGTCTGCTGCAGCCGCCGCAAAATGCTCTCGTGGCAGCCTTCGCTGTAATCGTTGTGGAAGCAGATCATCTCATGCTCCTCCTTGTTTTTCATACATATTTCTTTTATTTTACCCGCTTTGTGTTAGCCTGTCAAGAACGCATATTCCCTCCGGCGGCAGCATATTGTTTTTTTGGTAGCACACAGCATCGGAGGGGATATCATGTCAGATACCATTGAAGAACGCGCCTGCGAACTGGCTGTGTACATGATCGAGACCGGCGCCACCGTAAGAGGTGCCGCAGGGCATTTTGGCATTTCCAAATCCACCGTACACAAAGACCTGCAGCAGCGGCTCCCGCAGTGCAACAAGCTCCTTTATGAGCAGGTGCGGCAGGTACTGGATACCAATAAACAACAGCGGCATATCCGGGGCGGCCAGGCCACCCGAAAAAAATATAAGGGAGATTGAGAAAACCCAGGGAGCCCGACGGGGCTCCCTGGGTTTTTGTTATGATGGTGTTGCAGCCACACAAAGCCTTCCCCTTTGGAGAAGGTGGCACGCCGAAGGCGTGACGGATGAGGAGCAAAATATTTCTTCACTCCATCGCCCCGGCAACAACCCCTCGATTTGCATTTTTGCACCCTGGGCAGAAACCAAAAAGGGCACCACCCTTTTAGGTGGTGTCCTTTCAGTAATTTTGACGCTTACTGTTTACTGCCGCAGTTGACACAGAATTTTACATTACTTGCCAACACCTCGCCACAGTTGGAACAGATTTTCTGCTTGGGGGGCTCCGGGATCAGGGAGTAGCCGCATTCCGGGCAGAACTTATTGCCGGAAGCTGCAACAGTACCGCACTTGGCACAACGGACACTGGCCTCTGCAGTAGCGCGGGGCTTCGGTGCTGGGGCGGGTGCAGGCTTGGCTGCGGTGTTATTGTTTTTGGCTGCAGGCTTATTCGCTGTAGCACGTACCGTCTGAGCCAGCTGAGGATTGAGAGATGCAAAATATTTCAATGTTTTTTCGCAGTCATTTCCTTTATAGAGCTGCAACGCCAAATTCAAATCACCCTGACGAATTCGCTGATCATGCGTAGGCTAATATAGTTTTGCTTTTTGTACCGACAAAACGGCCACTTTCACACTGGTGGCTGCCACAGTCCACCGGACTGTGGCATTTAGATGGGTGCTCGTCCTGTGTCTCATTTTCACCAAAAAAGGCACCACCCTTTTGGGTGGTGTCTTTTTTGGTGGAGACAACAGGACTCGAACCTGTGACCTCATGCGTGTGAAGAAGTGCCGAGGCTTCACCTCTGAGGTGGAGTCCGGATTAACCGACCAAAACCATTGTAATACAACGTTTTTTCGGATCTTAAGTTAGTGCAGACTGCGTTCTTCTTCTCAAATCAGACCGCATGCCATTCAGCAAAGCAATATTTGTCTAACTTTTTGGGGTCACTTCACCATAGCAAAATGGGTGGTTTTCGTCTATTAATGCTGCGCTGGTTATTTACGTAATGCCTTACGGAGCACAGGGGTGATAAGCAGGGCTACTGCACCACCGATCAGGGCGGTGAACAGCTGGGGCCAAGCGAACATGGTAGGCAGCATTTTCAGCATAGGAGGTGCCAAAACCACTACATCGCCCAGTTTTTTGCCCAGCAAAGCGCCGGAAGCAATGCCGCAGATAACTTCAACTACCAGCAAATACAGCACAGCGAACTTCACACCGGCTGCAGCTACCAAGGCTACCGGCTGCCGCCAGATAGGCTTGTGACTGGAGCCTGCGATCAGCCGCAGCAGAACCACAAAGCACACATTGCCGATCATAATGGGCAGAACTGTTACGAAGTTCGGTGCAATACCAAACAGATATGCACACACGGGGCTGATCAGTGCAATCGTAATGCCGCTGCTCATGCCTACAAGCAGTACAGCAATCGCTAATACTGCATTCACGCAGGAGCCGGTAACCAACTGTCCCATAGGCTTAGTCAGAGCCTGCAGAGTAACGAGTAATGCCAGCATAACTGCTGTTTCTGTGATCCATAAAACTTTCTTACGCATAATAATACCTCTTTCTATATGTTTAATCTTTACTGATAACGCTGGAATAGGCGGTTTTCACACTGATTCCTTTCAGGTTACCGATCTTACCTGCCAATGCAGCAATGGCATCCTGCGGTGCATCCAGCGCGATGGAGATAATGCTGATACCCCGCTTGTGATAGGGAATTCCCATTCTGCCAATGATGTATTTTCCGCTGCCGTGTAAAAGTGCGTTCAGCGGTTCTACTGAATCCATGTTTTCAACAATGATGCTCATAACCGCAACTCGTGTTTCCATAAAACTTACCTCCAAAATAAAACTGCAGCTACTCCATAAATGGTGCAGCTGCAGTAAACCTCATAGGCATCCCATGAAGCAAAATACTGTATACGCACCTTTCACGCAGCGAGAAGCTTAATGTCAGGTTGTTTTAACTTAGTGGTGGAACAGACGCATGCCGGTAAAGGCCATGACCATGCCCTTCTTGTTGCACTCTTCGATGACCAGATCATCGCGGATAGAGCCGCCGGGCTCTGCGATGTACTTAACACCGGAGACAAAGGCGCGCTTGATGTTATCGCTGAAGGGGAAGAATGCGTCACTACCCAATGAAACATTGCGGCGGGATGCTAACCAGGCCTTCTTATCGCCTTCGGTCAGGCGCTCGGGCTGCTCGGTAAAGTAGTTCTGCCAAATGCCATCGGCGCAAACATCCTCTTCGTTGCCGTTGATGTAGCCGTCGATCACATTGTCACGGTTAGCACGGCCCAGATCCGCACGGAACTTCAGGCCCAGAGTCTTGGGATGCTGGCGCAGGAACCATGTATCAGCCTTAGTGCCTGCCAGGCGGGTGCAGTGGATACGGCTCTGCTGACCGGCACCAACACCGATCGCCTGTCCGTCATAAGCAAAGCAAACAGAGTTGGACTGGGTGTACTTCAAGGTGATCAGGGATACGATCAGGTCGATCTTAGCATCCTCAGGCAGATCCTTGTTTTCAGTAACGATGTTATTCAGCAGATCAGCATCGATCTTGAAATTGTTGCGCCCCTGCTCAAAGGTGATACCAAAGACCTGCTTGCGCTCCTGAACATCGGGAATATAATGGGGATCAATTTTGACCACATTATAGCTACCCTTGCGCTTGGACTTCAAAATCTCCAAAGCTTTTTCAGTATAGCCAGGCGCGATTACACCGTCAGAAACCTCAGGAGCGATCAAGGAAGCAGTCAGATCATCGCAGACATCACTGAGAGCCACCCAGTCACCGAAGGAACACATGCGGTCAGTACCACGGGCGCGAACATAGGCGCAAGCCAGAGGATTCTTATCCAGGCCTTCTACATGCTCTACAAAACAAGCCTTCTTCAATTCTAAGGGCAGCACCTTGCCCACAGCGGCAGAGGTGGGAGAAACATGTTTAAAGGAGGTAGCGCAAGGCATACCAGTAGCAGCCTTCAGTTCCTTGACTAACTGCCAGGAGTTCAGGGCATCCATAAAGTTGATGTAACCGGGACGGCCGTTCAGAATCTCGATGGGCAACTCGCTATCATCGTGCATATACAAAGAAGCAGGCTTTTGATTAGGATTACAGCCGTATTTTAGTTCAAATTGTTTCATATCGTTTCTCCTTATCTAAGATCACAAAAAGAAGGCGGGGATCCCGAGGATTGGGCAAATCCGGGATCCCCTGAGGAAACATGTCCTCCGTACAAGGGGGTGCACGGAAAACCTGGAAAAGTCAGTCGTTGAAACCGACTCTTGCCTGATAAGTAGTGTGCAGCAGTTCGTGAGCCTTATGGGAATTGGGCTTGCCCAGGAACTCATCGTACAGCTTCTGTACCTGGGTGTTCTTGTGGGACTGGCGCAGCTGCTGGCGCTCGTCCTCGGAGTACAGGGCAGCCGCCCGCTTGGCGCGGAAGGTGTCCTGAATATCATCATCCTCGTTGGGAAGGAAGCAGGAACGGACGATGGGCTGACCACCGCCGGAGATACAACCACCGGGGCAACCCATGATCTCGATGAAGTGGTACTTGGACTTGCCCTCACGGATCTCGTCCAGCAGCACCTTTGCGTTCTTCATGCCGTGAGCAATAGCCACATTGACGGTCATACCGTTAATGTCCAGAGAAGCCTCACGGACACCTTCGAAGCCACGAACAGCCTCGAACTTGATAGCTTCATGTTCCTTGCCGGTGAGAACAAAGTAAACTGTACGCAGGGCGGCTTCCATAACGCCGCCTGTGACACCGAAGATAACACCTGCGCCGGTGTATTCACCCATCAGGTCCTGATCGTACGCTTCGTCAGGAAGGCGGGTGAACAGGATACCTGCACGCTTGATCATCTTGGCAAGCTCTCTGGTGGTCAGAACTGCATCCACGTCGGCAAGACCATTCACCTTCAGCTGGTCACGAGCCTTCTCATCCTTCTTGGCAGTACATGGCATGATGGACACAACAAAAATGTCTTTCGGATCAATGCCATTCTTTTCAGCATAGTAGGACTTAATAACAGCGCCCTGCATCTGGTGGGGAGACTTGCAGGTGGACAGGTGGGGCAGTAGGTCGCCGTAGTTATACTCAGCGTAGTTGATCCAGCCGGGAGAGCAGGAAGTGATCATCGGCAGGACGCCGCCGTTCTGAATGCGACCCAGCAACTCGGTGCCTTCTTCCATAATGGTCAGGTCAGCAGCAAAGTTGGTGTCGTAAACCTTGTGGAAGCCCAGACGCTTCAGCGCGGCAACCATCTTACCGGTTACGGGAGTACCGACGGGCATACCGAACTCTTCGCCCAGAGCAGCACGGACAGCAGGAGCGGTCTGCACCACAACATGCTTGCCGGCCTTGAATGCTGCGTCAACCTTACCAATTTCGGACTTCTCCATCAGAGCGCCGGTGGGGCAAACGCTGACACACTGGCCACACTGAATGCAGGGAGAGTTCAGGAAGGAGCGGTTCTCGGCAGGAGCAACGATGGTATTGAAACCACGGTTCTCAAAGCCCAGAATACCCATATCCTCACCGTGAGCGTTCTTGCAGCGAGCAACACAGCGGCCGCACAGAATGCACTTGGAGGTATCACGGATGATGGCGGGAGACAGCTCGTCATACGTGGTCTCGGTCTTGCTGCCTTGGTAACGGCCCTCACGGGCACCGGTGATGCCGGCCACATGTAACAGTTCGCACTTGCCGTTCTTATCGCACTGCTGGCAGTTGATGTTGTGGTTACTCAGCAGCAGTTCCACGGAAGCACGGCGAGCATCGGTCGCCTTGGGGCTGGAGATGATAATCTCCATACCCTCGTTAACGGGGTACACACAGGAAGCAACCAGGCCTCTTGCGCCTACCACCTCAACCAAGCAAACACGGCAGGAACCATTGTTGCACTCACCGTGATTAAAAGCACACAGAGAGGGAATTTCGTAGCCACACTTTTTGGCAGCCTCCAGGATAGTCAGGCCCTCTTCCACCTGATAGGAAACGCCTTCGATCTTAATATTCACCATTTCTCGTTTCCTCCTTACTTCTTAACAATTGCCTTCAGCTTACAGGTCGCCATACATGCGCCGCACTTGACACACTTCATGGGGTCGATCTGGTAGGAAGGCAGTTTCTTGCCGGGGGCAGTGTAATCGGTCTTGGCGATGGCATCCGCAGGGCATGCCTTTGCGCAGCGGCCACAGCCAACGCAGTTGTCCTGCTCGATGGTGTAGCTCATCAGGTTCTTACATACCTTAGCGGGGCAGGTCTTGTCCTGGATGTGTGCCAGATACTCATGACGGAAATGTGTCAGAGTAGAAATGATGGGGTTAGCAGCAGTCTGACCCAGAGCGCACAGAGAATTGGCCTTAACGGTCTGACCCAGCTCTTCCAGTTCATCCAAATCCTGCATTGTGCCGTTACCCTCGGTGATACGGGTCAGGATTTCCAGCATCCGCTTGGTGCCGATACGGCAGGGAGAGCACTTACCGCAGGATTCGTCGCAGATGAACTCCATATAGAACTTAGCAACGTCAACCATGCAGTTGTCTTCGTCCATAACGATAGCGCCACCGGAACCCATCATAGAGCCACGGGCAACCAGGTTATCAAAGTCGATAGGCTCATCAAGATCCTTCTCGGTCAGGCAGCCACCGGAGGGACCACCGGTCTGAATAGCCTTGAATTTCTTGCCATCGGGGATACCGCCGCCGATGGCATAGATCAGTTCACGCAGAGTCGTACCCATGGGGATCTCCACCAGACCAACATTGTTGACCTTGCCGCCCAATGCGAACACCTTGGTGCCCTTGGACTTTTCAGTACCACAGGATGCAAACTCGGCAGCACCCTCCCGGAGGATGTAGGGAACGCAAGCCAGGGTCTCAACATTGTTCACGATGGTGGGCTTGCCCCACAAACCCTTCACTGCGGGGAACGGAGGACGGGGACGGGGCATACCGCGCTTACCCTCGATGGAGTTTAAGAGAGCGGTTTCCTCACCGCAAACGAATGCACCGGCACCCAGACGGATATGTGCCTGGAAGCTAAAACCCGTACCCATAATGTTCTCGCCCAAAATGCCAGCCTCGTTCATCTGCTTGATAGCGTTACGCAGACGGTTAACAGCAATGGGGTACTCAGCACGGACATAGAAGTAACCTTCGGTAGCGCCAATAGCGTAACCGGCGATCATCATACCTTCAATAACGGCATAGGGATTGCCCTCCAGGATGGATCGGTCCATAAATGCACCGGGGTCGCCTTCGTCACCGTTGCAGACCACATACTTCTGGTCAGCAGCATTGGCTGCAGCAAAAGACCACTTGCGGCCGGAGGGAAAACCAGCGCCGCCACGGCCACGGAGGCCTGCAGCCAGAACCTCGTCGATCACTTCCTGGGGCTTCATATTCAGAGCACGCTTCAGGCCCTGGAACGCACCATAGCCCATAGCCTCGTTGATGTCTTCAGGATTGATGACACCACCGCCATGGAGGGCAACACGCTTCTGCTTCTTGTAGAAGTTGATATCCTCCTGCTTGGCAACCTTCTCGCCGGAGTTAGGCTCCACATACAGCAGGCGCTCGATAATCTCACCGCCCATGATATCCTTTTCGAAGATCTCATCCACATCGTCCAGAGAGACCAAACGGTACAGAGTATCCTCGGGGAAAATCTTAACGAAAGGACCCTGAGAACAGAAACCGAAACAGCCAACAATATTGACAGTCACCTTATCCTGCAGACCGTTCTCCTCTACCAGCTTTTCAAACTTAGCCTTGATGTCCATAGAATTGGAGGAGATACAACCAGTGCCGCCGCACAGCAGAATAGCACGCTTGCCGTTGCTGCCGTCCATCTTGGCAGTCAGCGCATCGGTACAGCTGCAAATCTTTTGATCGAGTTCAGTGAAATTTTTCATTTACTTACCCTCCTTAGCCAGATACTCTTCCACAACACCCTGGACAGCATCCACGGTCATCTTGGGGTAGACCTTGCCGTTGATAGTAACAGCAGGAGCAATGCCGCAAGCGCCGATGCAGCGCAGAGCGTCGATGGTGAATAAGCCGTCAGCAGTAGTCTCACCGGGCTTTACACCCAGGATCTCGGAAAACTTGTCGATGATCTGCTGCGCACCCTTAACATAGCAGGCAGTACCTAGGCAGCAGCCGATGACATACTTGCCCTTCGGCTCCAGGGAGAAGAAGGAATAGAAGGTGACGACACCGTAGATCTCTGCCACGGAAATGCCGGTCTTCTTGGAAACGATCTGCTGGACCTCCAGGGGAATGTAGCCGTACTCGTTCTGGATGTCACTGAGGATCATCATCAGAGGAGTCTTCTCGCCGATGTAACGATCGCAGATCTCATTGATCTTCTTGACACCGGCCTCGTTAATATGAGCCATTGCTTACCTCCATATATATATCTAAAATTTGTTTTTTACCGCCTTAAACCTGCAATAAAAACACGAATTCCGCCGCACAGAGCGACGGAAAGACAGTTTTTTTGCCAAAACCTCGATAATTATACAGATTTTACTTGCAAAAACCAATAAAGTTATGGTACTTTATTTATAAGTTTAATCTATATATTGGAAGTGCGTCCATGAACTACAACAATTTGCTGTATTTTTCTGTTCTGGCACAGACGGAGCATTATACTACCGCGGCAGCCCGGCTGGGCATTTCTCAGCCGGCCCTCAGCAGCGCCATTCATAATCTTGAAACGGAGCTGGGAGGTGTGAAACTCTTTGAGAAGGTGGGGCGCAATATCCGGCTAACTGATGAGGGGCGCTTCTATCAAGAGACTGTGGAGGATGCGATCCAAAAGCTCCACAGTGCATCGCTATTGCTGCGTGACAGCAGGACCCAAGCACCGGTGGTAATACGAATGGGCGTGGTCTCCGGTACCTTGGATGGACTCCTGGCCCGAGAAATGGTGAAGTATGCTCGCAATAATAAACGAATCCGTTTCCATATGACGGAATCCTCTTCCGAGCAGCTCATGGATATGGTGCGCCAGGAGAAGCTGGATATGGCCATCGTGGACTCCTCCGACCGTGACAGAAGCCTGCATTTCCGCAAGCTGTATGAAAGAGATTTCTTTGTGGCTGTACCCCTTGCCCACCCCCTCGCAAACCGGGATTTTATAGATCCCCGTGAAGTGGTTGGAGAACCACAGGTAGTATTCAATTATGATGTAGCCAGGAGTTTCAAGGAATGGACCACAGGTGCTCCCACGGATGAGGCGGTGCTTTGCACGGTGGATACGGCACGCGCGGCGTTGGATCTGGTGGACAGCGGCATGGGTATTGCCTTTGTCCCAAACGAATGCGTAGAGAACCGACCCGGCATTCGGTTTATCCCTCTGCGCAACTGGCACCAGGCATTATACATGTGTATCCTCTATGACAAATGGCTTGAACCACCTGTGTGGGATTTTATCGAGCTCGTAGTTAAGGTGTTCCGCGCCAAGAAACAAGCTTTGTAACGCCTTGCCCCGCGTTCTAACCGCATGTTGCGAAAAAAGGGTGGAGAAATCTACCCTTTTCTCTTTACTCTCGCTGTGCTATACTATTTGAAAATGCACTTTCAAAAGGAGCGGATTTCCTATGGTCGAAAACATGTGAGAGAAGTATCGTGCTGAGCGGGAGGGAAATCTGAGCAAAGGCCCAAAGCACGGCAAGCAAGCCAATCAAAGACTGAAGACCTATGTGGTTCTGCAATATTTGCTGAAATACTCCGACGCTCACCACACCAAGTCCGCCTATGACATCATTGGCTACTTGCTTGAATCAATTCAACTCCTTGCGCATGACTGCGTTCCCCAATGCTTATTTTGAGAAAGACAACGATGCCAAGAACGGCAGCAAGGGCGACTTCATTTTCAGAGAATCCGCAGATGGAACAGAGTTCATCTCCATCATGTTCGAGATGAAGAACGAAATGGACACCACTGCTACAAAGCATAAAAATGAAGATTTCTTCAAGGAACTGGACAAAGACCGCCGCGAAAAGGGCTGTGAATATGCCGTTCTCGTTTCCCTTCTGGAAATCGACGATGAATACTACAACAATGGCATTGTGGATGTTTCTTATAAGTATCCCAAAATGTATGTTATTCGTCCACAGTTTTTCATCCCAATTATCACCCTTTTGCGAAACGCAGCACTAAACTCCCTAAAGTATCAGCAGGAACTGCAAGTTGTGCGCAATCAGCAGGTAGATATTCAGAATTTTGAAGAGAATATGATGGCATTCAAAGAGGGGTTTACCCGAAACTATCGTCTTGCCAGCGAGAAGTTTCAAAAGGCCATCGAAGAAATTGATAAGACTATTGACCACTTGCAGAAAACAAAGGATGCTCTCCTATCCTCTGAGAATAATCTGCGTCTTGCCAATAACAAGGCCGAGGATTTGACAATCAAGAAACTGACAAAAAACGCTCCGACTGTAAAAGCAATGTTCGATTCGTTACATGATGAGTAAGTTTCGTATAGCTTGCCTCTAAAATATATACAAAAGATGTTTCAAAGGAGTAAGATTCTTGCTTGAATCTTACTCCTTTGTTGCTTGCTTTTGGTTTCGTAGTTATTTGCTTCTTCGTATTTTATCTTTCTGAGGATTTAATTGAGCCAAGGGAGAAAAGTCATCGAAGGTGTCCATAGGCTTCTGGATGTCCAGATGATTGGAGATGCTGTGCAGATGCCGCCGGTAGTTGGAAAGGGTGATTTCAGACAATCCCTGTGCTGTTTGCGATACGACAAATTCGTCGAAAACCTCCACTAACGGTTTGCGGGATTGACCATACATAGTGATTCTTTTTGCCATAATTTTAGACCTCATGCCTTTCTCAAAAAGTGTGATTTAGGCATGAGGTCTGGCTTTTGAAGCAGAAAAAGAGAAAACCCTTGAAACCTAAGCAATTTCAAGGGTTTTGGTGGAGACAACAGGACTCGAACCTGTGACCTCATGCGTGTGAAGCATGCGCTCTAACCAGCTGAGCTATGCCTCCATATCGGAACAGGTAAGATTATACCACAAATATCACGATTGTCAACCCCAAATTCTGCCTCTTGCGAAATATTAAAAATCTGCTACCATAATAGCAAGAGGTGAGGCTATGCGCTACGAAAATATGGTTTCCGGCATCTTCCGTTCCCGGCCGAACCGCTTTATCGCCCATGTGGAAATCGACGGCCGCGAGGAAATCTGCCATGTGAAAAACACCGGACGCTGCCGGGAACTTTTAGTGCCAGGATCTCGGGTTTGGTGCCAAAAAAGCAGCAATCCCAACCGCAAGACCCTATTTGACTTAATTGCGGTACAAAAGGGTCAGCGGTGCATCAATATGGACTCCCAAGCCCCCAACATCGCCGCCAGACAGTGGCTCATGAGCGGCGGACTGGGTGAACTGGAGCAGCTTAAGGCAGAGTCCGTCCATGGCGAATCCCGGTTTGATTTTTCCTTTCTCATGGATCGCAAGCGGTGCTTTTTGGAGGTCAAGGGTGTGACCCTGGAGAATGATGGCGTTTGCGCATTCCCCGACGCCCCCACAGCGCGTGGCGCGAAGCATCTGAAAGGACTGACCCAGGCGGCCAAGGATGGCTACGGTGCTTATGTGCTGTTCGTGATTCAGATGGCAGATGTGAAGTACCTCCACCCCAACGATGCCACCGATCCGGCTTTTGGCGCTGCCCTCCGGGAGGCCGCGGCCAACGGCGTGACGATCCTTGCCATGGACTGTGCCGTTACGCCGGAAAGTATGGAAATCCGAAACACTGTGCCTGTGAAGCTATGAAAACAGCCCACCTATCCGTGGGCTGTTTTGCTATTTTTGCTTATTTTGGCAGCCGTTGCAGCCACCGCCGCAATTTCCCTTGGAACAGGCGCAGTTATCCGGGCAGCCCATGCATTTTTTCCCGCTTTTCCTGGACTTATAAATGCACCAGGCGGCAAAGCCCAGGATCAGCACCAGGATTCCGATAATCACAAAATCGATAGGGTTCATGGCTTACCTCCTCCCTTTCAGGGCAAGCTCAGCTTTGGCAGTCTTATCCGCCTTTACGCAGAGGAACACCAGCACTGCCCCAAACACCGCCACCGCCAGACCGCCGCCGATGGCTGCCGGCACGTGCAGTGCTGCCGGGTCGGTAATCAGCGTGCCAATGGTATAGACCAGATACCCCACGGAATAGCCGGTACCAAGCTGCAGGCCAATGCCGCCCCACAGCCATTTTTTATCCTTGATCTCGGCGTTCATAGCGCCGATAGCCGCAAAGCAAGGGGGCGAAAACAGGTTGAACATCAGATACGCCAGCGCCGCCACCTTGGTGATACCAAAGATCGCTGCCACCTCTGCCCCGGCGCCCTGGGCCATTTCCAGCGCCTCGGTATCGATGAGGTTGGAGATGCCGTAGCACACTGCCAATGTGCCTACCACATTTTCCTTGGCGATAAAGCCGGTGACTGCCGCAGCGGCCATCTGCCAGGCGGTGATACCGATCACCGGCAGCAACAGCACCGCAACGGGATTGGCGATGGATGCCAGGATGGAGGTATGCGCCATCCCTTCTTCCACCAACTGCAGATTCCAGTCAAAGGACTGCATTATGTAGATCACCGTATTGCACAACAGGATCACCGTGCCGGCCTTGACAATATAAGCCCAGCCACGGCTGACCATAGACACCGCTGCCCGCTTCAGACTGGGGAACTTATACTCGGGAAGCTCAATGATAAAGTAGGATTTCCTGCGATTGTTGCCGGTAATTTGATTGACCAGCAGAGCGCCCAGCAGGATCAGCAGGATGCCCGCAAAGTACATCAGCGTACCCACCCAGGAGGCTTCGTCGAAGAACGCGCCGGCAAACAGGGCAATCACCGGCAGCTTGGCGCCGCAGGGCATAAAGGGTGCCAGCATG
Organism: Oscillospiraceae bacterium; assembly: GCA_015068125.1. GTDB lineage: Bacteria > Bacillota > Clostridia > Oscillospirales > Oscillospiraceae > Faecousia. The sequence goes on along the minus strand of SVLD01000008.1, from coordinate 34,771 downwards.
GCAGTGGCGTTGCGCTCACGCTCGTTACGGATGGTTCGGGCAGCCATAATACCGGGGATGGCACAGCCGGTGCCTACCACGAAGGGGATCACCGATTTGCCGGAAAGGCCGACCTTCTTGAAAATAGGATCCAAAACCACGGTGGCCCGAGCCATATAGCCGCAGTCCTCCAGCAGCGCGATGAGGAAGTACATAACCATGACCAGGGGCAAAAATCCCACCACGGCGCTGACACCGCCGATAATGCCCTCGGTCAGCAGGGCTGCCAGGAACACATTGGCATTGGCGTTTTCCAAAACAGCCGCCACCCATTCCTTAAACCGGTCGATCAGGGTCACGAAGCCGGGGATCACCGTACCGTCTGCCAGTTCCATGCCCTCGGCGATCCAGGGGCCAAGCCAGGCCTGGGAGATCTGGAATACCAGGAACATGACAGCAGCGAAAATCAGCAGTCCCACCACCGGGAATGTCAGCACAGCATCGATCTTATCCTGGGAATTGCGATCTTTGGTGAAAACCTTCCGGCTTTCCACCTGGGAAACAATACCGTTTACAAAAGCATACCGCTGCCGGTCAGCAGCTTCCGCTTCTTTTTTGCTGGTCAAGTTGGCCATCGACTGTGAAAACGGCGCATTCTGCCCCTTCTCTGCCACAGAAATCGCGGTTTTCACCAATTCCTGCAGACCCTCGTGGTTGGCAGAGGCGGAAACCGTTTCCACAACGGGACAGCCCAGCTTCAGCGCCAGGGCATTGGCATCAATCCGGGTCTGCTTTTTCTTATTGATATCCGCTTTGTTCAGCGCCACCACCACAGGTACGCCCAATTCCAGAAGCTGGGTGGTAAAGAACAAGCTGCGGCTGAGGTTGGTAGCGTCCACAATATTGATGATGACATCCGGGCGCTCATTTTGGATATAGGTGCTGGTGACACCTTCCTCCGATGTAAAGGGGCTCATGGAATATGTACCGGGCAGATCCACTGCCATCAGTTCCCTGTCCCCCGCGTAGGCTCTTTTGATGAGAGCCTCTTTTTTGTCCACAGTAACGCCGGCCCAGTTGCCCACATGCTCGTTGCGCCCGGTCAGAGCGTTGTACATAGTGGTTTTTCCGCTGTTGGGATTGCCGGCAAAAGCAATTCTCATAGTTTCCTCCTAGATGGATGCTCCATATCGCAGTTAGCGACTGCTAACTGTCCTTCAAAAAATAAGTCGACCGCAATTCAGGCGTAGACATGAATCGCCGCGGCGAGCTGCGGATCGATAGTATATCGGCCGTCCTTAATGGAAACGGTCACGCTGCCTCTGCGCCGGGAAATCACCGTAATAGGTTCACCGGTGTAGCAGCCTAAGGAAAATAGGAATGCATTGAGCTCATCGTCTTCAGTATTGACGGACTGGATGATGTACTCCTTGCCTTCCATTGCAGTTGTCAGATCCATGGTATCACCTAATGATAAGATATGCAGTTAGCGTCTGCTAACTGCATACATCATAACGGAACAGGAAAGATTTGTCAAGAGGCTTTTCCCTCTTTTTTACAAAAATGTGCCCCGGCACAACGCATTTTGCGCTGTGCCGGGGACGAACTGTTATCAAACGCTATCGCCGTGGCTTAGCGGAGGATTCTGCGGCAGGTATAGCTTCCCTCGCCGTTTTCCCTTTCGGTATAAGTCACAACGCAGAGAAGGTTTCTTAAGGCTGTGATCTCTCCGCCTTTCAGCAGCGCATCCACATCAAACCCAAAGACTTCCGTACTTCCGTTTTCCATCTTTCGATTCCAAAGCAGGAATCTCTCCACCTCTTTCAGCGTGTCGTAATTCTCGTCCTCGGTGAAGGTTTGGAGGAACTGATCCTGCTCGATCATGGTTAGCCGGTCCGCTCCTGCTTCCAGCGCTTCCAGGTTGGCCGCCGTATAGGCAAAGAGCATATCGCACAGGTGACCCTTGTAGTATTGATCAGCGATGTACTGGTAAATGGGTCTTCTGGTCTGCCAGCAAGCAAAGAACTGGGGGTAATACTTGACCTTATCCCGGAACTCCGTCTTATATTCATAGAAATGGGGAAACAAAGACGGGTGCTCGCTGATCAGTTTCTCACATTCCTGCACTGCTACTTCGCCGGAAATATCCGATACCACCGGCAGCCGCAGGCTATGGTGACCATACTTCTCTGTCAGCTCCGTTCCGCAGAGGAAGGCGCAGAGGTGATGCTGCACGATGATATGGGGCAGCCTGCTGATTTTCATCATCAGCTCGATGGTCTGGGAAAAGTCCTCCTCGGTTTCCTCGGGGAAGCCGAACATAAAGGAAGCGGTTACATTGACGCCCTTTTCGCTGATGTATTTCAGCTTGTCGTAAATATCATCCAGCTTCAGATTCTTGTGGATCAGCTTTTGCATCCGGGGAGAGCCGGTTTCGATGCCGACGAACAGCATTTCCATGCCCGCGTCTGCCATGATGTCCACCAACGCATTGTCCAGGCAGTCCATTCGGGCGCTGCAGCGCCAGCGGATGGGGAAACCGATTTCTTTCAGCATGCCGCAGATGCGGATGACCTTTTCCCGGTTCATGGTGAACATATCATGCTCAAAGTTAAAGCTGGTTACGCCAAATCTTTTGTAGATCTCCTTGATTTCGTCAATGATCCGCTCCGCGCTCTTGAGCCGATATTTTCTGCCCCAGAAGTTTTTCGTACTGCAATATGTACAGGCAAAGGGGCAGCCTCTGCCAACATCCACAGGGAACAGGTATTTTACCTTGGATTCGTTGCCCTCGTTATTAAAAGCCAGCAGGGAATAATCGATGGTCGGCAGGGTATCCAGATCCGCAATCAACTCCGGCCGGGGATTTTTGACGATTCCGCCATCGGCCCGATAGGCAAGACCCCGAACGGACAAATCCGGCTTCCCGGCGATGAGGGAGCGGAAAAATGGCACGATGGTAGTTTCGCCCTCGCCGCAGCAGATGAAGTCTACATAGGGAATCTGGCGCAGAGTATCCTCACAGGACAGGTCAGCCTGGGGGCCCGCAAAGACCACTGCCAGATCTTCCCTCGCCTGCTTGATGCGCTCCGCGATGGTCAGGGAAATATGGTAAGTGTCGCAGCGAGTATAAAAAGAAACGATCTTCGGATTTTTTTCAAAGATCTTGGAAATGGCGCAATCGATAAAGGCGTCAAAATTCTTGACATCGCCAAAATGATGGAACTGCAGGATATCCGCCTGAACGCCCGCGTCCTTCAAAATCGTTGCCAGCAGCAGGGTTCCCACCGGTTCTTCCCGAACCAAACCGCCGAAATTCGGCGTTACAAAAACAACTTCTGCCATACTTGCCTCCATGCTATTTTTTGTTATTTTACAACAGATCGTCACCGCTTGTCAAATACAAAAGCAGACAATTCCATATCAGCCTGCCGATTAAGCATCGAGAACTACCGATAAAGCAAAAGGCCATATTTTCGCGAAATAAACTGCTATAATCGGATTTACAAATCCACCACCGGGAGGAATCTTATGGAAGCCATAACAACCGTCGACCTAACTAAGAAATACAAGGATGTGGTCGCAGTGGACAAGCTGAATTTGAAAATTGCCAAAGGAGAATTATTTTCCCTTTTGGGCGTAAACGGCGCGGGGAAAACTACCACCATCAAAATGCTGTCCTGCCTGACAAAGCCTACGGACGGTGACGCCTTGGTAGGCGGATACTCCATTAAAGAGGAAGCTTTGTCCGTTAAGGAGCTAATCGGCGTATCCCCTCAGGAAACCGCCGTGGCGCCAAATTTATCCGTCGAAGAAAACTTGGCGCTTATGTGTGGTATCCACGGCTTTTCTAAGGAAAAATCCCAGGAAAAGATCCGGACGCTGTCTGAGCAATTTGATCTTCGGAGCATCCTATCCAAAAAAGCCGGTAAGCTCTCCGGCGGATGGCAGCGCAGAGTCAGCATCGCCATGGCGCTGATTGGTGAGCCATCTATCTTATTTCTGGACGAGCCCACGCTGGGGCTGGATGTCATCGCCCGAAGTGAGCTGTGGGACGCCATTCGCAACTTAAAGAGCAAGGTCACCATCATTTTGACCACTCATTATATGGAGGAGGCCGAAACCCTATCCGACCGAATCGGAATCATGAAGGATGGTAAGCTGCTGGTGGTGGGTACCGCCCGGGAGCTGATGGACATGACCGGCGCAGAGAAATTTGAAAATGCCTTTATTTCTATTGTAAAGGAGGCGAAGCCATGAAAATGCTGACTTTCGCCAAGCGGTGTTCCAAAGAGATTTTGCGTGACCCGCTGAACTTGTTCTTTGGCCTGGGATTTCCAGTGGTGCTGATACTTCTGCTCAGCGCCATTCAGGCCAGCATCCCCGTTGAACTCTTCGCCATCGAACATCTGACCCCGGGGATTACAGTGTTTGGCCTGGCTTTTATGACGCTGTTTTCCGCTACATTGGCAGCCAAAGACCGGGAAAGCGCATTTCTGCAACGGCTGTACACAACGCCACTGAAGCCCTCTGACTTTATTTTGGGCTATATGCTGCCCATCCTTCCCCTGGCGTTGGGACAGAGCACCGTCTGTTATCTTCTTGCCATTGCCCTTGGTCTGCCGGTTACGGTGCATATCCTTTGGGCGATCTTGATGCTGCTGCCGATTGCTGTTTTTTATATTTCTCTGGGCTTACTCTGCGGCAGTATTTTCAATGTAAAGCAAGTGGGCGGTATCTGCGGCGCACTGCTGACCAATGTATCCGCCTGGCTGTCCGGGGTATGGTTTGACCTGGAGCTTGTGGGCGATGTTTTTCAAAAGATTGCCGATCTGCTGCCCTTTGTCCACGCCGTAGAACTGGAAAGGGCTGTGATCAGGGGGAATATTGCCGAAGCTCTCCCCCACCTCTGGCCGGTGGTGATTTACGCAGGGATTACCCTGGCCGGCGCGGTGCTGCTGTTTTTGCGGCAAATGAAGAAGTAATAATGTAAAAACAGCCACCAGCGCAATCACTGGTGGTTGCATTCAATTATTCTTCTGTAATGACGAGCAATTCATTGGGTGTGCAGTTCAGCAGTAGGCACATAGCTTCAATATTTTCATACTGAATAGACTTTGTTTCGTTATTCAGCATTTTGCTGAAATTCTGGTAACTCATGCCCAGTTGCTTGTAGAGCCAATACTTTGTCTTCCCCTGTTTTTCCAGCAGCGCCAATGCATTAAGCTTAATCATGAGATATTCCCCCATCAGTTATGTAATAATTAGATAATATCTTAGTATTCCTCTTTACATATAGACTTTTGCATTATATAATGTTGTAGTCTATTTATTGGAGGTTTTTATGATTATTGACATTACAGGCACAATACTCACACCTGGAAATTTGGGCATTGATTGCCTTGGCAACGGCACACACACTGGGATTGCGTGTTGCTGTGAGGAATGCGATTATATGTTATGTTGCGTGTAAGATCATGATTCAACGGAATGTCTGACCTGTAATGATAGGTTTTGTCCACATTCATCAAACTGTGGTGGTAACTGATACATATCAGATCACCACCGCGGACGATATAGGACTCGATTTAATCATAGTGTTGCCGCCATCCAGCTGGCGGCAAGCGGCGCTCGCCCGCGCCGCATTTAGATGGGTTCGAGTCCAATCTCTAATCCCATACCAAAAGAAAAAAAGCCATCCCGGTTGGGATGACTTTTCTTTTGGTGGACGATATAGGACTCGAACCTATGACCTTCCGCACGTCAAGCGGATGCTCTAGCCAGCTGAGCTAATCGTCCAGGCGCAAGACAGATTATAACGCGACTGTATGCATTTGTCAAGCATTTTTTCAAATAATTTCAAAAAATATCAAGCCGCCCCCTTTTCCCGGTTTTCTTCTGTCTATCCTCGATTTTTTACCGAAATTGCAGGAAAAGTTGTGAAATAACCCTTGACTTTTCCTCTTGACAATGCTAAAATATCACAGCCGCATTGAAAAGGCTTAAGTTGGCGATTTATGGTCGCCCGCCTTAAGAGCGAGACTACACAATATAAAGTAGGTGAAAACAAACATGAAGGCAATTATCGTAACCGGCGGTAAGCAGTATACCGTCTCCGAGGGCGACATCATCTTCGTTGAGAAGCTGGGCGCTGAGGCTGAGACCACCGTTAAGTTCGACGAGGTTCTGGCTGTCCTGGACGGCGAGAACACCAAGATCGGCACCCCTGTTGTTGAGGGCGCTTCCGTCGAGGCCAAGGTCGTCAAGAACGGCAAGGGCAAGAAGATCCACATTCTGCGCTACAAGGCTAAGAAGGGCGAGAAGAAGAAGATCGGTCATCGTCAGCCCTACACCAAGGTGGAAATCACCAAGATCGCTCTGTAATTGAATTATGACAAGATGCGAATTTTTTACGGAAGAGGACAGAATCACAGGATTCTCCATCTCCGGTCACAGCGGTTATGCTGAAGCTGGTGCTGACATCGTCTGCGCCGCGATCTCCGCTGTTGTTTCCATGGCCGAAGCCACCATCAATGATGTGTGCGGCGCAAAGGCCAAAGTTCGGGTCAAGGAAGAGGATGCTCGCATCACCCTTACCCTCCCCGCTTCCTGCGACGAGGAAGAAAGCATCCAGGCAATCTTAGCCGGTATGCTGCTGACTCTGTGCAGTCTGCGGGACGATTATCCTGATTATATCGAAGTTTTGGAGGTGTAACACCATGCTGAAAATTGGTATTCAGTTCTTCGCTCACCACAAGGGCGGCGGTTCCACCAAGAACGGCCGTGATTCCGAGTCCAAGCGTCTGGGCGTGAAGCGCGCTGACGGTCAGTTCGTTCTGGCCGGCAACATTCTGGTTCGCCAGAGAGGCACTCACATCCATCCCGGTGTCAATGTTGGCATTGGCAAGGACGACACCCTGTTTGCTCTGGTTGACGGTACCGTCAAGTTCGAGCGCAAGGGCAAGGATCGCCGGCAGTGCTCCGTGTACGCCGAGCAGTAATAGCGTATCAAGAACGAAGGACTGTTGCAAACTACTCTTGCGACAGTCCTTTTTCTTAAATCCACAGTTGGAAAAGGAAAGCGAAAAAACCTTTTCCGTTTTCCTTTTTCAATTCCGATGTAAGGAGAATTCTCATGTTTGTAGATAAAGTTCGAATTACCGTATGCGGTGGTCGGGGCGGCGACGGTGCTGTTGCCTTCCACCGGGAAAAATATGTTGCCTCCGGCGGCCCTGACGGCGGTGACGGCGGTCACGGTGGCAGCGTCATCCTCCGGGTCAACGACAACCTCTCTACCCTGCTGGACTTCCGCTATAAGCGCAAGTACACCGCCGAACCCGGCGTCAACGGCATGGGCAGAAAAATGGCCGGTAAGCGGGGCGAGCCTCTGATCATTCAGATTCCCCGGGGCACCGTTGTCCGGGACGCAGAAACCAATCAGATCATCGTGGATATGTCCACCGGCGAGGACTACATCATCGCCAAAGGCGGCCGCGGCGGTTGGGGCAACGCCCACTACGCCACCCCCACCCGGCAGGTTCCCCGGTTTGCAAAGGCCGGCCTGAAGGGCGAGGAACGGGATATTATTCTGGAGCTGAAGCTGCTGGCGGATGTGGGTCTGGTGGGTTTCCCCAATGTTGGCAAGTCCACCCTGCTGTCTGTCACCTCCAACGCCCGCCCCAAGATCGCCAACTACCACTTCACCACTTTGTTTCCCAACCTGGGCGTGATCTATGTAGACGAGGGCGTGTCCTTTGTCATGGCGGACATTCCCGGCATCATCGAAGGCGCAGCCGAAGGTGCAGGTCTGGGTCACGACTTCCTGCGGCACATTGACCGCTGCCGTTTGCTGGTTCATGTCATCGATGTTTCCGGCAGTGAAGGCCGGGATCCTGTGGAGGATTTCGATGCCATTTGCGCCGAGCTGGGCAATTACAGTGTGGATCTGGGGGATCGCCCCATGATCGTGGCCGCAAACAAGTGCGACCTGCTGATGCCGGAGTCCGACAATCTGCAGCGGCTCCGTGAGCATGTGGAAGCCGCCGGCTGCGAGCTGTATGAGATTTCCGCCGGCACTACCCAGGGCACCCGGAATCTGATGCGTGTCGTGGCGGAAAAACTGCGCACCCTGCCCCCTGTGACCATTTACGAACCGGAATATGTGGAGGTCATTGAAGCGCCCACCGATCCCAGCGACTTCGACATCGAGCATTACGGCAGCACCTGGCTGGTCACCGGCAGATGGCTGGAGCGGCTGGTGCAGAACATCAATTTCGACGATTACGAATCCCGGAATTACTTCGATCTGCAGCTGCGTAAGTGCGGTCTGTTTAAGAAATTGGAGGAAATGGGCATCCAGGACGGCGACACTGTGGACATTTTCGACATTGAATTTGAGTATCAGCGATAAAGTATTTGCATTTTTCAACTATTTTAGCTATAATAAAGGAGTCACAGACTGTGACTCCTTTATTGCGTTTTTCGGGAGACTTTTACCATGATCCAGAACCTGAACCAGATCAATTTTCAGCGCTTCGGAAATATTCAGCCAAACCGGGAGAAAAGTGAGGAAAGCTGGGATATTGAAAACCATTTTGTGCTGAATTCCACGGAAAGCTGTGTTCCCGTTCACCTTTCTCAGGGGCAAATGCAGATGCATGTAGCCAGCGGAAAGTGTGTGCTTTCTGTTTCCGCTGATGGCGAAGCTTACCAGCATTTTTACTTCGACAAGCCGGTTTGTATCAAAAACAACATATATTTTTATCTTTCTCCCTTTAAGGGCGATGCCGCCGTGACAGCCCTTTCCGGCGCGGAAACCGTCATTGTGGGGCAGCAGCCCATCCATAGCATGCGGATGGATCAGCAGCTTCGCATCGCCGGCATCTACACATTCTTCTACCAGGAACGGGAGCAGGGCTTTGTATTTCCCGGCGAGGAACATCCCATGCCGGAGCTGACCTATGTGGATCAGGGCGAGCTGCACAGCGTCACCGACGGTCAGGATATTTTGCTGAAGGCCGGTGATATCGCCATTTTTGGCCCCAATCAGTGGCACATGCATTATGCGGATATGGGCGTCGCCCCCCGGTACGTGACCATCAGCTTTGACTTGGAGGGGGCAGATATTTCTCCCCTCTTAAACCGGAAATTTGCCGCGCCTCAGCAGGCCATTACCCTGCTGCAGCAGATGCTCCAGGAGCAGGAACGGATGGACGGGCAGTCCACGGACATGATTATCGCCCATCTTACCGCTTTGATGCTGCTGCTTTTACGGCAGGCGGACACCCCCACCGGTAAAGTACGATCCTCCAATGCCATCCACTCGGAAAACGAGATCATCCGCCGGGCGCAGCAGTATATCGGCAGCCATATTCTGGAAAAACTCTCCGTACCCCTGGTGGCGAAAATGGTGGATGTGAGCCCCAGTTATCTGACGGCGCTGTTCCACAAAAATCTGCAGATTTCTCCCGGCGAGTACATCCGGCGGATCAAGCTCCAGGAGAGCAAGCAGATGATTCGGGAAAATTCCATGAATTTCACCGAGATTGCCGCCGCCCTGCAGTATTCCACGGTGCATCATTTCTCCCGGCAGTTTAAGGAGAAATTCGGCATCACCCCCTCGGAATACGCCAAATCCGTCCGCTGACGGCTTATTTTGATACAAAGGAGCGTTTCTCCATGGATTTTAAAGTTCTTTGCGTAGGCGATGTTGTGGGCAATCCGGGACTGGATCGGATTCGCCGCAGTCTGCGTTACCTCAAGCGCCAGGTTGCGGCGGATTTTGTCATCGTCAACGGCGAGAATTCCGCCGTCGTAGGCATCACCCCGGAGCAGGCGGAGGATATTTTCGATGCCGGGGCGGATGTCATTACTCTGGGCAATCATTCTTTCAACAAGCGTGAAATTGTCCCCTATCTGGAGGATAACTCCCGGATCCTGCGGCCTGCCAACTATGCCCCCCAGACCCCCGGCAACGGCTTTGGCGTGTTTGATTCCAAGGTTGGCCCGGTAGCTGTCATCGACCTGATTGGTCGGTGCAACCTGGACTACGGCCCGGACAATCCCTTCTTACAGATCGACAAGATTCTCAAGGACATTGCAGCTAAGATCGTCCTTGTGGAGATCCATGCTGAGGCCACCTCGGAAAAACTGGCCATGGGCTATATGCTGGACGGCCGTGTCAGCGCCATCTGGGGTACCCACACCCATGTACCCACCGCCGATGCCCAGGTGCTGCCCAATGGCACCGGATATGTGACGGATCTGGGCATGACCGGCCCGAAGCACAGCGTTCTAGGCATTCGTCCGGATCTGTCCATCGCGAAATTCCGGGGGGACCTGCCCCAGCGGTATCAGTGGAGCAACGGGCCGACCAAAATGGAAGCCGTAGTCTTTACCATCGACACAGCCACCGGGCTGTGCAAAAAAGCAGAAAGGGTGGATATGAGCGATGAAGATCCTACACAGCGCTGACTGGCATCTGGACTCCCCTCTTGTAGGACGGAGCGAAGCCCACAATCAATATCTGCGGCAGGAACTGCTGCAAATTCCCGAGAAGATCGCATCCATGTGCCGCAGTGAGGGCTGCGATCTTCTGCTGCTGGCCGGCGATCTTTTTGACGGCAGCTATACCCAAGAGAGTTTCCGCGCCGTGAGCACTGCCCTGCGGGAGCTGAAGATCCCCGTGTTTATCGCACCGGGCAACCATGATTTCTGCGCCCCGGGAAGCCCTTACTTAGCAGAAACCTGGCCGGAAAATGTGCATATTTTCCACCACAGTGTCATCGAAACAGCCCCTCTTCCGGAGCTGGACTGCAAGATTTACGGCGCTGGCTTTGAAGCTATGGACTGTCAGGGGCTGCTGAAGGATTTCCTTGCCGAGGGCAACGCCCAGTGGCACATTGGCCTGTTCCACGGCGACCCTATGCAGGCATCGTCCCCCTACTGCCCCATCACCAGCCAGCAGGTTCGGGATTCCGGACTGTCCTATCTGGCATTGGGGCACATTCACAAGGCCGGCAGCTTCCGCGCCGGAGATACCCTGTGTGCCTGGCCCGGCTGCCCCATGGGACGGGGCTACGATGAACCGGGTATCAAGGGCGCGCTGCTGGTAACCCTGGAGGACTCTGTAATTGCCCAGTTCCTGCCCCTGAACACCCCCCGTTTCTATGACGAGGCTGTGGATGTTGGAGCAGATGTAGCCGAAACCATTGACAGTCTGCTGCCCCCCGTAGAAACCACAGATGCTTACCGGATCACCCTGACCGGATACAGCGCGCCGGTGAATTTAACCGCCTTGAGTGCCCAGTATCCCCACATTCCCTATCTGGAGCTTCGAGATCGGACACTGCCGGAGGTGGATCTGTGGAGCGCTGTTGGCGAGGACAGCCTGGAGGGCGTATATTTTAAGCTCCTGCAGGATGGACTGGACACAGACAGCGAGAAATTACAGCGGCAGCTGAAGCTGGCCGCCAAAATATCCCGCCAGATTCTGGACGGACAGGAGGTGGTTCTGCCGTGAAGATCTATTCCATGACCGCCACTTTTGGTAAGCTGGAGCATCAGACCCTGACTCTAAAACCGGGTCTAAATGTCATCGAAGCCCCCAATGAGTGGGGCAAGTCCACCTGGTGCGCATTTCTCGTGAATATGCTCTATGGTCTGGACACCCGGGCAAAATCCACCAAAACCGCCCTGGCGGACAAGGATCGCTACGCCCCCTGGTCCGGCGCGCTCATGTCCGGCAGCATTGACTTAAACTGGAACGGACGGGATATCACCATCCAGCGGCAGACCAAGGGTCGGCTGATCTTCGGTGAATTTTCCGCCTTCGAAACCGACACCGGTTTACCCGTGCCGGAGCTCAACGGCGTGAACTGCGGTCAGATGCTTCTGGGCGTGGAGCGCAGTGTATTCACCCGGGCAGGTTTCCTGAAGCTGACCGATCTGCCGGTAACCCAGGACGACGCCCTGCGCCGCCGACTGAACAACCTGGTCACCACCGGTGACGAAAGCGGCACCGGTGACAAATTGGCAAGTACCCTCCGGGATCTGAAAAATAAGTGCCGGTACAACCGCACCGGTCTGCTGCCCCAGGCGGAAGCTCAGCGGCAGCAGCTGGAAAATCAGCTTTCCGAACTGGCCTCCTTGCAGCAGGATATTCTTCGGCTGCGGCATCTGCAAAGCGACAAGGAAGCCTTCCTGGCAGACTTAGAAAATCATAAAGCCGCCCTGCAGTATGCCGCATCCCTGGAGGATGCCAACCGGGTAAAAGCCGCAGAAGCAGCCCAAGTCGCTGCGCAAGAAATTTACGATTCCCTGGCTGACAGCTGCGACGGTCTTCCCTCCTATGAGGAAGCTCAGCAGGCTCTGGACAGCGGACGGGCTTTACAGCAGCAGCTTTCCGACTTGCAGATGGAGCAGCGGCTCCTGCCGCCCCTGCCGGAAATGCCTGTGGCGCCCAGTTGCTTCCAAGGCCTAGAGCCCCAGGATGCCGTGGCACAGGCTAAGGCCGATCACAGCGCATACGTATCTTTGCAGGATCAGCGCAAGGGCTTCAACAGCCGCCTGTGGATCGGCTATGCGGCCGCTTTCCTGGTGAGCCTGGGAGGACTTTTCCTGACACCGGCGTTGTACATCGCTTCTGCGGTGGTCCTGGTGGCATCGGTTTTCGGGATTTTTGCCTTTGTTCGCAAGAAAAATCAAGGATTCGATAAAGAAGCACAAGTCATTACCGGCAAATACCCGGGGCTGAATCCCGAAAGCTGGATGGCTGAAGCCCAGAGTTTCGCCGCCAAGCAGTCTGCTTATCAGTGGAATCTGGAAAACGCCACCACATTGCGGGGTGATGCGGATCTGCGAATGGCGGCCTTGCAGGAAAAGATCCGGAAGTACGCTGCCGGAGACGAGTTAGAAATCTGTCTGGATCGTTGGAGCCAGATTATCGCCAAGCAAAATGCCCTGCAGATGGCCCAGCGGGACCTTGAGCAAGCGCAAAAACACGCCCAGGCTCTGCGCTCCATGCTGAAGGCTCCGGCAAAGCCTGTTGTAGATGACCATCTGACCTATTCCGAGGCCGACACCACTTCCCTTCTGGCATCCACTGCCTTCGATCTGCGGCAGACGCAGCTGAAGCTGGGTCTGTACGAGGGGCGGGCGGAATCTCTGGGACAGGAAGCACTGCTGCGCACCCAGCTGAAAAATGTCACACGGCGGATCCATCAGCTGGAAGACACGTATTCCGCCCTGGAGCTGGCTCTCAACGCCCTCTCCGCTGCCACCACAGAGCTGCAGCGGCGATTTGCGCCACGGATCTCCAAGCGGGCGCAGGAACTCTTCGGGCAACTCACGGGTCAGCGGTATGACAGGCTGGCTCTCAGCTCTGATCTAAGTTTGAATGCCGGTGCGGAAAACGAAGACACCCTTCGTCCCGCCCAATACCGCAGTGACGGCACAGTGGATCAGCTGTACCTTGCCCTGCGCCTGGCAGTGGCCGAGGAACTGACCCCCGATGCGCCCCTGGTGCTGGACGACGCTCTGGTTCGCTTTGACGATACCCGTCTGGCGGCGGCCATGGATATTCTGCGGACACTTGGGGAAGATAAGCAGGTAATTCTGTTCACCTGCCAGGGTAGAGAAAGTAGGCTGTAAGATGTCTGGATGCGGAAATTGCTGCGGCAGCTGCGGAGGCTGCGGCGAAATGATACTATCCCCCGGGGAAGTGGATATGCTGCGCAAGCTGGGGCAGATCCCTTTTCTGCCGGCGGTGCGGCGGATAGACGATGCCACCCCCTACTATTTGGAGGACGACGATTATTCCAAGGAAGAATACAGTCTGATCCTCCAATGTCTGGAGAAGCGGCAGCTGATCAGCCTGGACTTTGACAGACCCCTTTCCGGGACTTACCAAAATGCGGATGCGTATCCGATCCGGGGCAGTTTCGCTTTGACGGAGCGGGGTCAGCAGGTGCTGGAGATCATCGAAATTCAAGGTGTATAATCATAGCCACCGGCCGTGCCGGTGGTATGCACAGGCCCCCTCTGACGAGGGGGCTGGCTTTTGCGAAGCAAAAGACTGGGGGAGAGAATATTTCTTTTCTTGTTTCTCTCCCTCCGTCACGGCTTACGCCGAGACTGGGCATAGCGAAAGCTTTTTGGAACCACCGGCTGTGCCGGTGGTATTCTTGTCTAAAAAACACGGTGTGCCCCCATGGGGCACACCGTGTTTCTTTTTTGTTTCCTAGCCGTCAACGACTACTGTGCCATCATCTTTGACAGTGATGGCCATGCCGTCCTTGACATAGTTCAGGAATTCCTCGCCCAGGCTGTCCACAACCGGCATGCTCACGCCTTCCAGCCACACAGAGGCCAGAATGGAACCGGCGGCAGCAAGAGAGTCAATGGGGTTGGAAAACAGCATACAGGCCGGCTGGCGCTCCATGGCGCAGGCGCAGTACAGCACCAGGCCGCCGGTGGTAGAGCCAATGGTCTGGGGCAGGCACAAGGCCTTGCCCAGCATTTCCTTGCCGTACAGATCCGGGTTGTTCTGGTCGCCGCAGGTAGCCTTCTTATCGCCGAACTGCAGTGCCTTCTGGAAGGAGGCCAGGGTGTTCAGGCCGCCATGGGAGACCAGTGCGGGAGCAGTAACCGTACCGGGGGCAACGATGCGTCCTTTAAATTCTTTCATCATCAGTTACCTCCTTTGGTGATCTTTTCCAGGATTTGCGCTTCGGTATAGTACCGGGCAGTGGTATAGGTACGCAGCTTATTGGAGCAGGTAATCACAGGCATCTTGCCTGCCAGGGGATTGTTCATGTACATCAGCGGGCAGATGTAGCTCAGGATCACACCGGTGGCTTTCAGACGCTCAGCGTATTCGGTCTTCTCAAAGGCCTTCTTCACCGCGGGAGCGGTAGTAAAGACGGTGGGAATCAGCACCTTCTTGTTGCCGCTGGCCTTCAGTCCCTCTTCCACAGCCTCGGTCCAGCTGATTAGCTGCTGCAGGCTCATGTGGGGGCAGCCCACGAAGCACAGCTTAGGCTTGGCATCGGGGTTCTTCCAGATGACAGGATAGTTATCCTGGACACGCTGCAGCTCCTTATCGTCGATGACATAGACCTGGGCGTTTTCCAGCACCAGGGCATCGCCCAGTTCCTTGGCTTCGGGCGTCAGGCCGGCGATGTGGTACAGACCCACTGCGCCGTTACTGGCGGTAGCTGCGCCAAAGTCCTTCAGGTAAGCGCAGTTTTCATCATTCAGTTCCGTGCCCAGCCACTTTTCCATGCCGGTGATGTAGGGAACATCCTCCATGACCTTCATGCCGATGGCCGAGCCCAGAAGCTGGGCTTCCGGCTTCTGGGTGGTTTCCACCTTGATGATCCAGCTTGCCTTACGACCCTCGTCGGTCAGCAGGCCAAAATGGGGCACAAAGCCGGCAATAGAGCCCATGATGTCCATAATGCCGGAGTTCCGGTTGCAGCGAGCACCCAGAACGGAGTTGGCATAGACCACAGCGGAGGACTCTGCCCAACTCAGCACATCACCTTTCTTGGGCTTATTGCCTACCTGATCCAAATAGCAGGCGCAGGTGAAGGCATCCTCGTTCATCAGACCCAGCTGCTTCAGCTGCTGCTCATAGGAATCCTGCTTGGCGTACATAGCCACATTGAAAATGATATTTTGCAGGAAATTGGCAGGCACATTCTTATCCAGAGGCCGGGGATCAACGGAGAATTTCTGCCCGGACACCGCGCCGGCATCAATGAGCTGCTGCATCAGGTCAAAAACCGGGGTCATCATCTTCAGACCGAAGGAGGTAACCAGGTGGTTATACTCCGAGGTCACGGGAACCATCTTATCAGCGCCAAAGGTATCGCCGTACATTACCAGGGTCTTCATGACCTTGGCCATGGTCTCGCCCTTGGAACCGTTGAGTATGGCCTGTTGCTCGTCGGTTAAAAACATATTCTTCTTCCTTTCTGTTACAGTTGGCAGCCCAGGTATTTATCTTCTGTCAGGGAGAGCATTTCCTGGATGGCCTTGCTCAGCATATCCTGCTCCTGGTACTTGCCGTTGAGTTGAAGGCACTTCTCCTCCAGAGGGAATTCGGCATTGCTTGCGATATCCCACATGGCAGATTTGGTGATGATGGTGTGCTGGGCAAAGAGGATCATCTTCTCGCAGCGGCGCATGGCGTCACAATTGTCGTGGATCAGCTTTTCGCCGGTGATGCTCAGCTCGATGCTCTCTGCGCTGGCGGCAGTCACAGACACCCACACCGTGTTGGTTTCTGCTTCATAGGAAGTTTCCGCGGCAATGTCAGCACCGTTTGCGGTCACATTCACAGCCACATCCTTGTAGAAGCCCCGGAGGCCGATGTGCCAGTTCCGCCTCTCAGGAATCAGGCTCAAGTCGCCCTGGGCAGCCGCAATGGTCAGCTTGGGAGCATTTCCCCAATTCAGAGAAATCTCGGTGCGGGCAACAGCACCCTTCTTGTAATCCAGCATTTCGCCGGTGTCCTCGGTCATCACGAAGCGATTGCTTGCGCCGGGGAATACCAGCAGTTCCATATCCGCGGTTGCGCCCAGGTGATTATCGTGGGGCGTAAGCTTTGCCATGGGCACGATGCCGCCGGCCTTGGCAAAGACGGGCATGGTGCTGCGGTCACGGCAGACGGTGAGCTTTCTGCCCTTGCCGCCGGCATAGTGCAGGCCGGTGAAGAAGTCGAACCAGCTGCCGGCAGGCAGCCACATCTCTGTGCTGGCAAGCAGCGCCTTGGGATCAGCCTTCTTGACAATGGGGGCTACCATCAGCTCGCTGCCGAAGAAGAACTGGTTGGGCACTTCGTAGGCAGCACTTACCTTGGGATAGCGGTAGTACATGGGCTGAACCAGAGGTTCCAGCTCCTCATGGTTGCGGTAATTCATGGTGTAAATATAGGGGAAGAGCTGGTGGCGCAGCCGCAGCCAATCGCTAATGGTCTTGCTGCTGAGCACATCGTGGTTCCAGGGCTCTTTATGGACAAAGGGCTCACAGCTGCTGTGGAGCCGGTTGATGGGAGAGAATACGCCCAGCTGCAGCCAACGGACAAACAGCTCATCATCCTGGATGCCCAGCATGTGGCCGCCGATATCGTGGCTCCACCAGCTGTAGCCGATGTTGGAAGCGGTGGCGGTGAAATAGGGCTGGAACTCCAAGCTCTCCCAGGTGATGGTGGTATCGCCGGAGAAGCCCACGGGATAGCGGTGGCTGCCGGGGCCGGCGTAACGGGAGAAGAACATGGGCCGTTTGCCGCTGCGCTCGATATCCAGAATGTGCAGGTGGTTCAGCATCCACAGAGGATCCATACGCTCCCGGGGATCAGCGTATTCGCCGGGCTTGTTTTCCTCGTGGATCCAGTAGTAGCTGGTTCCCTGCTGCCAGTCCATCCACCAGAAGTCAACGCCGTCACGCTCATAGGGATGATGGAGAATGTCGAAATAGGTTTCCATATGGTGCTGGGACAGCAGATCCAGGGGCACACGCTGGCCGGTGGCAGGGTCGATGCCGTTGGCTCTTGCCATCTCCTCGTACATATCCTCGTGGCGGCAGGTGCCGTGGGCAGGATGCAGATTTAAAGCAGTCTTCAGATTCCGATCCTTCAGGCCTTTCAGAAAGGCCTTGTAATCCGGGAACAGCTCCTTATTCCAGCTGTAACCCGTCCAACCCTTGGCAAATCGGGGGTTGGGATCCTTCTGATCTTCGGGAATCTTGACCACATGCCAGTCCATATCCACAACGCCGACACTAAAGGGCAGGTCTTCTTCCACAAAGCGATCCATCAGATCCAGGTATTCCTGCTGTGTATAGGCATAGTAGCGGCTCCACCAGTTACCCAGTGCATAGGCAGGCAGCAACGGAGGTGCGCCGGTGAGCTTATACAGAGCCTTAACAGCAGCCAGGTAGTCATAGCCAAAGCCGAAGAAGTACAGATCCTGGGTGTTATCCCCACGGATACCGATCCAGCCGTCCTCTTCATTGAGGAGCAGCGCGTTACTGTCGTCCAGCACGGAGAAACCCCAGCGGGAGCAAACGCCTCTGTCCAGAGGGCAGCTGCCGCTTACCCGGTCCAGGGTTCGGGCAGTGCCGCCCAGATCGTCGATCTCATCGCCGTAGTGCCAGACGGAAGCGGGCTCCTGTAGCAGCCGGACAGTCAGAGTCTCAGGGCTGAAGGGAACGCCATCCCGGCAGGTCAGCAGCAGATACTCAGTTTTTACGGTAATAACGCCATCTTTCTTCTCCCAGGCGAATTCGCAGGGGGCGAAATCACGGAAGAAAGCCATCTGGCTTGCCCGGTCTTCAAATACGCCGTTGGGGGCATACTCCATACGGATCAGCCGGGAATCCAGCACAGCGAAGCGGCAGGTATTACCCAGAACGATGTTTTCCTGGCAGGCAACCGGTCGCATTTCACAGCGAAAACGGTTTTCTTGCTTCATAGTAGTCTCCTTATTACAGCTTCATTGCCACATCCCATGCCTGCCAGATGACGGTACGGAGGTTGCCGACCTTGCAGGCATCGCCCACAATATGCACATGCTTGGCCTTCTCTGCCAAGGGCGCAGGCTTGTAGCCAGTGGACAAAATCACATTGTCCGCGTCGATCTTGAATTTCTTGCCATTCTTATCTACAACGGTAACGCCATCGTCGTGGATCTCCGCCAGCTTGGTTTCCAGGTGAACCGGCACATTGTTGGCATTGAAGAAGTCCCGGAGGTAGCTGGTATTGGCCAGGCAGATGCCGGGGGTGACGATGAGGTCGTCCATCATTTCCACGATGGTGGGCTTCTTACCCTGGAGGTACAGCTCGTAGGCGATCTCACAGCCGGTCAGGCCGCCGCCAATGATGGTAACATTCTCCCCTACCTCGGTCTTTCCCAACAGGAAATCGATGGCCTGGATGCCCTTATCGATGCCGGGAACGGGAATGCGGTTGGCCTTGGAACCGGTGGCGATGATGATCTCGTCGGCCTCACATTCGGAAATATTCTTGACCTCGCAATTCAGCTTGACCTGGATATTGGGATACTTGGTCAGTTCCCGCTTGTACCAGAGGATCAAATCCCGATCCTTCTCCTTGAAGGAGGGCGCTGCCGCGGCAATAAACACGCCGCCCAGGTCATTGCTCTTTTCGTACAGAGTGACATTGTGACCACGCTTTGCCAAAACAATGGCGGATTCCATGCCGCCGATGCCGCCGCCGATGACGGCGATATCCTTGGCCTTCTTAGCAGGCTTAATGTAGTGTTTGGTGCTCTGCATGGTTTCGGCGTTCAGCGCGCACCGGGCCAGGCCCATGGTGTCCTTCAGATCCTGGGTATTGTAGTGACCCTTGGAGGAAGAGAAGTTGAAGCAGCCGCTGTGGCAGCAGATACAGGGCTTGATATCTTCGATGCGGTCCTCCATCAGCTTGGTGATCCACTGGGGGTCTACCAGGAACTGACGGGCAACGCCCATACCGTCGATGCGGCCCTCGGCCACAGCCTGGGCAGCCACGTCCGGCTCCATACGGCCGGCGCAGACCACGGGAATGTCCACAAATTTCTTGATGTGAGCCACATCATCCAGGTTGCAGTTCTGGGGCATGTACATAGGCGGATGGGCCCAGTACCAGGAGTCATATGTACCGTTGTCGGCGTTGAGCATATCATAGCCGGCATCCTGCAGGTACTTGGCAGCACGCTCGGATTCTGCCATGTCACGGCCCATTTCCTTAGCGTTCTCGCCGGGAACGATACCCTGGGCAAAGCCCTTGAGCTTGGATTCCACAGAGTAACGCAGGGACACGGGGAAATCCTTGCCGCATTCTTTCTTGATGGCCTGGACAACCTCCGCGGCAAAGCGGTAGCGGTTTTCGAAGCTGCCGCCGTACTCGTCGGTACGCTTGTTGAAAAATTCGATAGCGAACTGATCCAGCAGGTAGCCCTCATGGACAGCGTGGACTTCCACGCCGTCAACACCGGCATCCATGCAGAGCTTGGCGGTCTTGGCGAAGGCTTCGATGATCTCGTGGATCTGCTCCTTGGTCATTTCGGGGCAGATGATATCCGGAGCCCAACGGGCAGGCTGGGCGCTGGGGCTGGCCAGCTCATGGCTGGTATCCAGCACAGGCTTCACCAAAGCCCGGGTGAACTTATTCTTGTGCAGGGGGCCTACCAGCTCGGTAATGGCCCAGGAGCGTCCCATGCCGGCGGTGAGCTGGACAAACAGCTTGGCGCCGGTCTTGTGGATCTCATCCATAAATACCTTGAGTTCCTTGAACATCTTAGGGTTCTGCCACAGCCACTTGCCCCAGAAGGTGTCCCGCAGAGGGGCGATACCGGGGATAATCAGGCCGACATTGTTCTGAGCCCGCTCCAGAAACAGCTTGGCGGCCTCCTTGTCAAAGCCGCAGCCGGTAAGCTCAAACCAACCGAAGAGAGATGTGCCGCCCATGGGGCACATGACAATGCGGTTTTTGATCTCCACATTGCCGATCTTCCAGGGGGTAAATAGGGCTTCATATTTGGAATCCATAAAATACGCTCCTTTTTTGTTTTTTGCGCAGTGATAGATGATAAAATTGTACTATATTTTCTTGCGGCTGTCAATGAAATACACCATTGGGAGCTTGCGTATTTCCCCACTTTCGTGTATAATGATGGTAACCTAAACCAAAAGCGAGGTGACGCGGTATGCCCACCGTAAATGAATATGAAGGCCGGATCCTGGAGCTGCTGTTAAGCGAAGGCTCCATGACTCCCTCCCAGTTGGCTGCGTACAGCAAAAAAGCCTTTGGTTGGAAGCGCGCCACCCTTCGTGCCGCACAACAATCTCTGCTCCGGCAGGGCTTAATCACTCTGACCGATGGGAAACTCTGCGCTGCCATCACCCAGGAGGCTTTTCGGGAACTGAACTGGAATCAGTGGATCTCTGGCAGCTTTGACTGGGCACCGGCACCCCAACCTCAATCCGACAAAAAGCGTACTTTTTATCAGAATTTCTGGTTTTGGACCACCTGCGCCGCAACGATCATTGCCGTCGTGTTGCTTCTCTTGCCTCTGCCGAAGTCACCTCAGCCAACTTCCTTGCCTGAAGAATCGGTCACAGTTCCCTCCTTCCCAGAGGAACTGGTAGTCTGCCGGGAGGCTCTGGATGAATGGCAAGCGCTGGACAGCTACATGATCACCGTCACCCTGAATCGCCTATCCAGTTCCAGCAACACCCCTCAAAGCACGGAACAATATTGGGTCTCCGAAAATAATTGGGTGTTCCTAAACTATGCCAGCAGCAGCTTCTCTACTAAGGGCGCAGGGCATATGTTCCGAGATGGCAATCTTTACACCACCTCCAACGCAAACAACCCCATATGGACACTGGAAAAAGAAAATCTGGAAGCTGCCAGTCTGGGACTGTGGCCCATGGTATTTGATTGGGACAAATTTGAGCTGCGCCACCTGGAGACCACCAAAAGCAATTCTGATACCATGGTTCGTTGCTCTGCCAAATCCCGGGAGGGAATCACCACTGTTTACGAGTTGCAATTCAGAATAAGCAGCAGCGGAAAACTGCAGAAACTCACCGTAATCCAGACAAAGCTGGATGGTATCATTACCAAAGATATCTACACACTATCCTCTTCCGATGCCGAAGAAATTGCCCAGTACATTTCCGACCAGCGAGAGATCTCCTTTAGCGGCGGCTTTATCCCCTCCGGTGATATCCCCGAATAAAACTGAAAGGATGTTTGCTATGAAACCTATCGTTTATTTTTCCCGCACCATTACTCCGGAGAAAGTTCTGGAGCTGTATCAAAGATTAGGCAAAGAGCTACCCGGCAAGGTGGCCATTAAGGTGCACTCCGGCGAGGTCGGCAATCAGAATTTCCTGCGCCCGCCCTTCTGGAAGCCCATCATCGACCATGTGGGCGGCACAGTGGTGGAGTGCAACACCGCCTACCCCGGCGCCCGGAACACCACCAAGCGGCACATGAAAACCTTTAAGAAGCACGGCTGGAGCGACCACTTCCCCATCGATTTGCTGGACGCCGAAGGCCCGGACATGGTGCTGGATATCCCTCAGGGTAAGATCATCCAGAAAAACTATGTGGGTAAGGACATGGCTCATTACGATTCCACCCTGGTGCTGTCCCACTTTAAGGGTCATCCCATGGGCGGCTACGGCGGCGCGATCAAGCAGCTGTCCATCGGCTTTGCCTCTTCCAAGGGCAAGGCATACATTCACGGTGCAGGCGTTCTCAAGCACATCTGGACTGCCGACCACGACTCCTTTCTGGAAGCCATGGCGGACGCGGCGCTGTCTGTAAAAGAATATTTCGGCGAGAATGCGGTGTATGTCAACGTGATGAAAAACATGAGCGTGGACTGCGACTGCTGCGCCATCGCCAAGGATCCCTGCATCGCTGATATTGGCATTCTGGTATCTCTGGATCCGGTGGCCATTGACCAGGCCTGCGTAGATCTGGTTTACGCCTGCGACGATCCCAATAAGTCCCACCTGATCAAGCGGATCGAAAGCCGCAACGGTATCCATACCATTGAAGCTGCCGCTGCCCTGGGTTTGGGCAGCCGGGAATATGAACTGGTGGAAGTGGAATAAAGAAGAAACACCTTGGCCCCCTCGCTGAGGGGGCTGGCAGTGCTGAAAGGCACTGACTGAGGGAGTTGTAGTGAAACTCCCTCCGTCTCGCCTTGCGGGAGGCAAGGTTTTTGCACCACGCCAATGCGTCTACCGGCTCGCAACGACATCTCTTTAACGGCAAAAGCACCTGACCCGGTTGGGTCAGGTGCTTTTTATTTGGATGAATCAGGCCTTTTCCAGAGCCAGGGTTCTGGTAGTCAGGTCACAGACCTCAGTGGGTCCGAAGTACTGGATAGCACCGGGGTAGGTGTAGCAGGTTTCGACAGCCCACAGCTCGCGGTTTGCCTCAAAGAACTTGAAGGGCTTGCCGTCCAGCTCAACCAGAGCCTTGCGGATAACGGGCTTGTCCTCGCCGTTTCTTCTCTCGATATTCATCATCTTGGTGATGGGCATACCGCCGGCAACCCACTCTTCAGCGGGCTTATGCAGGTTGGAAACCTTGGACAGGTAGCCATTGTAGCCGTACTGGATCAGCATGAAGGCATTGTAGCCCAGGGAGTAGCAGTAGTCAGCATCAAAGTTGGAGGGGAAAGCGCAGCGGCCTTCGTAGCCCAGGAAGTGATGCTGAGCGGAGAACTTGCCCTTGTAGCTGCCGGCAGCCTTACGGGCAGCCAGATTATCCTTAACCAGGGCAGAGAACAGCTTCTCGGACTCGATAAGGGAAACCTGCACGTTGCCGTGGGGATCCCGCTCCAGGAACAGCTGCTGCTGAATATTCTCAGGCAGGATAGCGAAAACAGCCATGGACTCCTTGGTCAGACCGTTTTCGATGAAGGCATACTTTTCCTTCCAGCTGGGCAGGGCGTTGAACTGGGCGGTCTTTTCACCGGCCAGCAGTTCATTGATCTCAGCGATCAGCACGGAGAACTCAGGAACGAACTCAACAATGCCCTCGGGAATGATGGCAACGCCGAAGTTCCAGCCCTTGGCGGCGCGGGAAGCTACGGAATCGGCAATGTAGTCAGCGATCTGAGCCAGGGACATCTTCTTGGCGGCAACTTCCTCACCGATGAGGCAGATGTTGGGCTGAGTCTCCAGAGCGCACTCCAGAGCCACATGGGAAGCGGAACGGCCCATGACCTTGATGAAGTGCCAGTACTTCTTAGCGGAGTTGGCGTCACGCTCGATGTTGCCGATCATTTCGCTGTAAGTCTTGGTGGCGGTGTCGAAGCCGAAGGAGCACTCAATGTCCTCGTTCTTCAGGTCGCCGTCGATGGTCTTGGGGCAGCCGATGACCTGCACGCCGGTATTGTGGGCGGCAAAGTACTCAGCCAGGACGCCGGCATTGGTATTGGAATCGTCGCCGCCGATGATGACAATAGCGGTGATGCCGTGGCTCTTGCAGACATCAGCCACGATGGCAAACTGCTCCTCGCTCTCCAGCTTGGTTCTGCCGGAGCCGATGATGTCGAAGCCGCCGGTGTTGCGGTACTGGTTGATGTACGCGTCGTCGAAGATCAGGTAGTCATCGTTGATCAGACCGCTGGGGCCGCCCTTGAAGCCGTAGAGGACATTCTCGGGATTGGTAGCCTTCAGGGCATCGTACAGACCGCAGATAACATTGTGACCGCCGGGAGCCTGGCCGCCGGACAGGATCACGCCGACGATCTGCTTCTTAGCCTCGGAGGTATTCTGACCCTTCTGGAAGGTGATCTCATTCTTGCCGTAGGTGTTGGGGAACAGGGCCTGGATCTTCTCCTGGTCGGCAACACTCTGGGTTGCCTTGCCGTTGCTCACGCAGATCTCGGAAATGCCGTTTCTCAGCATGCCCGGGAGCTTGGGGTTGTACTGGTATCTAGCCAGCTGCAGAGGGGAAAGTTTCATGTAAAAAACACTCCTTACAGTTAATTTTTTAATTACCAGCATAGATTATACTCCATTTAGGTCCAAAGGTAAATAGTTATTTTGCAATTTTTTGAAATTCCAAGGCTGTTTTTTGAAATTACCGATTGAAATATTAAAATTTTATGATATAATGTAGCGGTAAAAAAGTGGCTCACACCACATGAAGAAAGGATAGATTCCAATGGCTCTTGTAACCACAACCGAAATGTTTAAGAAGGCCTACGACGGCGGCTATGCCATCGGCGCTTTCAATGTCAACAACATGGAGATCGTTCAGGCGATCACCGAGGCCTGCAAGGAGGAGAAGTCCCCCGTCATTCTACAGGTTTCCAAGGGCGCCCGTGCCTACGCTAACCATACTTACCTGGTCAAGCTGGTAGAGGCTGCCGTTATCGAGTGCCCCGAGATCCCCATCGCTCTGCACCTGGACCACGGTGACAGCTTCGAGACCTGCAAGTCCTGTATCGACGGCGGCTTCACCTCCGTCATGATCGACGCTTCCTCCAAGTCCTTCGAGGAGAACATCGAAATCACCAAAAAGGTCGTTGAGTACGCTCACGACCACGGCGTTGTTGTCGAAGCTGAGCTGGGTTCCCTGGCCGGCATCGAGGACGAGGTCAACGTTTCCGCTGAGGCTGCTTCCTACACCCGCCCCGAGGAAGTTGAAGAGTTCGTGACCCGCACCGGCTGTGACTCCCTGGCTATCGCCATCGGCACCAGCCACGGCGCTTACAAGTTCACTCCCGAGCAGTGCACCGTCAACGAGCAGGGCATCCTGGTGCCCCCCGCACTGCGCTTCGACGTTCTGGAAGAAGTCACCAAGCGTCTGCCCGGCTTCCCCATCGTCCTGCACGGATCTTCCTCCGTTCCCCAGGACTATGTTGCCATGGTCAACGCCCACGGCGGCAAGATGCCCAACGCTATCGGCGTGCCCGAGGAGCAGCTGCGCAAGGCCGCTGCCCTGTCCGTCTGCAAGATCAACATCGACTCCGACCTGCGTCTTGCTATGACCGGCACCATCCGTAAGTTCTACGACGAGCATCCCGACAAGTTCGACCCCCGTGAGTACCTGAAGCCCGCCCGCGCCAACATCAAGGAGCTGGTCCGCCACAAGCTGATCAACGTCCTGGGCTGCGCCGGCAAGGCCTAAGCTAATGCCAAAATTTTGGACTCCCTCATCCGAGGGAGTCCTTTTTTGAGGCGCAGCCGCCTTGGCCCCCTCCATGAGGGGGCTGGATTTTTGCGAAGCAAAAAGACTGGGGGAGTTATCCCGCCGCAAAGAACTCCCTCCGGCGCAAACCAACTCCACAGAGCCGATTTGCGCCACCTCCCTCAAAGAGGGAGGCAAGGGGCGCTATCATCCTGACTGAGCGCCAGGGAGCGGAGGGATCTATTCGCTTTCGTGTGTGGCAGTAGGGACCGGCGTCCTCGACGGTCCCTGTTCCGTAATCTGCGGACCGTCCGGGAGGCCGGTCCCTACACGTCTTGTTACCCCTCGGCTGGGCTCGGGATGACCGTATATGAGCAGGCATTTTCCTACTTTCCTCTTGTAAATACAGGAAAAATGTGATAAACTAAATTAGTTTGAAAGAAATCCCCCTTTTGGAGGTTATTATGAGATTCCATGCTCCCACATAGCTTCCCTCCCCCGGAAAAATGTAAAATCGTTTGGAGGAAATGTTATGTCAACCTTAATTGAAGAAATCAGCCGCCGTCGGACTTTTGCGATCATCTCCCATCCCGACGCCGGTAAAACCACTTTAACTGAAAAATTCCTGCTGTACGGCGGTGCCATCGCCCAGGCCGGCGTGGTCAAGGGAAAGAAGAATTCCCGTGCCGCTACCTCAGACTGGATGGAGATCGAAAAGCAGAGAGGTATTTCCGTTACCTCCTCTGTCATGCAGTTTCAGTACGGCGGTTTCTGCATCAACATTCTGGACACTCCCGGTCACCAGGACTTCTCCGAGGACACCTACCGCACCCTGATGGCGGCAGACTCCGCTGTCATGGTCATCGATGGTGCCAAGGGTGTGGAGCCCCAGACCCGGAAGCTCTTCAAAGTCTGCGCCATGCGGCACATTCCCATCTTCACCTTTATCAATAAGATGGACCGGGAAACCAAGGATCCCTTTGATCTGCTGGACGAGGTAGAGCGTGAGCTTGGTATTGAAACCTACGCCATGAACTGGCCCATTGGTTCCGGCAAGGATTTCCAGGGCGTTTATGACCGGGAAAATGCAGAGCTTCTGTTCTTCTCCGGCGTCAACGGAAGGGCCAAGGCCGACAAGCTGTCTGTGGATCTGTACGATCCTCAGGTTGCTCAGCTCTTGGACAGCGAGACCAAACATCAGCAGCTGATTGACGATGTGGAGCTGCTGTCCGCCGGTCGGGAAATGGATATGGAAGCCGTCCGCTGCGGTGAGCTTTCCCCCGTGTTCTTCGGCTCTGCCCTGACCAACTTCGGTATCGAGCCTTTCCTGGAAGCCTTCCTGAAACTGACGCCCCCTCCCCTGTCCCGCACTGCCGATTGCGGCGAGATCGATGCCTTCTCTCCGGATTTCTCCGCCTTCGTGTTCAAGATCCAGGCCAATATGAACAAGGCACACCGGGATCGGCTGGCATTTATGCGGATCTGCTCCGGCAAATTTCAGCGTGATACCGAATATTTCCACATGCAGGGCGGCAGAAAAATGCGTTTGTCCCAGCCTCAGCAGCTCATGGCTGCAGAACGCGAAATCGTGGAAGAAGCATACGCCGGCGACGTCATCGGCGTCTTTGACCCCGGTATTTTCGCCATTGGCGATACCATCACCGTGCCCGGAAGGAAATTCCTCTACTCCGGCATTCCCACCTTTGCTCCTGAGCATTTCTGCCGGGTCAGCGCCAAGGATTCCATGAAGCGCAAGCAGTTCGTCAAGGGAACGGAGCAGATCGCCCAGGAGGGCGCGATTCAGATCTTCAAGGTGCCTAACTCCGGTATGGAAGAGGTCATTGTGGGCGTGGTCGGCACGCTGCAGCTGGATGTGTTTCAGTACCGCATGAAAAACGAATACGGCGTGGATCTGCGGATGGAAAATCTGCCCTACGAGGAAATCCGACTCATCGACAACTATCCCGGCGACCTGTCCGACCTGAATCTGGGCTCGGATGCGGAACTGCTGGAGGATTACCGCGGCCGCAGCCTGCTGGTGTTTTCCAGTTACTGGGCAATCGACTTCACCTGCCGCCGGAATCCCGGATTGGTGGTCAAAGAGATCATCGTCGAAGAAGGTTAATCGCAAAAAGAGCGTTGCACATTTGGTGCAACGCTCTTTTGAATTATACGCCGAAGTAAGATTTCATTTCCGCATCAGTAAGATCAAAGTAGCTTTGGATATCTGCCAGAACCACCTTGTTTCTGGCGCCATCGCGGACATAGGCGCGCAGGGCTTCCACATCCTTTTCCCACTCGGTATAGCTAAGACCCCAACGCTCACGGTCCTGATGCATATCCTCCTGGATCACAGATACAAAGGAATCGATTTTGCCAAGGATGTATGCCTCATTCAGGATCGTATCCATCAGCTCTGCGTAGCGCTTCAGGAACAGATCCCGGCCTGTGGGGTTCTTCAGCACCGCACTCATCAGGACTTTTTCACCATTATTGACATCCAGCAGCCAGGTGACGGGTTGTTCGTTGGTTCGCTTCCGGAAGGCCCAGTCCAGGTCAAAGTACATCCAGCGCCATTTGCCATCGTGCTCACTGGAACGGAACCGGCGGATATTGGCCGGATCGCGATCACCCACAAAGCTGCGGCAGATATACCAGTCGATCAGACTCATGACATCGATTCGCTCGGTCAGGTAGGCATAGTTTTCATCCAAGCGCATGTCGTGACTCTGGACATATTCCCGCAGAGCCAGGAATTCCCGGTTATCGCCGTCCTGCACCTTGGCCGCAGGCAAATACAGCAGATCCACCGACTCGTTGGACACATTCAGATGGCTGGCGACGTAATCGTCGCTGTATCGCTCACGGAGGAAATACACGCCCCAAAGTTCCCCGCCCAAATACAGCACCACAGGCTTGGATGCCTGGGCATAGGTATTGGTGTTGCCGAAAGCGATGCCGGCTGCCAGCTCCTCACAGAGCATGCTGTCTCTGTAGGTCTCGCCGCCGCCCTTGAGAAGCAAGGAATTAAACTCCGTAATATCCAGATCGTCAAAAACCTTATAATTAAGCTTGCCTACGCCGTATTCCGAGCGGAAACGAAGCTGGAAATTCTGCTTTGGATGGGTGCGGCTGTCATTGCCGTGAAGCCGGAAACCGAAGGGCACGGAAAATTTTTCTTCCCCATCCTCAATCAGCGTCAGCATGGCTTCATATTCGTAGGTTTGGTCAATGTGATTCAAAATGCCCATTTCCCCATCCAGGCAGTCCTGCGGGATCGCGATGTTTACCACCGGCAGAGAATGACTGATGCCCACCAGATAGGTGTAGGCCGTCATGGCACTGGTTCGGTTTCCGCTGGCGCAAAAGGTGCGAACTGTGGTAATGCCGCTGATGGAAATTGGTTCGGTATATTTTATGGAATTGACCGTGGGGCAAGTACCGTCCAGAGTGTAGTAAATGTCCCCCTCGCCGCTTAGGGTCAGCTGAAAAGCATTTTCATAAATGCCCGATGCGGCGCTGGCCGCAGGAGCTGCCAGCGCCGCATTGTAGCCGACAGCGTTTTCACTGCCAAAAGTGGGCGTTTCCAGGTACACGGGAAGATTGCCGACTCGGCCGTAGCTTTGATTCTTGCCCAGGTCCGCAGGAACTGTCAGCGCGTCGATAAATGCGCCGTTTTTGGTCAGATATACGGTTTCTCCGTCGGCGCTGAGCTTGAAGGAGGTGTGGTTCTGACCCAGAGCGGTATTGCCGGAGCAGTAAACAATGTAAAATTCACCGGGCTGCAGGGTTACCGCCGGGAATTGGAAGCGCTGGGGCTCGCTGTGCTTATCGGTCAGGGTATAATTCGACAAATTGAGGGCTGCATCCGAATTGTTCCGGATCTCCACCATGTCATAGCACTCCCCACCAACAGGCATATAGGAGGAGTTGGACGACATGACCTCGCTGATGATCAGCTCCGGCAGCTTCAGGCTCTGCAGGTAAGACTGGTAGCCATC
Source organism: Oscillospiraceae bacterium (assembly GCA_015068125.1). Classification (GTDB taxonomy): domain Bacteria; phylum Bacillota; class Clostridia; order Oscillospirales; family Oscillospiraceae; genus Faecousia. Next base: position 5,119 of record SVLD01000008.1, on the reverse strand, counting down.
CTGGGTATTGGCATAGCCCGGGGTGGGATACTGGCAAGCGCCATTGACGTCAAAGGATTCTCCGTCATCTGAAATTCCAAAAGTCACCTGGGAGATCACTGCACCGCCGAAGGTCAGGTAAACGGTTTCACCGTCGGCAGACAGCCGGAAAGGTGCATTTTGATCCAACACAATGACCGCATAGCCGTCTACGGGGATGCGCATGCCTGCCAGGCTCAGCTGGTTGGGCTTGGCCAGATCGTCTGTCAGGTAGAAATTATCCAGACTGACCTCTGTATTTTCCCAGTTGTACAGCTCCACCCAGTCATTCTCATGACCCATAATCACTTTCTTGTTGTCAGGCATGACCTCGTTAACAGAGATCTTGGACGCGTCCGGCGGGAGCGTGCCTGTGGGCTCATTGGAATTTACCGGCGCAGAGGGCTCCCCATTATTGCCGCAACCGGAAAAAATGCTTATCAGCAAAACGAAAGCCAACAGTAGGGCTGTGGTTTTTCTCATAGTCATCACGCTTTCTTAGAGTTTCTTTATTCGAATTTTATCACAAGACTGTCGAAAAAGCAAGAAACATAGCGCATTTCCAAAAATAAACACCCGACTTCCCGAGAAAGCCGGGCCAGAGTGTCAAAAAAGCCGCCAACCGTCAAAACGCGGATCATGATAGATATCGCGTAAAAAGCCTTCTCCTTGAGGAGAATGTGGCAAAAATCTTTGATTTTTGACGGATGTGGTGCGAAAACCTCCCTGTTTCACAAGGCGTTTTGACTTACTGCGCAAACCGAAGGACTACCGTACCTATGCACGCCGACGCCTTCGTTTTGCTTGTCTTGTCGGCTTTATTGCCCTCTGTCATTCTGTCAAAAAACAGTTTTTGACAGAATGAAACACCCGGCTTTCCTGAAAGCCGGGTGTAAATATCAGAACTGTGTGGGCTGGATGTGCCAGATTTCCTCGGCGTACTGACGAATGGTACGGTCGGAGGAGAACTTCGCACCGGAGGCGATGTTCAGCAGGCATTTGCGGCCAAAGGCCAGGCGATCCTTGTAATCGGCATTGACCTTGAGCTTGGCTTCCACATAGGAAGGATAGTCCAGCAGGACGAAATAGTGGTCAGCCTTATGCCAGTGGGTGCCGTCCAGCAGGGCGTGGTACAGCTCTCTCTGGTCATCATCCACAGGGACGGTGCCATCCACCAGGGTATCGATAGCCCGGCGGAGGTGCTGGTCGGCATTGTAGATATCCCGGCTGTTGTAGCGGTCCTTGCAAGCATTGATCTGATCCACAGTATGGCCGAAGATATACTCGTTCTCAATACCGGCTTCCTTGGCGATCTCCACATTTGCGCCATCCAGGGTGCCCAGGGTCACAGCACCGTTGAGCATCAGCTTCATGTTGCCGGTGCCAGAGGCCTCGGTGCCCGCAGGAGAGATCTGCTCGGAAACATCCGCGGCGGGAATGATGTGCTCGGCATAGGAGCAGTTATAGTTCTGGACGAAGACCACCTTCAGCTTATCGCTGACAGCGGGATCGCTGTTGATCATCTTGGCAATGCGGTTGATATAGCGGATAATTGCCTTGGCCCGGGCATAACCGGGAGCGGACTTGGCGCCGAAGATAAAGGCGGTGGGCTGGAAGTCCGGCAGTTCGCCGTTCTTCAGGCGGAAGTAGATATCCACGATGGAGATGGCGTTCATCAGCTGGCGCTTGTACTCATGCAGGCGCTTAACCTGAATATCAAACATAAAGTCAGGGTTCAACTGAACGCCTTCCTTATCGGCGATGATCTTGCAAAGCTGCTCCTTCTTGGTGCGCTTGATGGCATTGAACTGGCGAACCATGTCGTCATCGATCATGGGCTTCAGCTTTGCCAGGCGATCCAGATCCTTCAGGAAGTCGCCGCCGATGCGGTACTTGATCATCTGGGTCAGCTCGGGGTTGCACAGGCCCATCCAGCGACGGGGGGTAACACCGTTAGTCTTGTTCTGGAAGCGCTCAGGGAAGGCGGCGTACCACTGCTTGAAGCAGTCATCCTTCAAAATCTGAGAGTGGATCTCAGCAACGCCGTTGATATAGCTGCCGACATAGACGCTGAGGTTGGCCATGTGGGCGGTATTGTCACGGATGATAAACAGCTCGGGATGCTCGCTTCTCAGCTTGGCATCGATGCGGCAGATAATGTCCACGATCTCCGGCACCACGCTGCGCAGCAGATCCAGGTTCCACTTCTCCAGGGCCTCACCCATAACGGTATGGTTGGTGTAGGAGAAAGTCTTCTGGGCGATGGCGAAGCTCTGTTCGAAATCCATACCCTCCAGCATCAGCAGACGGATCAGTTCGGGAATGGACATAGCCGGGTGGGTGTCGTTGAGCTGCACGGCATAGAAATCCGCAAAATTGCTCAGGTCGGCGCCATGGGCGGACTTATGAACACGGATCATATCCTGCAGAGATGCGGAAGACAGCACATACTGCTGCTTGATACGCAGGCGCTTGCCCTCCCAGGTGGAGTCGTTGGGGTACAGAACGCGGGTGATATCCTCAGCTTTGTTCTTCTGTGCCAGAGCCCGGAGATAATCCTGGTCATTGAATGCGTTGAAGTCCAGTTCTTCCTCAGCTTCGCACTGCCACAGACGCAGAGTACCCACATTGTCGGTGCCGTAGCCGATGACGGGCACATCATAGGGCACAGCCAGGACGGTGTGGTCGGGGAATTTCACCTTGACGGTGTGGTTGTAGCGGCGGTAAGACCAGGGATCGCCGTACTTGGTCCAGTCATCGGCGGCCTCGATCTGGCTGCCGGCAGCGTCAAAGCTCTGCTTGAACAGACCGAAGCGATACCGCAGACCATAACCGGACAGAGGAATGTTGCAGCTTGCGGCGCTGTCCAGGAAGCAGGCTGCCAGACGGCCCAGGCCACCGTTGCCCAGGGCGGCATCTTCGATATCCTCCAGGACTGCCAGATCCACGCCCCGCTCAGCAAACAGCTGCTTCATTTCATCCAGAATACCCAGGTTGTACATATTGCTGTACACCAGGCGGCCCACCAGATACTCGGCGGAGATATAATAAGCCTTCCGCTGATGCATACGGGTGCGCTTTGCGCCGTTCCAGTTATCGGAGATCGCCATCATCACAGCCTGGCCCAGAGCCTCATGCAGCTCCTGAGGCGTTGCCTCCTGGAGAGATACGTCATGGGTGTACTTCAGCTGCGCTTCTGTCCACTTCAGAATATTCAGGCAATTATATTTCATGTTCAGAGTCTCCATTCATTATTGTTTGTTCTCTGTGCGGCCATACAGCACAGTCATCTTACGAATTCGCTCCTGCAGCGCCTTGCTTGCAAAGCCTGCATCGGCACGCCAGGTCCAGTTAGCGGTGGTCAGGGTTCCGGGGAAATTCATCCGGGCCTCGCCGCCCAGGTTCAGATAATCCTGCATCGGAACGACGCACAAATCTGCCACGCTGGACATAGCTGTGCGGATCACGCCCCAGACCAGCCCCTCTTCTTCCGTCAGGGCCATATATTCTTTAGCGTATTCCACAGCCTCATCGGAAGCGGTTTCAAACCACTGCCGGGTGGTCATATTGTCGTGAGTGCCGGTATAGCACACGGCGTTGCTGCCAAATTTATACGGCAGATAGTCCGAGGGTTCCCGGGAATCAAAGGCAAAGCCCAGAATCTTCATGCCGGGGAAACCGGATTGATCCCGCAGATCCAAAACCGCCTGTGTCAGCAGTCCCAAATCCTCCGCGATCAGCTCCAGCTTGGGAAGCTGCGCTTTCAGCGCCTGGATGAAATCCATATCCGGGCCCTTGATCCACTTACCGTTTTTCGCCACTTCGTCCCCATAGGGCACTGACCAGTAGCTTTCAAAGCCCCGGAAATGATCCAGCCGGATCACATCATAGAGCTTTCCGGCAGCAGCCAGCCGGCGGATCCACCAGCCATAGCTGTCCTTAGCCATCACATCCCAGCGGTACAGGGGGTTACCCCAAAGCTGACCGTCATCAGAAAAAGCATCCGGCGGACAGCCCGCCACCGCGGTGGGCTCCAGATCCGCATTCAGCTGGAACAGCTCAGGAGCCGTCCACAGTTCCACGGAATCATAAGGTACATAAAACGGCACATCGCCGATGATCTTCACACTGTTTTCCTTGGCATAGCTGTGCAGCGCGTTCCACTGCCCAAAGAAAAGGTATTGCACAAAGCTGTAAAACCGGATCTGTTCTTTCAGCTCATGCCGGGCTTGCCAGATTGCCTCGGGCTCCCGGAACTTCAGTCCCTTTTCCCACTGATACCAAGGTTTTCCCTGGAATTTATCCTTCAGCGCCATGAACAAAGCGAAATCCGGCAGCCAATCGCCGTTTGCCGTGCAGAAGGCATCCAGCTTATCCTGCTGGGTAAATCTGCCAAAGGCAGTTCGCAAAAGATTCAGCCGGTGGTTGTACTGTATTCCATAGTCCACCCGGTTTTCCGAGTCGCTCCAGGAAATGCCATCCAGATCCTGCTCTGTCAGCAAGCCGTCGTTTACCAGCTTTTCCAGATCAATGAGATAATGGTTGCCTGCGAAGGTCGAACAAGACTGATAGGGAGAATCACCATAACCGGTGGGAGAAAGGGGCAGGATTTGCCAGCAGTGCTGGCCGGCGCCCCGCAGAAAATCTACAAATTCAAAAGCTGCCTTGCCCATAGAGCCGATGCCATGGGGACCGGGCAACGAGGTTAAGTGCATCAAGATGCCACTTTTGCGCATAGAGGTTGCTCCTTTGGATAATATGCTTCAGTCTATGGGTTTACCGTATCTGTGTTGCCTGTCAGCCCTCCGGCTGACAGATTTCGACGATGAAAACCCGGCCAAAGCCTATATGTAAGAGAGTACCTCTTTTCCGGCCATTTGTCAAGAAAAAGACGCTGTTTTTCAATGCTATTTTTATATAACCGTGGTAAAAAATGATGTATCTTCCACTTATTACCAAAAGTCAGTAAAAATGATAACCACCGGCCGTGCCGGTGGTATGCACAGGCCCCCTTAGGGCCTTTTAGCAGCCGAGCCTATAGGCTCATCGAATTATCCTTCGCTTGCGTGTCCTGCCCTACCACGCAGATGCGGTCATGCGT
>SVLD01000007.1 GCA_015068125.1 Oscillospiraceae bacterium | reverse complement strand
ATTACACTAAAACGAAACCTGGCGTTGATCAACGCCAGGCCTCGCAAGGTTCTTAAATTTGTTTCAGCTCAATATCTTTGGGATCTTGAACTTCAAAAAGTGTTGCACTTAGTTTGACAAATCACTTATTTAGCGCTTGGAAACAGATCTCTGAATGAGCTTTACGATCTCCACAACGGGGATGACCAGGAAAGCCAGACCAATGGAAATGGCGTATTCCGTCAGACCGATGGTGGTGAAGCCAAAAGCGGTGGCCAGGAAGGGGACTTCGATAACCAGAGTGGTCAGCAGGAGACTTCCCAGCATGGCGGCCCAGAGGATCTTGTTCTGACCCTTGAGTGCGAACACGGACTTTCTCTGAGAACGCAGGTTGAAGGAGTGGAAGATCTCACACATGGACATGGCAAGGAAGGCCATGGTCATGCCGTGGCCAGACTCGCCGGCGCTGCGCAGGGTATCAAACCATTTGGCGCCAAACTCAAAGGATGCACCGATCAGGTAAGCAACCAGGGTGATGATGGTGACCAGAATGCCCTGATAGACCACGTCGAAGCCCAGACCGCCGGAGAAGATGCCGTCCTTGGAATTTCTGGGGGGACGGTTCATGGTGTCGGGCTCAGCCTTTTCCATACCCAGAGCCAGGGCCGGGAAGCAGTCGGTGACCAGGTTAATAAACAGCAGGTGGACGGGGTTCAGCAGAACGAAGCCCAGCAGTGTGGCAAAGAACACGCCCAGAACCTCGGACATGTTGGAAGCCAGCAGGAATTGAATGGCCTTGCGGATGTTGTCGTAGATCCGCCGGCCTTCGCCCACAGCGGCAACGATGGTGGCGAAGTTGTCATCTGCCAGAACCATATCCGCGACATTCTTGGTAACGTCGGTGCCGGTGATGCCCATGCCCACGCCGATGTCGGCGGACTTAATGGAGGGAGCATCGTTGACACCGTCGCCGGTCATGGCGGTGATAGCGCCGTTCTTTTTCCAGGCGGTGACGATGCGGGTCTTGTGCTCGGGCTGGACACGGGCGTACACGCCGTATTTCTTGACGAACTCACAGATATCCTCATCGGAGATCTCGTCCAGCTCCGCACCGGTGATGGCCTCGGAAGCGTCAGTAATGATGCCCAGCTCCTTGGCGATGGCCACGGCGGTATCCTTGTGGTCACCGGTGATCATCACAGCCCGGATACCGGCAGAGCGGCATTCCTCAATAGCGGCCTTGACCTCAGGACGAACAGGGTCGATCATACCGGTCAAGCCCAGGAAAACCAGCTCCTGCTCCAGATATTCGGGAGTATTGTCGGCAGGCTTCTGCGCCCAATCCCGCTTGGCAACAGCCAATACACGCAGGGCCTTGTCAGCCATGGCCTTGTTTGCGGCCATGATCTCAGAGCGCTTTTCCTCGGTCATGTGCTTGACTTCGCCATTGTCGTAGTAGTAGGCGCACCGGGCAAGCACCACATCGGGGCCACCCTTGGTATACTGGACATAGGAGCCGCCCAGATCGTGGATGGTGGACATCATCTTCCGGCCGGAGTCGAAGGGCGCTTCGTCCACACGGGGGGTGGCCTTCTCCAAATCAGCCTTGTGCAGGCCGACAGAATACGCAAAATTCACCAGAGCGCATTCCGTGGGCTCACCCTCGGCCTGGTTGTTGTCGTTCAGGTTAGCGTCGGAACACAGCGCCATAGCGGTGGCCACCAGCTTTTCGTCGCCCAGGTGATCCACGACGGTCATCTTGTTCTGGGTCAGGGTGCCGGTCTTGTCGGAGCAGATGATCTGGGTGCAGCCCAGGGTTTCCACAGCGGTAAGCCGGCGGATCACGGCGTTGCGCTTGCTCATGTTGGTAACGCCGATAGAAAGCACCACAGTAACCACCGTAGCCAGACCCTCAGGGATGGCGGCAACGGCCAGGGAAACGGCGACCATGAAGGTCTCCAGAATACCGTTGATGGAGTAGTTGCCCTTCATAATCAGATTAAAGGCAAAGATGAACACACAGATGCCCAGCACCAGCCAGCTCAATGTCTTACCCAGCTGATCCAGCTTCCGCTGCAGGGGAGTCTGCTCCTCGGTGGCGGCAGCCAGAGCGCCGGCGATCTTACCCATTTCGGTTTCCATACCGGTGGCGGTGACCACAGCCTTGCCGCGGCCATAGACCACGGTGGAGCCCATGTAGCACATGTTCTTCCGGTCACCCAGAGGCACTTCCTCCTGACCGCCGGAGAGATACAGGGCATCGATCATCTTATTAACGGGGACAGACTCGCCGGTGAGGGCGGCCTCCTCGATCTTCATGCTGGCGTTTTCAATGATGCGGCCGTCGGCAGGCACGGCATCGCCGGCCTCCAGCAGGATCACATCGCCGGGAACCAACTCATCGGAGTGCAGGATCACCATTTTGCCGTCCCGCAGCACCTTGCAGGTGGCGGCGGTCATGGTCTGCAGCGCTTCGATGGCGGCTTCTGCTTTGCTTTCCTGGATTACGCCCAGAATGGCGTTCAGCAGCACAACCACCAGAATAATACCCACTTCCACCAGACCTTCCGTCAGGTGGCCGAAATCCCGGGGCTCAGGCAATTGGAGAAAATCCAGAACGGTGGTTGCGGCGGAAACCAGGGCGGCGATCATCAAAATGATCAGCATGGGATCCTTCAGCTGCGCCATAAAGCGCTGGAACCAGGTGGCCTTTTCGGCTTCTTTCAGCTTGTTTGGGCCGTATTTGGCCAGGCGCTCCTGGGCTTGCCCGGTGGAAAGTCCATCGGGGCCAACGCCTAGGCCGTGGAGAACTTCTTCAGCGGATTGGGTGTAGGTTTTTTGCATGATTGCTCCTCCTGTCATTTGATAAAAATGGTGGATCAGCAAGGCATCTTCTGGCAAAAAAATAACCAGATATGGAAGAAACCATACCTGGAAAATGTCCTTTTACTATAGGATGACATCCATGCACAGCTTCCTTGCCTTGCATGAGTCTGGCGATTTGAAGCAAGCCAGGCGATTAGCCAGGATGTTGACTTGCTACGCAGCAATGCGCACGCTACTCCCTCATCAAGGATATTTATACCATAAGAAATGCCAGTAGTCAAGGGAAAATGTAGAGAAAATCGAACATTTTGCGCGTGGTTTTAAGAAAAAGCTGGCTTTCGTATACATCCCTGTGGGATGCCTCCGAAAGTCAGGGGACTCTCCCCCGGCTAAAAAAGTGTTCACCGGACACTTTTTTGCCACTGCTTCGCAGTGGCCGCCCTCTTCGAGTCCCATCTCTCGCGCGAACAAAACAGCTCCAAATCCCATTTGGGATTTGGAGCTGTTTGGTGCGAGAGATGGGACTCGAACCCAATAATTCAACGGCTAAAACCATTGCGGCTCTAACAGATATCAAGCCTTATTACAATTTCCGTTACAATTCTGTGTTTTTTCATTGGAACAAAGCTGAGAAAAGAAGCTTTCGTACTTCTGTGCTTGCTCGTTGATGTCCTTCTCGGAAACCTTAGTGTAGATCTTCCGCATGGTGTAAATATCCGACCAGCCACCGGCTTTCATTGTGACTTCCTCGGATAGCCCCAGATGGTATGCCAGGGATGCGAAAGACCGGCGCAGACCGTGGACACCAATTTCCGGGAGACCGGCTTGCCGGCAAGCACGGTTCGTGCATTGCCAGATTGTATTGGGATTGCAGGTGACAGCGTACTCAGACGCCCTGGTGGCGGACTCGACGGCTACCCGGAGTTGAGGAATCAAAAAAGGAACTGTGCGGTGGGAGGATGTGTTTTTGTTTTCCTCCCGGTATATCAGCGTCCCCTCATCGTCCAATACCGCAGACCCGTGGACGTAAATACAACCTGCGTTTAGATCGATATCCTCCCATCGAACAGCCATGATCTCCGATCGGCGCAGACTGGATAATCCCAGGAGAATGGCAATCTCGCAGAAGTTGCCTCGAATTGCTTCAAGGAATGTGGGAATTTGCTCAGCGGTAAGGTATGGGAGGTCATTTGGCACAATCTGAGGAAGCCGGACGACGATCTTTCGCCCGGTCGTGTCCAAAATCACAGACGAGACAAAGCCCCAAGCATTCTTGAGAGTTTTTGCAGAGCATGTCTTTGCTTCCAAATTTACAATTTTCTGCCACTGGCTTGTGGTGATGTCATCAATGCACCGCTTCATGGTCGACTGAAAGCGAAGCCGCTGGATAGCCCGGTAGCCTCGGATCGTGGAAGGGGAGAGGACATTCTCCCGGGATTCAATATAGTGATCGATAGCCTTAGTGAGGGTTCGGCCGCTCCGCTTTTGGGCATCCTTTACCCGGGCTTTTACGGCTGCAGCTTCGGCAAGACATTCCTTTTCTGTGGGCTTCGTGATGGGGTAGCTTTCCCCGTCAATCTGAACCCGGACAAACCAGGATCCGGATGGAAGTTTTCTTGGTTTCGGTAATTTCATGGACTTCTCCTTTCGTAAAATCCGACACGCAGCGGAATTTGTTTGACAGGGAGAGCCTACTGTGGTAGTATAAATGAGTAGAATATCCCTGTCGTGGTTGGTGGGTGATTTTTCTGCAAGCCCTTCGGGAGTTGCCGCTCCGGGAGGGCATTTTTATTTTTTGCGAGCCTGTGTATATTCATGCTCCAGCACGTTGAGGACGGCGGATTTACCGCGCTCATCCAGGGTGTTAAACTTAACAAGAAGGTCGTCCTGTGGAGGTGGCTCGTCGGGATAGTTTAGTAAGTAATTTGTATCAACGCCCAGGCATTTTGCGAGTTCTCGAAGAATATCAAGGCTTGGTTCCCGTTGGCCTTGTTCGTATCTGCTGATAGTGGTTGGCAATATACGCAGTTGCGCAGCAAGGTCGGCTTGAGACAGGCCTTTTGATAGACGGAGTTTTTTTAAGCGAGTTCCGAATACGTTATGGCCAGCGCAGGTGTGCTTGCTTAGTGTTGCCATGTAATATTCTCACTTTCTCTATATGGTAGTTTTCTTTTGCCCGCTCCGTGTTGACACCCGGGGCGGTTTTTTATTTAGTCAACATTTCGATTTTTGCCGTAGAAAATGCGGCCCTTTTTCATAATTCTTCGGTAACCACAGCCTGTGGCGATGCGAGAATTGGGATTTATACAGCGTTTGGCGTCGCTGCATTGTTCGTAGTAAGAACAGCAATCAAATTCTTTGGGAAGAGAGTCAATCGCAGAATCAAGAACAGCGGATAGAAAGTCTGCAAATTGAAGTATTCCATTATGCGAAGTGTCAAATACAAAATTGGTAAAACCATCACTTCGTCCATCTTTGGTGATATGTTGCGTAAGCGTAGAGGGTACTAGATCTGAATAAATGTTTGAAACACCGAAATAATGGTGATTAACGCGACAGCAGATCCGAAAGGCCATTTGAGTATCATAAAACACTGAGGCGTAGGCCTTTCCGGTTTTGAGCATTAGCTTTTCCGGCAATACGTTATTCTTCTGGACAGTTTCAAGCAAACTGGTTTTTAAAATATCATAAACACCGTCCTCGCCGATATCGGATGCAAAGCAGCTTTCTTGTTCAAGCGACTCGCTCTGATCCTGTTGCGCAACCAGGGCGAGGAATTCTTCTTCGGTAATCATCTTGATATTGGCATTCCCGGACTGGTTAAGTTCCTGCGCTCTTTCTTCTTTTGAACTCAAACCGTCCTCGCCAACAATATTATTGTCTTGCGCTCCAATGACGAGATAATTTGTTTTTCTGGAAACAGAGGTTTTAAGAATAGCACCAGCATTGACGGCAATCTGCATAGCCTCTTCTCTTGGCATAGATAGTGTGCCGGTAAAAACAATATTCTTACCCCACAGGGGAGAAGCGGCGTTGGCGTCAGCGCATGTGGGCTTGATGCTCTTAATATCAACAGAGTCTTTATATTTTTTGCTGGATGGTCTATCCTGTTTCAGCTGATCCTCGCAAATACAACTGTTAATTAAAACAGAGCCTTCGTGGGAAAGTTCATGCAGACACTTTTTCAACAAGGCAAAGGTTGTTCTAACATCGTCTAAGGCACGATGGGAATTCTGTGAACCAATGCCGAGAGCGGAATTTAAGTAAGCGAGTCTGTGATTGGGCAGATTGGGGAATGCGCGCCGAGCAAGATCTAGGGTGTCGATAATGGGGGCGGTGATTTTGAAACCGATGGCCTTTTCGATGAAACGGATATCGAAGCCGCAAATGTTGTGACCAACCAATGGAAAATTACCTATGAAGTGCAAAAAGTCGTCTTGTATATGCTCCCAAACAGGTGCTGCTTCCAATTCTATTGGCATAATACCGGTTAGTCGAGTTATCACATCAGGCAGAGGCGTTTGTGGATTGACCAATGTAGAGAAAACGCTAGTTTCCTTAAAATTATCATATCGAATTGCAGAAATTTCAATGATATTATCCTCTTTGCAATTTACACCTGTAGTTTCAATGTCAAGGATAACAAAACTGTCCTGGAGGATATCCGTATCAGCAATGTGATTATTATGCATAGAACATTCACTTCTCTTTTTAAAAGTATAGTTTGGTTGCCAGGTTGCCATAGACATAGTAGCAAATGGCCTTTCTGGCCAGATCCTCAGTCACACCAAAGTGTTCTGCGAGCTCCCAAATCTCGGTGTGGCCAGCGGCAACAGCCTCGTCGAGTTCATTAAGTGGAATCAGCTGCTTAATAGCCCATTTATCCGCTTTGTTTTCATGCTTTTGGCGACAATCGTAATTTGAATACTGATTATAAAAAGCCCCTGTGATGCAATGCCCAAGCTCGTGTGCGAGCTTTGACCGCTCGTCGGTTTCGTTTTGGAGCTTGTCAGAATCTAAAGCTATATAGCATGAACCATCCGCATCCGAAATGGACAGAGCCTCCCGATTGAAAAGTGCAAAGTGATCTACCGTGATATTCTCTTGCTCTGCGATGTGGTAGATCTCTTGCAGCGTTTTCATTTCTGATCCTTTTTCCTTTCTCGCACAAAGGCGGCATAACGCCGAACATCTGCAAGGTCGTCATCGCTGACATCCTCGCAATCTCCCCACAGGGCAAATTTAATTTCATCGTCACTTACAGAGCGCTCACCGTTATCAGTGGGCGCTTTCTTGTTTTCTTTTTGCTCAATGGTAAATGTTATTCCAAGGTATTCTTCAATCTTCTTTATAGCTGCGCTGGAAGGGGAATAAATGCGTTTTCTCCATTGGGACATAGTTGCGCTTGAAATGCCGCTTTCTTTGTAAAAGCGTTCTTTTGGGATGTTTCGTTTTGCTAATTCAAGCTCAATCATTTGCACAAATGCTAAACCGTCCAAAATACTAAGCCTCCCTTTGTGCAAACCGCCTAAAATTTGCGGAAACGTAAAGTTTAGCTTGACATTAAGCTGAAATTAAACTATACTAAGCTCAGCTTAATAAGGGCGCAGAAAATACGCCCCCGACTTAGCGGTTGCACTTAATATTTGGTTTGTTGGCACTTCCTATATTAAGCGAAACTTACGAAAAAGTCAAGCATAACTTAGCGGAAGGAGGTTATATTTTGAGTTTTTTGTCTGCCAGGAAAAAAGCAGGGCTTTCTCAGGCTCAAGTTGCTAAGGAATTAGGGGTTGCTCCCGCTGCGGTTAGTCAATGGGAAACAGGAAAGACGGTTCCTGATTCTAGGCGACTTCCTAAAATTGCAGAGCTGTTTAACTGCAGCGTTGATGAGCTCCTATCTTCCGATGCACCCACAAAATAACACGGCTAATGTGTAATAAACGGGACCGAAGAGAGAAGGACCCAGGAGAACGCCACCAACCACGAGGAGGTTAATATGCCTAAAATCAGACAAAACGAAGCGGAGTACCGGCAAAAAGATTTTTTGGCGGCTATTCGGGCCGGTCAGGCGAAAGCGGATGTGATGACAACTTCCGGCCTATCGGAAGCGTCGAGCATACCCTATGCCACGATATACAAGCGCTTGCGTGACCCCGATAAACTCACTGCTGAGGAAATCCGAAAGTTGACAGGAGCAATCGAAATTGACCCTGTCGCGCTACTTAAGTTCCTGGGCTACTCGTCCAAGGATATCAAGCGCGCCCTCACATCTGAGGGCGCAGCATAAAACCAACGCACCTACAGAGCAATGAGGAGGGAGGTTAATCGTGGATAAAGGATTTGCTTCGTTTCTGTGTTCGTGCGGTAGTCTAGCTGCCATAGTTACGGTTTGTATCGGCCTACTTACAGAGCGTAAGCCGATAACCATAATGGGACAGGTCTTGGGAGCGTTAGACCTGTGTGGTTGTATTCTGTTTCTGCTTCTTTATCTTTGAAGTACGCAGATACTCGTTGATGTCATTCATCAATTGACAAAACATTTTATCTTGCTTGCGATCTGGAGATAAGGAACCTTCGAAGGAGGCTAATAGCGCCGTGATTTGTTCCTGAATTGTTTCGCCCGGAACCAGCGACATAACGGTGTAGCAGGAAGCCATGAATTCGCTGTGTCGGTCCAATGCTTCCAAATATTCCGCGTGCGCTGCGTCGCTATCGGTGGCAGTAGAGATCCTGGGTAACAGAGAGTACCTTAACGACATCTGCGCTAGTGCATCATAGACCCTTGGCGCATAAAGTTCATTTCTCTTCATCCGTTCCTGGGATTTTGCTGCGACGATAGAAGAAATAATCGGGGCAACAATGGCAATAACAGCGGTTACAGAAGACATGACTGCTGAAACTACAGAATAGTCAATTTCTTGCATAAGCTCACCTCCTTTCAGATTGATTCTATCAAATTAGAAAGGAAAGGGCAAGTGCTGGAAGCAGGTATCCCCGACGCACCCATAGAGTAGCAAAATAAATGTCCAATAAAACACACCGAATAGGGGGTGAATAAATGAAGGTTATTCTGGAAGGCAACCCAAAAGAAATTGCCGCCCTCGTACTGGAACTACAAGAGCGGCAAAGTGTGAGACAAAAATTTACACCGGAAACCTCAGAAGGACTGAGCTGTAGCACAGAAAATGTTGCTACTGGAGCATCTCGTACAGATAATCCGAGATTTCCTTGTTCAAGTACCAGTGCGATTCCCTAGTGACTTCAATCACAAGTATGCAGTCATTGTCATCAAGGCAGGACTTTAGACGATTGTAAATCTCTTCGGCACGTAGGTTTGATTTGATGATGTACACGGAGCGGAGCGGCTTGCACCAAACACCAGTTGATGTGGCTTTGATAGCTTCGTACAGGTCATCGTAATTCTTACCGGGGCTGTTTAGATCGTAGGAAACAAGATATGTCATAGTTTCACCTCCTTTCGGTTTGATTTTACCAAAGGAGTGTGAAAAACACAAGAATAGAAAGGAGGCAAATATGCCTATCGTAGTTAGCCGGAAAACCGGCGAAATAATCTCAGCCCCGAAGATTACCCAGGAACAGAAAGAGGCTGTATGGGCTGCCATTGTGAAGGCCTACGCGCAAAGGCATCCTGAGCTTTTTGATAGGGAAAGGAGCCTACATAAGGAGGCAACCCCATGACACTTGAAAACTTCTTAGTCATCGTCTGCCTGGCGCTCCTTGTCCTGTGCCGGGTAGGGTACTGGTATGCCAGCAATACAGTGTACATAAGAAGAAAACTTAACGAGTGGTCGTGGCGACTCCAATCTGCCCGAAAACAAAGCAAGAGGTGGCGGCAGTAATGCTGCCAAATACAGAGGCAATGCGGGCAAAAGGTGCTTTAGGAAGCACACCCGTAGCACAACGGGAGGCAGTCGGTTCGAATCCGGCTTTGCCCTCCACCCCAATACAGGCGGCGCACCTGTGGGGCATAAAAAAGCGGGGTTTGCGCCATATGACCCTGTAGATGAGAGTGCCTCGGATGATTCCTATAAATCCGGGACGGGAGCGGGTCGCAAGAGCGGCGCAGCAGACAGCTAACGGCGGGGTGGCTGAATTAAAAAGCGTGGTGCATCACAGGATGCACCATTTACAAACTCAAAGGAGGCTGATGGAATGACAAGTGGGTTTTCTGTACCAAACCAGGAACAAAAGGAACTGCTCCAGGAGTGTGGCATAGATCCGCAGGGGTATGCAGTGATGCTGGATGATAAAGATCGCCTATGCTTGCTGCACCTCAAGAGCAGAAACGAGATCATGATTTGCAAGAATAGGAGGGTAACCAATGGTAATCAATGAAAAGGCGCTGGTGTGCCAGGTGAAAGAGGCCTACAAGCTTGGGGGCTACACCGTGGCGGTTCAGGGCGGCCGAATGATGCTGACAAACGGCTATTGGCTGGCAAGCATCGACGAAAAGAATGTGCCCAGCAATCTGCTGAGCATCTTGGCCGGACATATCCGTGATGTGCCCAAAGAGGGACAGGCATACCGGGTATATAAGACCAAGGAAGGACCGTTTGCACAGAGCCAGATGCTGTCCGATGCGGTGAAGCCTATGCAGACAATGCACATGGAGCGCGACACAGCTTGGGATGAAGCCAACCCGCCCATGATGCTGCACACACCGCTGACCTATAACGGCATGCAGCTGTGGCAGGGACTTCCCGGCAAAGAGATCTATATGATTGATCCGCGCTATTCCGTTCTCATTGATCCCAAAGCGGAAGAGGTGTGGGAAGTGGGCAATGGTCTGTATGTGCAGGGAGAGATCAGCGAGCTGTGGGTGCTTCGGGTTGCTGAAGGTACAGCAGCAGGGAAGATCAAGCACCTGGAAGCAATCACTTGGGCGCAAACATAAAAAGAGCGGTGCCCCTACCGACCAAAGCCGGGGCACCGCGCAATCAAATACCAGCCGAAAGGGGCTGCGCAACTAGTATAGCACAGAACATCCGATTCGGCAAGAAGAAAATGGAGGTTTTTATGACTGTTTTTGAAATGATTGAGGCCCAACAAAAGGGCAGGGAAGACACCACCATTTTCATGGTGGGCGAACAGCTGAAGGACATCTGCCGGGCAGATCCTGCCTGCGCTGTCATTGTGGCGGAAGATTTATCGCAGAAAGCGATGTCTATCGAGGCTTGTGAGAAAAAGATCAAGGAACATGCGGATAAACTGAAGAATGAAAAAAAGCTGCGAGCTGTGGGCATTAGCCCCCAAAAGGCGGAGGAAATTATCCGCAAGTTCTATGGACTACCGGAGAGGACAAACAGGGAAGCACAGACAGCAACGCCGAACAATGCAACCCAAACGGGTGGCGGGCTACTGAGCTTGGAAGATCTGCTGGGGATCTAAGCTATGGACAAGGAAAGAATGTGCAATCTACTTCCAGAGGAACCGCCAGAGAAAATGGTCGAGTGGGCTGTAGAAAAATTCGGCAGGTCAGAGCTGGGAGGAGAATTCTGTATTTATAGTTCAGAACGAGTCCCCGTCTATCCAAGTATCCAAGAGGTGCTGGAATACAACACATTGCCACCCCGGCGGACGGCGTGGGCTGCGAACTGCACCTGTACAGCCTGTGGCGAAGATTTTATTACTCACAAAGAACCGGGAGAAAACGCGATTCGCACAGTCAATGGCGAAGACGGATGGATTTATACCGTTACACCGGGCGAATTGGTGGAGCCTTATATGGGAATCGAGGTGCAACGGGAAGGAGATCGCTTTAATTGCCCTCTGTGTGGTAAAGAAGTGGAGTTGATCCACAAGCGGAAACTGATTGGCGGACGAAAAAAACAGATTATGGTTTTGACCGTACAGAATGTAGATGGCTACACGACCATCTTTTACTGGCTGGTGTGGCGGACCATAAACGAGTTCGGAATCAGCAGGTGCGGCGCATCACCGGAAGAAGCCTATGTACTTACAGAGCGCGGTAGTATTGCCAGGTTTACTCATGTTAAGCGGATGGGAGCGTTTTATGGTGCCAACCGAGCCCAGCTTAAGAAGTGGCAGCCAATGAGTTGTAATGCAGACGTGATCGACAAACCTTACCCGGATTGGAGAAGCATCAACAACAAAAAAGCTGGAGCAGATATCTGGCCAATCTATCCAGATATGGAAGGTGCTACGGGAGAGAAGACCGCCCTTGTGGAATATCTGAAGTCCGAGGGGTGGTGGCCTGTGGAATATCTCAAATGGTGGCGCCGGCGTCGCAACATTGAAAATCTATGTCGACAGGGCCAGGCTAAGTTGATAGCGGAGATTGTGAGAGAGGCGTGGAGATACAGTGCAGACACGGATACTGAGGGAAGGAAATACCTGGATCTTGACAAGTGCAAACCACACGAAATGCTAAATGTCAGGAAGGCGGAATTCCGATATATGCGGCAGCAGGGTATCACATGGACCCCGGAAGCGGCAAGAACTTGGAACAAGTATCGTGCAGCCGGTGGCCAGCTCCCTCTAATCGATTACCTGGAATTTGCTAAATTGGCAAGATCCGGCGGTGTCAATGCAGCAATCGACATTCTGAGAACCTATGGCCACGATTTAGATAAAGTGACCCGATATCTGAATAAGAAAGGTCAGCGACTAAGCGAGGTAGGAATTCTGTTAGATACTCGAAATGCTGCACGACAGATCTATGATCGCGAACTAACGGAAGAAGAACTGTGGCCTCGAGATCTGCATGAGGCGCACGACCGTATGACACGGATGCAAAGGGAACTGAAATGCCAGGCAGCGGCCGCTAAATTGAATGAGGGCTTTGCATGTGTATTGGAAAACTACGGGCATCTGCAATGGACCGATGGGGACTTGGAAATGATCCTGCCCAAGAATAACGGCGAACTGGTATACGAAGGCGATGTATTACGACACTGCGTTGGTGGGTATGGAGCTCAGCACACTGGAGGAAGTAGTGTGATTTTCTTCGTTCGCCGCCATCGCAGGCCGGAACGACCCTATTATACACTGGCCATTGATATGAGAGGAAGGCCCAGGGAGTGCCAGCTCCATGGTTATGGCAATGAGCGACACGGAGAACACAAACAATATACACATTCCATTCCCAAAAAGGTTCGCGCATTCTGCGACCGGTGGGAGAACGAGATTCTGTTGCCTTGGTATGCGCAGCAACAAAAACAAAATAAGGAGAAACCTGCATGAGTGAAATTATTACGTTACGGGACATTGACATCATCACCACAGAAATCAAGGTGATCGAGCAGCAGGTAGCCAAGGCCGCTATCTATGGCTGCATTGAGATCGGAAAGCGGCTGGTGGAAGCAAAGGAAATGGTGGGCCATGGAAACTGGGGTAAATACCTCGAGGAAAAGGTTCGCTATTCCCAGCAGTGGGCGACCAATCTGATGAACCTTTACAAGGAATATGGCGGTGCCCAGGAGAGTCTGTTTGAGAGCTTCGCAAATTCCCAATCATTTGGGAATATCGACGTAACGAAACACATCCTCCTGCTTTCAGTGCCAGCTGAGGAGCGGGAGCAGTTTGCAACAGAGCACGATGCAGAGAAAGCCACCACTCGGGAATTACAGGCAGCAATCCGGGACAGAGACGCCAATTTGCAGGCCGCCAATGAGCAAGCCGCCCGGGCAGAGAAAGCAGAGAAAGATGTGGCAGATCTGAAGAGAGGGCTGGAGTCTCTGATGGATGCTGCCGAGAACAAGGATGACGAAATCAAGAGCCTTCAGGAACATGTGGCCGGAGCTGAGAAAAAATACACCGAAGCCACGGAGAAGGTGACGGACCTCCAGAACAAGCTAAAAAAGGCCAAGGAGGCCGAGAAGGCGGCAAAGGAAGCTCTGGCAAAAGCCCAGGAGAACCCGGAGATCCCAGAGAGCATGATGGAAAGCATGCGCCAGCAGGTGGCGGCGGATGCTGCCAGGGAGGCTACGGAAAACCTGCAGAAGGAGCTGGACACTGCCAATAAGGCCAGAGAAGTCGCAGAGCGTGCCGCCCAAGATGCGGAACAAAAACTGATGGCGGCACAGAAGCAGTTACAGCTTTCCAGCCCGGAGGCGGCTGAGTTTAAGGCTTTCTTTACACAAGTGCAGAAGGATTTTAAGAATCTGCAAGATGCTCTGGAGAAAGTGCAGCAAGCCGATCCTGACACCGGTGTCAAGTTACAGAATGCGGTATGCACTTTGTTGGAAAAGTTACAGAACGACCTGAAGGGCTGACACTATGGCAAAATACTTAATCACATTTAGAAAAAAGAACGGCAGGGTTACTTACCTGGTGGAAATGCCGAGTATGCCAAAACTCTTGGCATGGATCGACAAGAATGGAGATCAGTGTGACACTGTACTGATCCAGTGCGTGGAAGATAAAGCACAAGGGAGGTGAGACAGATGTATGTGTCCCTGTTTTGGTGTGGCGTGGCTGCAACAATCGGTGTGGAAATCGCCCTCTCGATCAGTGTGCTGATTTACTTCGGTACCAAGGAAAAGAAAAAGTGAAACTATCCAAAGAAAACTTTTTATTCATTTAGGAGGAAAATACCATGAAAAAACTACTCGCAATTCTCTTCGCCCTGGTGATGGTCGTCACCATGTTTGCAGGCTGTACGGCTGCGGACAACATCAACCACAATCTTTCGCAGGCCGCTGACAATTTCGAGGTTGTAAGAAGAATTACCGTCTACAATGCTCGGACCGACCTTATCGTTATGGAAATGGAAGGATATATGAGCATTTCCAATAACGGCGCCAGCGAATTGGTTGTGACTTGCAAAACAGGCGCAAATGAATACAAGAAAAACTATGTATATCTGAATGAGTATGTCATTTATGTTGTCGAGGATATCACCGGAACGGTAACCGATCCGTACCACTACAAAGTACACTTCT
The DNA here is from genome assembly GCA_015068125.1 of Oscillospiraceae bacterium. Taxonomy (GTDB): domain Bacteria; phylum Bacillota; class Clostridia; order Oscillospirales; family Oscillospiraceae; genus Faecousia. The sequence continues at coordinate 60,334 of SVLD01000007.1, read as the reverse complement.
ATGGCGCATGGCCGGATGTAGATATTAACCACTAAGGAGGAACACAATATGAACAACTACATCGTAATCAACGGTCAGAAGATTGAGCTGACCCCGGAGCAGGTCGCACAGATCACGGCCAGCTTCCAGGAAAAGGGCCTTCGCCTCGGCGACGCGGTGGCGGGCGGTACCGTCATGCTCGGCAGCCATGAAATGATCGTGCTGGATCACATCGGTGAGGGCACCCTGCTGCTGCGGAAGGATCCGTTGAAGAAGATGGCCTTTGGCAAGAACAACAATTACGACGGCTCGGATGCGGATGCAGTCTGCAACGAGTTTGCCGACGAGCTCGCCGACATTGTCGGTGAGGATAACATCCTTATCCACGAGGTAGATCTGACGGCGGACGACGGCCTGAAGGACTATGGCGTTATCCAGCGCAAGGCATCCCTGCGTACCGCCCAGATGCAGCGCAAGTATGTGGAGATCCTGGATAAGTACAAGCTGGATATTTGGGAGTGGCTGGCTACTGCCTTCAGCACACCTACCCACGATGATGATGACTGGGTAAAATGCGTTGCCCCGTCCGGCTACAACAGCCACCACTGCGACTACTACTTCGTCTACGCGGTGCGCCCGTTTTGTATCTTAAAATCTGATATCTTTGTATCTGCATAAAAGGAGGAAATAACAATGAAAACCACAGAAACCACGGCAACAGCTTACCCCAAGGTAACCGGCTTCCCCGGCGTAAAGGATGGCGAAACATTCCAGATCGCCGGCATGGAGTTTATCAAGTTCCCCAGCGTAAACGGCAAGACCCCGGTGGTCATGCGTGGTGTGGCGTTCCGTTCCCGGTTTGGCGACAACAACGATCTGCGCAGCAGTGATGCGCTGAAGAAAATGCAGAAGGATATCCTGCCTAAGATCATCGAAGCGATCGGCGAGGAAAACGTCCTGACCTTCGAAACTGACCTCACCACCCTGGACGGCCTGAAGCCCTACGGCGCGATGGAATCCAAGATCAGCCTGCCTACCTTTGACTTCTACCGGGAGAATGTGGAGATCTTCGACAAGTACCCGGTGGATGAATGGTGGTGGTCTGCTACCCCGGAATCTGCCCAGCCCCACGATAATCCCTGGTGGATTGTTTGCGTTGCGCCGTCCGGCTACAGCAGCGACTACAGCCACTTCAGCGACGGCTACGCGGTGCGCCCGTTTTTGATCTTCAATTCTTCTATCTTTGAATCTTCCGAGGAGTAAGACATGGCAGAGAATGACCTGAAGGTGATCGTCAAGGCAAAAGACCTGGCGGTACATACTTTCAAACTGACATCCAACTGCAACCGATATCCCAAAAAGTTCCGCCATTCCCTGGTTGACCGTATGCAGAACAAGAGCATGGATATCTATGAAAACCTGCTGGAAGCGAACCGCATCCACAATGTGACCCACAAGCGGGAACGGTGCGAGATGATTACCCGGGCGGTCACCCTCTGCGACGAACTGTTGTTTTACATCGAGCTGTCCATGATGCTGGAGCTGCTGAATGATAAGTCGGCGGAGTACTGGTCAAGGATGGTGACGGATGTAAAGTATATGGCACTTGGCTGGCGAAAAAGCGAGCAGAAATAAGTGCCGCAGGCTGTGCGTTGTATTTTTCCTTTTTGCGTTGCGCCGTCCGGCTACAACAACAACAACAACTACAACAACGACTACGCGGTGCGCCCGTACTGGTGGAATGTTCGACAGAGTAGGCATCAGCCGAAATCCATACGCCACACCAAAAGAACGCACAACCTTTCCGAAAGGATAAACAAGGAGGGCTACGCTGTATGACCGACTTCGAGAAGGTAACGGATTTTCATAATATGTACCGGGCTTTCCGTAAAGCAAAGTGCGGCAAGGGCAATAAGAAAAGCGCCGCCCGGTTTAACCTGGTCGCGCTGGATGGCGTAAACACCTTGATCGCTCAGCTGAAGGATAAGACCTACCGGGTCTCCGGCTATGCTGAGTTTAAGGTGTACGAGCCCAAGGAGCGTATTATCCAAACTTCCTCCTTCAAGGATAAGGTCGTACAGCATAGCCTGTGTGACAATGTGCTGCTGCCCCGGCTGCAGAAGATCTTCATCCACGATAACTGCGCCGGGCAGAAAGGAAAAGGAACGTTATTCGGGCTTGACCGGCTCAGCGAGCAGATGCAGGCGTTTTACAGCCGGTACGGCATGGAGGGGTACATCCTCAAATGCGATGTCCGGAAATTCTTCTACAGCATATCCCATGAGCAGCTGAAGGATATCGTCCATTATCACTTCGGATATGACCCGGACATCTGCTGGCTCTGCGATCTGTTCATTGACAGCACCGAGGGAAAAGGAGTTCCCCTGGGAAACCAGATCAGCCAGGCATTTGGCCTTATCTATCTGGACGGCATGGACAAACTGATCGTCCACCAGCTGGGAATTGAGTATTACGGCAGGTACGTGGACGACTTTTGGCTGATCCACCCGAGCAAGGCGTATCTGCAGCACTGCCTGGAGGTGATCACAGCGTATCTGGAAACCCTGGATCTGGAACTGAACGAAAAGACGCAGATCTTCCCCTTCAAGAACGGCGTCAGCTATCTGGGCTTTCATACCTACATAACTGCAGATGGAACACCAATCCGCAAATTGAGCAACCAAAAGAAACGCAATGCCCAGAAGAAATATACCCGCATGGCAAAACTGGTGGTAGCGGGTAAGCTGCCGCAGGAAAAGCTGGATCATTCCTATGCTGCACACCAAAACCACCGGTCCCATGGTAATTGCTACCACCTGGGCAAGACGATGGATCTGAAGATAAATCAAATTTTAGGAGGAAATAATAATGGCGTTTTATTGTAAATGGTGGGATTGTCCACTTGAGCAGGTTTCAGAGCATCAGCAGGCTGATTGTGAAAAGAATGGCAAGAGTTGCGTGCAATGCATGGAGCAGGCAGATGCCGAGGAGCTATTGCCAGAGGAGGTATGACTGTGATAGAGCTAAACCAATGTTACAGGGTGAAGCCAGTTTTTCCTAAGGTGAAGGACAGCTTAAGTGTATCAATGGTTGGAAGTGTGGTCTACATACATCCGGAGGGGAGATATGTGGTCCTCGAATTTCATGGACAGAAGGGAAATTCGAGAGAAGCGTTTTATCCTGAGCAATTAACAGAGAAAAACAGAGTGCTTCAAAAAATGAAGCATTAACTAAGCGCAGATTGCGCCATGGGCCTGCAGCACCGGGCCTATGTCGGAGCTTGCGATATTTAGATAAGGAGGAGAACGGTATGAAACAGAAGAAGCGCCGTATCTTTATGGGCTCGCTCTGCGAACAGATTGTATACAACGTATCTGATGGCGTCCGCAATATAGAGGAATACGATCCGGAGAAAATTCGCAAGGATCGTTTTGAAAATGAAGAAGCATATCTGAAATTCAAAACTGAGATATCACGCCGGAACCATCTGCGTCAGTTTCATGCCAACTTTTCCCCGACGTCGATCTACTGTACTCCGACATTTGATGATGAATGGGAAGTACATACATTTGAAGAAGCCAAGATTGTCCGCAAGCGTTTTGTACAGACCCTGAAGCGTGCATACCCCGATGCGGTGATCTTTTTGTACATGGGAAGGGGTAAGTCTACCAATAGAATCCACTTCCACATGGTATCCGAAGGCATCCCAGTGGAGTTCATTAAAAAGAAGTGGAAGTATGGCCAGGTGCGGCATCCCGATCATTTGCGTGAGCACTGCTGGTACGATGGCGTAGACCATGGACAGGACTACACAGGCTTGGCAAACTATCTGTTTAACCACTGGACCGAAGAAGTAGGCGGACACCGGTACTTTCGGACAAAGAACGCCCGAAAACCGGATATGGAGCCGGCGACGGAAGTCCGTGTTAGTGGCGGATACACCGAGAAGAGACCGCCTGTGGCGCCCAAGGGGTACAAGCTGGTGGATGTTAAGGCAACGAAGTATGGTTGTATCTATTTTAAATATGTAGTGATCCCTAAGGCTCCGCGGAAAGAAAAGAGCAAACAGCACCGGCATGCAGGCCGGTTAGATTAAGCCTTGGAAATGTGTAAAGTTTTAGAACAAAAATCAGAATGAGAGGAGAATGGTGCATATATGAGCAAGCCGAGATTCAACTGGTGGCCATTTGTGCTGAATATCGTCCGTGACTATCCGGCTAAGCGAGCTGCCCTGAAAGAATTACATGAGCAGAAGATCACTGCGAGCATAAATGGAATGCCCAGGGGTGGCGGCGCATCCAGAATTATTGAGAATGTCGCTCTGCGTCAGCTGCCCAGACAAGAGCAAAAGGAACATGATGCCGTACACGAAGCAGTTAGGCGTACAAAGATCCTTCCGGACGGAAAGCTTAGACTGGATGTTGTCAAGCTGACCCTTTGGGGATACTCATACAGCATTCCAGGTGCAGCACAAGCGTTGAACATATCCGACAGAACAGCACGCAGATACAGATGGCAGTTTATCCTGCTCGTGGGGCATACATACGGCTTCCTTTCGGCGGAGGAATACTATTCTCATGTCTCAAAAGACATGGGAAATAAAATTACGGACTCCCAGAGCCAAAAAACTGTGATATAAAGATAGTGTGATATGCTGGTATAAGAAAAAGACAAGATGCCAAGGATTACTCCTCGGCACCTTCTGTGTAGAATTCATCAAGGGAACAGCCCAAAGTTTTGCAGATGGCATATAAAGACCACGAACATACATAGGAGGGCCAGCGATGACCCAGAAACAATTCTACAAAACGTCGGCGTGGCGCAGAGTCAGGCAGGCGTTCATCACGGAGCGCTTGGCTGTGGATGGTGGAGTATGTCAGGTCTGTGGCCAGGAGCCTGGGCTGGTCGTACATCACAAGATCTGGCTGGACGATGTGAACTGCAACGATCCAGAGATCAGCCTGAACCCGGACAACTTCCGATACGAGTGTCAGACTTGCCACAACAAGGAAAAGGATCCGAGGATCGCAACTCCTGGCCGATGTCTTTATGGTCCGAATGGTGAAATCATAAGGAACTGCAAATTCTAAAAAGTTGCGAACTCCCCCCATTTTCCAAAAAAATTTCCGGGCCAGGGGACCGAAGGGTGGGGGAGAATTTTACTCTGAAATAAGCACGAAGGGGGTGTAGAAGTGGCAAATTATGAGAAAGAAAAGCTGATTAAGAAAGAAACCAACAGACTCAAGAAGATTTTTGCGGACCTGGAGCCTAATAAGCTCAAGACGGTGGACGCACTGATCGCTCGGGCTGCTTTTATCACCGTCAGCCTTCAGGAACTTGAGGAGCAGCTGAACAGAGACGGCTGGGTCGAGGAGTACAACAACGGCCGGCTGCAGAGCGGACTGAAAAAGTCCGCAGCTGCCGAGGTTCACATCAGCTTGACGAAGAATCTCAACGCAATTATGAAGCAGCTCCTTGACCTGGTACCTCCCGCACAGAAGGAAAGCCGGCTGACGGAGTTGATGAACACGTGACACCCTTTGCAAACTATATACAAGAGTATCACCACAGAATCCAGACCGGCGAGATTGTAGCCGGCAAGTGGATCAAACTCTTATACGAGAAGATCACCGCGGGACTCCGCGATGGTCTTTTCTTTTTCGATGATCGAAAGGCCAATCGGGCCATTACCTTTATCGAGACTTTCTGCCACCACTGCGAGGGGCGTAGCGACCTGATCAAGCTAGAACTCTGGCAGAAGGCGGCGGTGTCGCTGATTTTTGGCATTGTGGACGCGGGCGGTCTCCGAATCTACCGCGAGGTCTTCATGGTCATTGCCCGAAAGAACGGCAAGAGTCTGTTCGCCTCAGCGGTCATCGCATACATGGCCTACTTGGACGGAGAGCATGGTGCAAAAATCTACTGCCTAGCTCCGAAACTGGAGCAGGCCGAGATCGTTTACGAGAACTTCTACCAGATCATCAAGCAGGAGCCGGAGCTGGACGACCTAGCCGATCGGCGCCGCTCCGATATCTACCTGGAGAGCACCAACACCTCCATCAAGAAGCTGGCCTTCAACGCTAAGAAGAGCGACGGTTTCAACCCACACCTGACCGTCTGCGACGAAATTGCCAGCTGGCCGGCCGAACAGGGGCGGAAGCAGTACGAGGTCATGAAATCGGCCCTCGGCGCCCGGAAACAGCCGCTGATCCTCAGTATCTCCACGGCCGGCTACGTCAACGATGGCCCCTACGATGAATTGATGATACGCTCTACCGCTGTCCTGCTGGGTAGCTCTCAGGAGCGTCGCCTGCTGCCGCTGCTATACATCATCGACGACATCAGCAAGTGGGACGACATTGAGGAGCTGAAGAAGTCTAACCCGAATATGGGCGTCAGTGTCTCCGAGGACTTCTTCCTGGAGGAGATTGCTATCGCCCGGAACAGCCTAAGCAAACGGGCCGAATTCTTGACCAAATACTGCAACATTAAGCAGAACAGCACCCAAGCGTGGCTGCCCTATGACGTGGTGGATGCGGTCACCGGCGAGGCCTTCCGGCTGGAGTCCTTCAAGTCGACCTATTGTGTCGGTGGCATCGATCTCTCCCAGACGACGGACCTAACGGCATGCTGTGTGGTGATCGAGAAGGAAGGCCGGCTCTATGTGTTGACAAAATTTTTCATGCCTGCAAACAAGGTCGACTACCTGGCGGAGCGGGAGGGTGTACCATACCGGATATATGTCCAGCAGGGCCTCATTCAGCTCAGTGGTGAGAACTATGTGGATTATCACGACTGCTTCGAGTGGTTCCGGATGCTGGTGGAGGAATACGAGATCCTGCCGCTAAAGATCGGTTATGACCGATACTCCTCCCAGTATTTAATCCAAGACCTGGACCGCTATGGTTTCCACACGGATGACGTGTACCAGGGCGAAAACCTGACACCGGTACTGAAGGAGTGCGACGGCCTGTTGCGGGACGGCGTCTTGCGGCTCGGTGACAATAACTTGCTGAAGGCTCACTTCCTGAATGTGGGCGTCAAGCAGAACAATGAGACCCGCAAGATCCGCCCGGTCAAGATCGACGAACGGTGTCACATCGACGGCTTCGTGGCCGTCATCGATGCCCTGACGGTCCGTCAGAAGTGGTACGACCAGATCGGCGATCAGCTCAAAAATGCGAGCTAATACCCCGACATTTGCGAACCAAACGAATAGGAGGACAGCCACATGGGTGCATTTGATTTTCTTTTTAAGCGTCCCAAACCCAAAGCCCAGGTAAATGGTTATTTTCAGATGCTCGATGGGTACACGCCCATCTTTACCAGCTACGACGGCGGCGTCTATGAGATGGAGCTGACCCGCTCCTGCATCCACGCCTTCGCAAACCACTGCAGCAAGCTGCTGCCGAGCGTCCAAGGCGCCGATCTTCACAAGATCCAACCGCTGCTGGACGGCCGGCCCAACCCCTTCATGACCTCGGCGCAATTCGCCTACAAGGCGGCCACCATCTACGAAGCGAAGAATACCTGCTTCATAATTCCGGTGCTGGACGAGCTCGACCGGCTGGTCGGCTACTACCCGGCGAACCCCGCGCAGACCGAGATCGTCGACGTGAAGGGCGAGCCCTGGCTGCGGTACCGGTTCAAAAATGGCAAGTGGGCGGCGATCGAGCTGGCCCGCTGTGGTGTGGTCAGTAAATACCTGTACAACAGCGACATCATCGGCGAGAACAATCAGGCCCTGCTGCCTACCCTCCAGCTGCTGAACACCCAGAACCAGGGCATCGCGGAGGGTATCAAGAACAGCGCCAGCTTCCGCTTCATGGCCACGATCGGCAACCTCACCAAAAAGGAGGACATGAAGAAGGAGCGGAAATCGTGGGTCGATGACAACCTTGGACCCGATGCCGGCGGCCTGGCTCTTTTCCCGCACAACTATACCAACGTGCAGCAGATCCAGTCCACAGCGAAGATTGTGGATCCGGAGCAGATGAACCTGATCCAGACACGGGTGCTCAATTACTTCGGCTGCAATGAGGACGTCCTGCAGAACAAGGTCAACGGTGACGCCTGGGCTGCCTACTATGAGGGCAAGATCGAACCCTTCGCCCTGCAGCTCTCCCAGGCCATGACCGTCATGACCTATACTGAGCAGGAGCGCAAGCGGGGTAACGCCATCGTCTGGAGTGCCAACCGGCTCCAGTACATGACCAACACCAACAAGCTACAGGTCAGCTCCCAGATGTTCGACCGGGGTCTCATGAGCACCAATATGATTATGGACATCTGGAACCTGCCGCACATCACAGACGGCACCGGCGACAAGCGTTACATCCGCAAAGAGTACATCGAAATCACCCAGCTGGACCAGGTGGCCAAGCTTCAGGCGGAGCTGCAGGCGGCCCAGGCGGCGCTGAACGCATCCAAACCGACCCCGGATCCTGATGATAAGGAGGAAAACCATGACACCGGAAACCAAGAACAAACTGAAGAATGAGCGCCAGATCCGTGCGCTTCAGGTTTTCGCACCCGCTCCGGAGCAAAAGCGGATCGACTCCAATTATTACGTCGAGGGCTATGCAGCTCGCTATGAGCCCTATGTCCTTTATGAGATGGAGGACGGCCCAATCTATGAGCGCTTCGAGCCTGGCTGTTTTGATGGCTGCGATATGAGCGACATCATCTTCCAGCTGAACCACTGCGGCACCGTCATGGCTCGGCAAAGCAACGGTTCCCTGATCGTGGAGGCTGATGCGGTCGGCCTGATAACCGCTGCAGATCTCGGCCGCACCGAGGCCGCCCGGCGCCTCTATGAAGAGATCAGCACCGGCATGATCACCAAGATGTCCTGGGGCTTCATCGTGGGCGAGTACCACTACGACAGCGCCACCCGGACCATCGTCCACACAAAGATCAAGAAGATCTTCGACGTCTCGGCTGTATCTATCCCGGCCAACCCAAACACCGAAATCAATGCTCGCAGCTGGGTCGACGGAGTGATCGACCTGGCAGCCCGGAGTGAGGCAGAGCTTGAAGAGAGACGCAGACGCTTGCGTCTCAAGATTAAATTACAGGAGGTCGTCACCCATGAGAATTGACGAAATCAACACCCGCCTGGCTGAGATCCAGACTGAACTGGAGACCGCCGAAGGCGATGCACTGACCGCCCTGGAGCAGGAGACCAACAACCTGATCGCCGAGCGCACCCGCATCCAGAGCGAAGTCCAGACCAGACAGCAGCTGCGTGCTAATATCGCCGTCGGCCTGGTAGGCACCGCCACCGAAACCCACAACCACGAGGAGGAAAACAACATGGAAAACCGCACTTTCACCCCCGCATCCGAAGAGTATCGCAGCGCCTTCCTGAAGCGTCTGCGCGGCGAGGAACTGACCGAGATCGAGCAGCGCGCTTTCACCTTTCTGACCACCAACACCTCCGCACCTCTGCCCACCCAGATGCAGAACCGCATCATCGACCTGATCGGCGAGGAACACCCCATCGTCGCCGACGTTTACACTCTGAACTCTGGCTGCGCCATCTCCATCCCTGCGGCCAAGAGCATCGTAGCAGATGCTGGCAAGACGGCAGAGGGTGAGGATCACAACGATCTGCAGGTCACTATGTCTAACATCGATCTGTCCGGTGAGGACTACACCGCAGATGTGGAGTTGTCCTACAAGATGGCAGCAATGGCGATTGACGCTTTCGAGGACTACCTGATCACCCTGGTCGCCGCGCGTATCGGTTCTAAGCTGGCCGTCGGCATCGTGGCAGAGATCAAGGAAAAGATGGCGGCTGCCAACAAGATCCAGACTGGCGTTAACTACGCCAACATCTGCGCCGGCTTCGGTGAACTGAAGCGCGTCGGCACCGTCGTGGTATACGGCACCCGTAAGGGCGTCTACAACAAGCTGGTCGGCATGGTGGACAGCAATAAGCGTCCCATCTTCATGGGCGCCATCACCGAGAAGGCTGCCGGCGCTATCCTGGGCGCTACTATCAAATTCGAGGACGCCGTGGGCGACAACGAGCTGCTGATCGGCGACCCGAAGAAGTACCTGCAGAACGTGGTCGTTCCCGTGATGATCGAGCACGACAGGGTGGTCAAGAAGTCCAAACTGGTCTACGCTGGATACACCTGTCAGGAGGGTACCCTGACTGACGACAAGGCCTTCTCCCTGGTCGCCGAGGTTGCAGGCTGATCGCAACCAATCCCGGGTGGGGCGTAACACCCCCACCCACCAATGAGGAAGGAGGAGCCGCATGACGACTCTGGAAAAAATCAAGCTCGCCATCCGGCGCAGCCACAGCAAGCTGGACGAGGACCTCCAAGCGGACATCGACTTCGCCAAGGCTGACATGCGGTGCGTGGGTGTCATCCACGCAGGCGAGGAGGATCCGCTGATCTTCAACGCCATCAAGCTCTACTGCAAGTCTGCCAATACTGACGACCCCGCCAAGTCCGCAGAATGGCTCCAGCGCTACGAGGCGCTGAAGGCCTGCCTGATGATGGCGGAGGGCTACGGCTGGAAGGCGGAGGATGGCACCGATGAATGAAGTCGCCACGCTCATCAAGCGCACCTATGATGGTGCTCAGCGGGGTGAAACCAAGCGCGAGGTGCTCTGTGGCTTCCGTAGCATCGGCCAGCGGGAATTTTACCAGGCGAATGCAACGGACTTTCACCCGGAACTCAAGCTTGTCCTGGCTGACTATCTGGACTACGACAATGAGACTCTGGTCGACTACGATGGCCGGCGGTACCGAGTCATCAGGACTTACCGCATAGGCCTGGAGCTGGAGCTGACCTTGGAGCGCGCATCTGCTGAGGACGGTGAGGCGGATGGCTAAACAATCCATCCAAGTCTCTGACCTTGGTGAGGCTATCCGTGAACAGCTGGAGTTCCTTCACGGGGACACCGTCGAGGAAATCAATGCTGCGGGGGAGCGGGCTATCAAGAAACTGGTCAGCCTAACCCGGAAAACCGCACCCAAACGGAAGTCGGGTGGAGACTACGCCAAGAGCATCACCCATACGACGGAGACAAACTCCACCACCGGTGACAAGGTTTTCACCTGGGGAGCCAAAGCTCCACACCACCGGCTGACGCACCTGCTCGTGAGGGGCCACGCCACCTTGGACGGCGGACGGACCCGTGCCGACCCTTTTCTGGAGAAAGCACTGGAGACCGTGCTCCCTGAGTATGAGAAAGAAGTGGAGGAGGCCCTGAAAAATGATTAATAAACTTCTGAATGCCGCCGCCATTCCTGCTCGGGAGGCGCGGTTCCCAGATCCGCCCGCTCAGACTTTCGCGGTCTACTTTGACAGCGTAGATGCTGACGGGCCGGATGTAGGCCCTTGTCGCATTTTCACCCACGGCGGCATTGTGGAGCTCTATGCGCCCAGTATCGAGGATGGCAATGAAGCGAAGCAGCGACTTGCAGCGGAGTTCCATGCGATGAACATCCCTTATTCCACTCAAGGCTGGTACTGGTTGAACGATATCCGCCGGTATCAGGAAATCTATGAATTTACCTACATCGAAAAAATCTAACAGGAGGAGAATCCAATGAGAACTAACCCCGACAAGATCACTCTGGGCTCTGGCAAGGCGTACATCATGGAATACACCGGCACCATGCCCGAGGTCACGGCCATCTGTGTGGATAACAATCTGCTGGGCAAGATCCAGGGCGGTGCAGAGCTGTCTTACACTACTGAGACTCATGAGGAGCGTGACGACCTGGGCACTGTTGCCAAGGTGATCGTGACCAACGAGGAGGCCGTTCTGAAGCTGGGCCTTATCACCTTCAACGGCGACACCATGGCCAAGATGGCCGACCGTTGCAAGGTGACTGAGGACAAGACCAAGGGCACCCGCACCATGCACATCGGTGGCGCTGGCAACGCTCAGGGCAAGGAGTGGGTGGTTTGCTTCCACCACGAGGACAAGAAGGATGGTGACATCTGGGTCATGGGTCGTGGTGCTAACCAGGCCGGCCTGACTCTGGCCTTCGCTGTCGATGCCGGCAGCAAGCTGGAGCCTGAGATCAAATTCCTGCCGAGCGATACTGATGGCACTCTCGTCACTTACATCGAGAACATCAAGAAGAGCTCTTAAAATCGAAAAAGAGGGAGGTCTCAGGCCTCCCTCTAATTTCATATTGAGGTGTAAACATGAACACTCTGAATTTTAATAAATACCGCCCTCCCATTCTCCCGGTGGAGATGATGGACGAGGCTGGCACGATTATCCACATCACTCCGCCCACCGTTGATTTGCAGGAGGAACTGCGAGCCAGAATGCCGGAGCTTAGCGCCCTGCTGGATGGCGACAACGATGACGTGAGAGCCGGCTTCTTCGAACTGGCAGCTCGTCTGATGAGTTGCAACCGCAATATGCGAAAGATCACCCCCGAGCAGATCCGCGACACCTTCCGCCTTGATGAGGAGGATCTGGTGGTTTTCTTCCACGCTTACGCTGAATTTGTGACGGGAATTGAAAACGCAAAAAACTGATACTCCCGCAGAATCCAATGGCGGAGTCTGCGGGACATCATGAATATATCAATACCACCTGGGGCAAGCGGCTGGTCTCGGAGTATTCCGGTCTAAATTTCCTGCAGGTGGGACAGCTCGATTATGGCGTATATCTGCTCTGGCTTCGGGATGCTTACATCAGCAGCCTGAACCACAGCGAGGAAGGCCGTCAGTATCTAGACGACTGCTGGCGAATGGAGCAGACCAAGCCCGACCGGGCAAAGTTACGCGCACAATTCAGAAAGGAGGCACCTTCCAATGGCTAATAAAGCACTCAAGGGCTTGACGATCAAAATCGGTGGTGATACCTCTGATCTACTGAAATCGCTCGATAATGTAGACAAGAAGAGCCGGAGTCTCTCTAGCGAGCTGGGCCAGATTAACAAGCTCCTGAAGCTAGATCCCAAAAACACCGAGCTGCTGGCACAGAAGCAGAAGGTGCTGACCGATGCTATCAGCAACACCGAGAAAAGGCTCGGTGCCCTGAAAGCCGCAGAAAAGCAGGCACAGGAACAATTCGAACGTGGCGAGATTTCTGAAGAACAGTACAGAGCTCTGCAGCGCGAAATTATCGCAACCGAGAAAAAGCTCGATGGCTACAAAAATGCCGCCAGAGAAGCCGCGGAGGCCGCTGAGAAACTGGCCGACGGCGCCGACGAGGCAGGCAAAGAGCTTGGCAAGCAGGCTGGTAAGACAAGAGAAGCTGAGGACGCTACTGAGGATCTGGATGATGTCGCAGGCGACTTGGCCAAGGGCGGGCTCGCTGCCCTTGCTGGTGCTGCTGGAGCTGCTACTGCCGCCGTCGTCGCTCTGGCAGAGACAACTCGGGAATATCGCACCGCGACGAACCGGCTGGATGTTGCGTATAAGGACTCCGGCTTCAGCGCAGAAGCAGCTAGAAAAACCTATGAAGAGCTCCAGAGCGTTCTGGGCGAAACCGACCAGGCCGTGGAAGCTGCCAATCTTCTGGCAAAATTCTGTGACACCGAGGAAGAATTGAAAGAAATGACGCACGCGCTCACGGGCGTCTATGCGACATTCCCTGATTCACTCCCCATTGAGGCTCTGGCAGAGTCCGCGAATGAGACCGCCAGAACCGGGCAGATCGCTGGCAATCTTGCTGACGCGCTCAACTGGGCAGCAGCCGAAGGCGAGACCTTCGGCGTTGTTATGAAGGAAGCCGCAGAAGAAAACGAGGAGTGGAACAAGGCCGTTGAGGAAGCCGCCTCCGTTGAAGACTACTTCAACCTTGCACTGCAGGAATGCTCCAGCGAGCAGGAGCGTCAGCAGCTGATTACTCAGACCTTGACGCAACTCTACGCAAATGCTGCCACCCAGTACAAGCAAACCAACAAGGAAATCATCCGCTCCAACCAGGCAACTGAGAACTGGAACAAAACCACCGCTGAACTTGGCAAGACGGTTGAACCGGTGATCACTGACATTAAGGAGCTGGGGGCCACCCTGCTGGAGGATGCTGAGGAGCCACTGAAAGATACCGCCAAGTTTATCAGGAAAGACTTGATACCAGCAATCAGGGAAGCTAGCAGTTGGACGAGGCAAAACCTTCCGACCATTAAGGCCGGACTTGCTGCCGTGGCTACTGCCATGATTGCCCTTAAGGTTGCCACGGCGGCCAACACCGTGGAACAGAAGGGTCTCAAGGCTGCGATCAAAGATACAACGGTGGCACAGAAAGCACTCGCTCTTGCACAGAAGGCAACGCCCTGGGGTCTTGCGCTTGCTGCAATCACTGCGGTCACGGTCGCTCTTGCTGCCTATACGGCCGCCACGAATAAGGCAAAAAAACCGACCAACGCTCTAACCAAAGCGGAGCAAAACCTCATGGCCGCAGCAGACGAAGCTGCGGCAGCTTTCCGGGATCAGAAGAAGGCCACGGATGACGCACTTGCTGATGTGGCCGCCGAAATGAAACATACCGAAGACCTAGCCGATGAATTGTTTCGGCTTGCGGATGCCTCTGGTAAGGTCAAGGAAGAAGATCGAGAGCGCGCAAACTTCATCCTGAATGAACTCAACAAGGCGCTCGATACTGAGTATGTGCTGCTGGACGGCGTCATTACCCAATATGAAGACCTCAAAACCAATATCCAGGAGGTTATGCAAGCTAAGCTGGCCAACTCGTTGCTTGATGCAGCAAATGCTGAGTATATATCCGCCATTCAAAACGAGGCCGCAGCGCTACAGAACCTCTCTTTGAAGGAGAAAGAGTATCGGGCTCAGTTGGAAACATCCAACAAAGCAAGAGAGCATGCTAAGAAAAAATGGAATGAGTACTATACGGCACTGGGTCAGTATAGCGCTGCCGATGCTGAGGGGTGGCGGGTGGCGGCTATGAAGGCAGAGAAATCTGCCAATAAAGAGGAGAGCATTCTCGCAGAAAAGAAAACTGCGTATGAGACAGCCGCGGCCGACTATGGTACTTACTACAGCACTATTGCTAACTACGAAGAAGCCCAAGCTGCTGCGCTGTCCGGCAACTATCAAACGGCTGTTGATATTCTGTCCCGAAAGGGTGAGGTCTATGGTCAATACTCCGACAAGGTGGATCAGGAGACCGCGAGGGTCCTCAATACCCTTTATAAGGAAGCCATTGATGCAGGCCTAGAGGCTGAACGCATCAAGACCAACTTTGAAAAGGGCGTCGACGGCTACACTCAAGACATGGTAAAAGAAGCCGAGAAGGGTTACGAGAACGCGCTCAATGAGTTTGCAAATGCTTATGCAGACGCAGAGCTTGTCGGTGAGAATCTTGGCGACGGCCTGAGTGGCGGCATGGAGAATAAGCGCTCTGGACTTCTTACTAAGGCCCGTAGTCTGGTCTCTGGCATCATCGGAGCTATGCGCGAGGAAGCTGACTCCCATTCTCCCGCTCGTAAGACAATCGACTTTGGTGAGGATGTAGGTGAAGGCGCAGAGATCGGCATTGAGCGCAAAACCCATGACGTGAAACGCGCTGCGACAGATCAAGCTGCGGCAATCCTGGACGCTTACAGCACCCAGGAACGCAATGGTCAGAAGGCCCTGCGCAATGTAGCAGATCAGCAGTCCTTGCGCCAAGCTACCACCCAAATGACTGCAGCTGCTTCCAATGCACCCATGCTGGAAAAAATTCTGGCAGCCATTGAGAAGGGCCAGATCATCGCCATTGATGGCGAGGCCATCGTGGGCGCTACTGCCTCCAGAATGGACAGCGCCCTCGGCCACCGCAGAACCCTCGCATCGAGAGGAGCGATATAAATGAAAAAAAGAACCACAGTCCTCGGATCCTACGACACCGCGGCCTACGGCTGGACGCTGACGAGCTGGGTGCTGAGCGACCCGGAGATGAAGACCAACTATGTCGAAAGAGCCGGCGGTGATGGCGCCTGGGACCTTTCCACAGTTATGACCGACGGCATCCCCAAATACAAAGACCGCAACCTGACCGTGACGCTCGAGTGCTCCAAAGGCACACGAGCAGATCGGGAACAGCTTGTCCGTGATATGGTCAACCTGCTGGACGGCCTGGAGTGGGAAATCATCCCCCCGGATCGCCTGGAGTACTACCTGGTTGGGCGGCTCCATGTAGCCGTGAGACAGAATGACCACGCCTACGCAGCTGTCACCGTGACTGGCGTCTGTCGGCCATGGCTCTACCGCAAACGGCCTACCAAATACTATCTGGATCTCGCTCAGCGCCCCAAGCCAGTGCTCACAGTACGCAATGGTGGCCGGTTGGCGGTGGTTCCCACAGTCACTGTGACCGGAGCCAATGCGGATATCTGTCTGGGTCTCGGTGACCCGCAAGAGGCAAACGATTATGTCGAAGTGAGCGGGCTACCCCCGGGAACCTATAAGCTCCCGGATATGCTGCTCCGGCCGGGTACGCATGAATTTTATGTCACTGGCAGCGGTGAGTTGACCATTTCCTTCCGGGAGGCGGTGCTGAGATGATCCGAGTCTATGCAGATGAGACCCTCATCTATGACAGCCGCCAGGAGGAGCTGGAGCTCAGCAGCCTGAAAGTTACCACCGCGCTGAACCTTGGTGGAACCGCAGAGTTTATCCTCCCTCCCGGCCATCCGGCATACTATACCTTCGTAGGCCAGCGGACCATTGTGACCATCTATCGTGATGGGACTCTCCGCTTCCGTGGGCGCGTGCTCTACTATTCTGATAATTCTTATGGGCAGCGCACCGTCGTCTGTGAGGGCGAGCTGTGCCTGCTTCGGGACGGCATCTCTCGACCGTATCTCTATCAGGACACCCCGGCAAAGATATTCACGGCAGTGATCCAGAGCTACAATTCCCAGGTGGAGGACTTCAAAAAATTTCAGATCGGTGAGATCACCGTGACAGACTCCAATGACTATGTCCGGCTGGAGAGCGAAAGCGCTGAGACGGTGCTCGACACCATTAACAAACTACTGGAGCGATGTGGCGGTAACCTAGTATTCACAGACACTGGAGACAGCCAGGGACGCATAATCAACTGGCTTGCCAAAATCGATCGCCAGAGCAACCAGGTCCTTGAGTTTGGAGAGAATCTCCTGGATTTCAGCAGCACCGGCGCCAACACCACCTCTCTGGCCACAGGCATCATCCCCTATGGCGCTCGGCTGGAGGAGAAGGATGCTGACGGAAAGACCACCCTCTCCAAGAAGCGCCTGACCATCAAGGAAGTGAACGGTGGCAAGGACTATATCATCGCGGAGGATGCCAGAGCTATCCGGGGCACGATCATGACCACTGCGATCTGGGACGACGTAACCGAGCCGGAGAACCTGCTCAAAAAAGCCCAGGCCCTTCTGAATGAGCGGAAAAACTTCATAACCTCTTTGGAACTGACCGGCTTGGACTTGTCGTATTTGAAAAAAGAGCTGGACAGTTTCACCGTGGGTGACAATATCCGTGTGATTTCCAATCCTCACAATGTTGATGCAATCTTCCAGCTCTACAAGATGATCGAGGATCTGTTGAACCCCGCAAAAAGCAAGATTACCCTGGGTAAGGATGTGCCTTCTCTTTCCGGCGCTACCGTCCTCGGAGACGCTAAAGGCTATCACGAAGTGGAAGCACTGCGAGTCGGATATAGCTACGATATCCAGCAGTTCGCGTCTACTGTCGAAACGAATGTCCTGGACAAGACCGCCGCCCTCTACGTTTCCCCTGATGGGGTCGTTCAGCTGCTCGTGCCCCTCGACGATGCAATTGTTGAGGAAGGGACCACCAGAGCCCAAGCGGACCAGGGTCTGCAGCAGCAGATCAACAATTACGATGAACTTATCGGCCTGCTCTTCCAGAAGCTCCGTGAGCAGGAGGAAACGTTGACCGAATTAACTACAAAAATTAAAGAATTGGAGGGCAACACATGAGCAATACCAGAATCACGGCACGCATCACAGACCAGGTGGTCGAGCTGATCAACGTGCCGGTAATCGCATCCGGCAGCCGGGACGTGCTCCAGATCCGCTGCGAGTTTGACCCACTCTGGGAAGGCTATGGCAAGAGTGCCGTATTCTACAAAACGGAGGATGCTGTCTACCATGTTCCCTTGGTGGAGAACGTGGCGACTGTACCCTATGAGCTGCTGGCCGATGATGGTGAATTTTACTTCGGTATCATGGGCGTGGCCGAAAACACCCGCACGACCGAAGTGGTACGCCTGCGGGTCAAGCAGGGCGCAATCTGCGAGCCTACTACCGAGCAGCAGGAGCCCGCGCCCGATATTTACAAGCAGATTCTGGCTGGGTATGGCTCCATGGAGGCACGGCTCAACCAGCTGGTCACGATGCACGGCTTTGGTGGTGTGACTGATCACGATCTCAGCGATGAGTACATCGGCGGCATGATCAGGACCAATGGCACCAGCGCATGGATTGCATTTGACATCCGTGAGATGTCTCTCGTGGCCGGTGGTCACCACTACACCGACTACTGCATCCCACCTGAGTTGGCCACTATGTGCTCGGTATCCCTGAGTACATATAACACAGATGTCAACGTCACCATCGAGGAGCCTAATTCCAACGGCTGGTGCCGGATGCTAATTGAAAACGTGGGCAACCAAGATCTCACCACCGACATGATCACCGCCGTCCGAGGAGTCTATCCTCTGGCTTCTGCGTTCATTGCTGAGGTGGCTGATGCCCGTGTTGACTACAAGGGCGACGCCCACACCAACCTCGGAGAGCACGTCCGCCGGCTTGGCCACGATTTTGCAGAGAGCCGGCAGGGCATAGCGCCGGAGACTTTGACCCGGGAAGCAGATCAGCATCTTCAGTCTCGGGCGGGCTTCTACAGAACCCAGATGCACCTGACTGACAGAGAGCGCTACCTGGACAAGGTACGCGTGCCGGTGGTTTTGCACCCGGATACTGTGCAGCAGGGCGGAGATGTGCCGCTCATTGTTGCCTTGCACACTGCGGATGCTGTACTCCCGCTGGCGCAGAAAATTCTGTATAACTTTCCCGCTAGTCAGGGGAGCGTAACCGTGGAGCTGGATGTGGGAGCCTGGTTTGCCCACAACGAGGCTATCATGATCGATGTTTGGTGCCTTAACGGTTACCTATCCACTCCGGTCCCGGAGACTGGTTTTGATGTGGACTGGATCGTCGACGATATCGGCGAGGCCTCCTTCTTGGATCCGGAGACCGGCGACACCGTGAGTTCGGAAGATCAGAATATCCGCTTTGTCGGCGAGCTGGTGTTTTATGACACCCTGCGGGAGGAAGTCGCAAGACTGCAGGAAGATGTGCAGCAGATGCAGGGCACAGGAAAAGTCAGCGCAAAAATTGAGAACGGCGTTTTAGTGATCGATGCCATCGGAAACTCCACGGCAAAAATCGTAGACGGCGTACTCGTCATTACATAAGGAGGAAAACAGTATGGATTTTGTTACACATTCCAACGTTTTGGGAGTGGAGTCCAAAGAGATTCCAACAATTCCTGGTGTGGGCGCACCCACCGCTGCGACAGTCGGTGCTGTTGGCTGTCTGTACATGGACACCGACACCGGCGCTCTGTATAAGTGTATCGCCGCAGTGGACGGGGTTTATACCTGGGTGGCGGCGGACAAGCCTGCCGCAACCGACGCCAAGTATTTTGACATCGATGTGGACGGCGTTATTTCCCTGAAGCCCGAATACAGAGGGCATCCCGACAAAACCACATATCCCTATGCTGTCAGCAACAACGGTATCAACCTTGACGGCGACAAAATCAACGAACTGCCCCGGAACATCGTTATTCCCGAGTATATCAACGGCATTGCGGTGACTGGCTTCCAGCCGGGTATGTTTCACTACAACTACCGGGTTAAGAGCATTACGCTCCCCGATGGCGTGAGCGAACTGCCCGACTATTTCTGCCGCTATGCCATCAACCTGGAAGCCGTAAACAATACCGAGGGCATTACCAAGCTGGGCAAGTCTGCAATCTCCTATACGCGCATCGAAAAGGCATTGTTCCCCAACCTGGTTGAACTCGCCACAACGGCTCTGGCGTCTTGCCGTTTCCTTCGGATCGTGGACATCGGCAACAATATTACCGCCATCCCCAATCAGTGCTTCCAGCAATCTGTATCGCTGGAGCGTGTGAAAGGTGGTGCAAAGGTACAGACCATCGGAAATAATGCTTTTGACATGACGAGAAGTCTCAAAAATCTGTCGTTTCTGCCGAATGTGACATCTATCGGGCAGTGGGCGTTTTACAGAAGTCGCATCCAGTTTGATTGGAGCAGCTTGGATGGCAAGTGTGACCTCACGCAAAAAGGCGCAACACCTGTCAATGACAATACTACCCCATACTGGCTGGGTGTTACGCATACTGCAAATGAACACCGTCTTGGCTCTATGTTTAGCATACAGGACGACCGGATTAAAGGCGAGTACATTGGCGCAACGGTTGACGGCTTCGGCGGCTCTATTGACCGCACCAACGGAACTAGGATTAAATACGAAAAAGCGTGTTCCTTCTTGACCCTTATAAACATTCATACCGCTTTGACCGGCACAACATACAATCACCCGGACGATTTTATTAGGGAACTGCTGAGCCGCCCGGAAGGCGAAAAATTTGCCGCCCTGCTGTCGGAAGATGTGCGGTACATCCAGTACAGCATCATCCCCATTATCGACGCTCTTGGGTATGAAATTACCGTAATAAGCACTGGCGATATGGATGAAGCCAGTTACAACTCCATGTATGAAGCAATGCAAAACAAACCCCTTGTCAGATACTCTGGCGATATCACGCAGGCCGCATATCAAGCTATGTGCGACGCTTTGGGTGACAAAACCAACCCGCAGTATGTCTATACTTCTTTGGGTACAAAGAACGATGACAATGAAGGCCACTCTGCTGCACTTTACGGCATGACTGCAAACAAAGAAGCTCTATTTGCGGATAATGACTTTTTCTTTGAATCGTATCGTGACAGTGATTTGGGTGTATCGGATGACCTGTACGCCTATAAGATGCCGTACCAAAACATGACTGGACCGCAAAGCGAATTTTTCGCAGTACGGAAGAAGTTGAACAACTAACCAAAAAGCACCACCCCACCGGGTGGTGCTACCAAAGAAGGAGGAATAACCAATGAAGAATGTAAAGCCCGGCAGGACGGTGCCCCGGGTGTGCCTGGATGCCGGTCATTACGGCAAATACAACCAAAGCCGGGTGGTGCCGGAATACTACGAATCCGACATGAACTGGAAGCTGCACCTGCTGCTGCAGGCAGAGCTGGAGAAGCTGGGTATCGAAGTGTTCACCACCAGGCCGGACAAAAACACCGACATGCCCCTGGAAGCCCGGGGCAAGCTGTCCCAGGATTGCGACCTGTTCCTGTCCCTCCACTCCAACGCCGCCGATCGGGAGAGCGTCAACTATGTGGTGGCTTTCTACCAGGTGGACGATCACTGCGGCGAAATGGACAAGCAGAGCATGGAGATCGCCGGCAGGCTGTCCGCATGTGTGGCGGAGGTCATGGGCGGCGTGAAGGCACATTCTTGGGCGACGCAGTCCAGCCAGGATCGTGACGGCAACGGCTACAAGGATGACTACTACGGAGTCCTCCGTGGCGCTCACAGCGTGAAAACTCCCGGGGTTATCCTGGAACACGGCTTCCATACCAACACGGCGCAGGCTGCCTGGCTGCTCGACGAGGGCAATCTGCAGAAGCTGGCCAAAGCTGAAGCAAAGGTCATTGCCGACTGGTTCGACTTCTACAAGGAAGAGCCGGAACACTGGTACCGCATCCGGGAGAGCTGGGACAAGCCCGACACCCAGGTGGGCGCTTACAAAGATCCGGAGAAGGCCAAGGTCGCCTGCCCTGTGGGCTACAGTGTGTACAACTGGCACGGCAATTGTGTTTACTACAATGGTGGCGGTGAGTGCGTTACCGACAACCGGGAGATCTTCATTCGGGGCGTACAGGATGCCTGTGGTGCCGCAGTAGATGGCATTGCTGGTCCTGAAACCCTGTCCAAGACTGTCACTATCTCCGCAGGGTTTAACCGCAAGCACCCTGTGGTGGTGGCTGTTCAGATGTATTTGTACAATCTGGGCTATGAGGAAGTGGGTTCTGCCGACGGCATCGCCGGTGCCAAGTTTACCTCAGCCCTGGCGCACTTCCAAATGGATCACGACTGTACGCCCACCGGCCACGCCGAAGCGTGGGGCAAGACCTGGCAGAAGCTGCTGGGTATGGCATAAGGAGGGGGTAGCGATGGAGCTTTTACTGGCTGTGATCGGCGGCGGTGCCGGCGCAGCATTGGTCGCCGGTGTGTTCAGCATCCTGCAGTGGCGGTTGAACCGCAAAGCCCAGAAAGAGGACAATGCGGCCAACCGCAAGGTGGCGGACTGTGCCGCCAGGGGTGCGGAGATCCAGGAGCTGACCCGGATGGTCGGTGTCCTGTGTGTGGCTGACCGCACGATCCTGTATGATCGCATCAAGCATCTGGCGAAATCCTATATTGCCAGGGGGTATATCACAGTGGAGGAGCAGGAGGACCTGAACCTCATGCACTCGGTTTATCACGACAAGGACAAGCTGGACGGCAACGGCTTCCTGGATAATCTCATGTACGCCGTCAATCATCAGCTCGAAATCCGAGCCAAATAAGGAGGAAATATCATGGAATACACTGCTTTCATTAACGCCCTGCTGCACTACGGCAGTCTGTTGCTGACCGTCATGGCAGCACTGGTTTTCGCCACCACCATCATTGTGGAGGTGGTAAAGAACCTGTTCCCCCGGGTACCCACCAACTTTGTAGCCACCGGCGTGGCCATCGTCGTCACGGTGCTGGCGGCATTCATCCTGTGCGGCGTCATGGGTATCCCCATCCTGTGGTACTACATCGCCGGTGCGGTGATCCTGGGCATCTTCGTGGCCTACGCCGCTATGTTCGGCTTCGACAAATTCAAAGCCGCCTGGGAAAAATGGAAAACCGCAGGGAAGTAACCTTGCAAATGATTATGCCCCTCTCCGGATCGCGCCAGGGAGGGGCGTTTCATTACAACTTTCATTACAGTTTTTGATATTTGCAAACACAAAACCTTTTCTATTAAGAATAAATGTTTGCTAATAAGAACAATAAAAAGTTGGGAAATCACATACAAATAGGGAATATAACGAATAAAACCGCCCGGACGATAAGTCTGGGCGGTTTTCTGATTGGTGCGAGAGATGGGACTCGAACCCACACGGCGTAACCACACGCACCTCAAACGTGCTTGTCTACCATTCCAACACTCTCGCAAGCGCTAGGCTATTATAACCGCTTCCCCTTTCTTTGTCAATAACTTTTTACAAATCCCTTGCAACGGCGGCGCATCTTTGGTAAACTGATAGCAAACAGCTTGGAGGTGTATTATGACGCGTTTTTTTGCGACACCGGAGGAAATGCAGCCGGATTTTTTGGTACTGACAGGGGAGAATGCCCAGCATGCCAAAGTCCTTCGCCTGAAGGCGGGGGAGGAGGTGCTGATCTGCGACGGAGAGGGCAGGGAGTGCCTTTGCGCCGTCAGCGATGTCAGCGACGGACAGATCAGCCTGGTGGTGAAAAAACGCCAGGAATCTCAAACCGAGGCTGCTGTGCGGGTCAGTGTGTACATGGCCTTTCCCAAGTCCGACAAGCTGGAGCATGTGATCCAGAAGGCCACCGAACTGGGCGCGTATGAAATCGTGGCATTCCCCAGCAGCCGCTGTGTGTCCCGGCCGGATGAAAAAAGTCTGAAAAAGAAGCTGGAGCGCTGGCAGAAAATTGCCGCTTCCGCATCGGAGCAATCTGGCAGAGGTCGGGTACCCGAGGTTTTGGTACTGCCCAGCTATAAAGCCGCCCTGGATCGGGCAGCAAAGGCGGATAAGGCCCTGCTTTTCTACGAAAATGAACAGTCCACCACCTTGCGGATGGTATTGCAGTCCGGGGCGTATCAAACGGTCAGCCTGCTGACGGGCCCCGAGGGGGGCTTGGAGCCTGCAGAAGTCAGCCAGGCGGAAGCGGCAGGCTTGCAGGTCTGCACCCTGGGTAAGCGGATCCTGCGCTGCGAAACGGCACCGCTGTGCGCACTGTCGGCAGTGATGTACGACTCAGGAGAATTCTAAAAAATGAGCAGCCGCAAGGCTGCTCATTTGTGATATTTACTGCCGGCCTGGATGGCTTCCGCCCGGTAAAGCTGCTCCAGAACCATGATCCGTGCCAAATGGTGGGGGAAGGTCATGGGACCCATGGAAAGCTTGAAATCCGCAAGCTGCTTGATTTTGGGAGAGATGCCAAAGGATGAGCCGATCAAAAAGCAGGCGCTGGATTTGCCTGAGAGTTTCACCTGCTTCATTTTTTCGGAAAAATCCTCACTGGATAGAGTTTTTCCCTCCGGGGTGAAGATGCACAGCCAGGCGTTTTTGGGTATTTTGGACAGAATCTGTTCGGCTTCCTTATCCAATCCCGCGGCGATTTCGGCAGGGGAAGGGTCCTCCGGCAGGCGGTACTCCGGCAACTCCAGAAGCTGGAACCGGCAGTAGCCCTTGAGCCGTTTAGCGTATTCCTCCGCGGCAGACAAATAGAATTTTTCTTTCAGCTTGCCCATGGCGATGAGTGTGATGTCGAACATATTCTCCCTCCTTTTGGGGTATCATAGCACAAAGCCCTCAAAAACGCAACAAGGAGCAGTGAATATGAAGAAAAGGTTTGTACGAAAGCCCACGCCCTATGTGGTGCCTGTGGAGTCGCCCCTGCATAATATGGGCGTTATCGTGCCGGATGCCCTAGGCAGCTATACCGGCGTGCCCAGCTATCTGGACGAGTTCCCTGTCCAGGACGCGGATGATCTGTAAGCGTGGAGTCAGCAGCCTTCCTTTCAAGGGAAGGCTGCTCTATTTTTAACGGAAAATGCATATATTTCCAGTAATTTCTTGCATTAAGGAATGGATTGTGTTATGATAATGCTACGCATACCTTTATTACTACAGAGAGAAGGAAAGTATTATGAAAAAAGGATTAGCCTTGCTTTTGGCACTGGTACTGTGCCTGTCTATGGCGGCTTGCGGCGATACTGCCGGTGGCCGTTCCGACGATGACTCGGAAGATTCTACCGGCCATACCTGCTCCGGCGAATGGGTGGTATGGGAAGAAGCTACCTGCTTCAAAGATGGCACCCGTCAGCGCACCTGCTCCTGCGGTGAGGTGGTCAAGGAGACCATTCCTATGCTGACCCACGAATATGCTGACGGTATTTGCACACTGTGCAATACGGCAGACCCCAATTATAAGCCTACGCCCACTTCCGGTTTGATTTTTACTTCCATGGGCGATAACTACTGCTACTTGAGCGGAATGGAAGCAGGCGCGGAAACAGATGTGGTGGTTCCTGAAACTTCCCCTGCGGGTGAAATGGTTGTTGGCATTAGCAACGAGGCGTTTAAGAATTCTGACAAAATCACCAGTATTTGGATTCCGGATAGTGTGTATAGCATTGGAGAAGACGCATTTGCCTACAGCAAGACGCTGACGAAGGTTGTCATCGGCAACAATGTAACGCAAATCAACAACTATGCTTTCGCTGGCTGCGACAATCTCAAGACTGTTTCTATGGGCAGCAATGTCAGTACGTTAGGACATTGTGTTTTCCGGGGCTGCCGGTCTTTGACCAAGATCAATCTGCCTCATACTCTGTACGAGATGGGCCAAAGCGTTTTCGAGCAATGTGAAGCTCTTGAGGGAATCACCATACCTGACGGCATTGCCGAGGTCAAGGTTAAAACTTTCAGGGGCTGTACCAGCCTCCAGAGCGTGGTTCTCGGCAAGTCTGTGGAGAAAATCGGCGCCTCTGTTTTCCAGGGCTGCTCCAGGCTGGAAAAGGTTACCATTCCCGCCGGCTTCCAGAGCGTGGGTGAACAGGCGTTCGCGGATTGCTCTGCACTGAAGATCTTTGATTTGGCAGATGTGAAAACGTGGTGCAGCCTGCGCTTTGAGGCTTATAACGATGTAAATCCTGTTTCCCAGGGATGCGGTTTATATATCGACGGCAAGCCTCTGACGGACTTGGTAGTTCCGGAGGGCATCGAGCTGTATAATAATTTCAGCGGCTGCACCAGTCTGGTTACGGTCACTTTGCCTGACACATTGACGATAATCCCTGGGGATGCATTTAAAAACTGCACCAACCTGACTACGGTGAATATGAGCGATAAAGTGTATTATATTCTCGCCGGAGCCTTTAGCGGCTGCAGCAGTCTCACGGCAATTAACTTGGGTAACCATGTCAGTGATATTGGCTCAGAGGCTTTTAGCGGCTGCACCAGCTTGACCGAATTTGTTATCCCCGCAAGTGTTACCAGCATTAACTTGTCTGCCTTTGAGGGCTGTACCGGCCTGAAAAAGGTGACGCTCAATATATTGGTGCCTCCTGACATGTTTAAGGATTGCACTGCTCTGGAGGAGATATACATTCCTGCGGCTATGGTGGAGCAGTACCGCAATTACAGTGGGTGGCAGGTATTTGAAGACATTTTGAAGTTTGAAGGCTCCGAGGGCGGCATTATACAGAAGCCCAGCGAGGGCCTGGAGTTTACCTCTAATAAGAATGGCACCTGCAAGGTTACCGGTATCGGCAGCTGTAAGGATAAGGTCATCGTGATTCCGGAAACTGCTCCCAATGGCGATACGGTCGTTGCCATCGGCGCAGAGGCCTTTGATAAGTGCTATCAGATTACCAAGGTCATTATTCCCAACACGGTCACAGAGATCGGTACCCGGGCGTTTAAGGATTGCTCCGGTCTGCAAAGCATGGACCTGCCGGAAAGTGTTACGACACTTTCTGCCTGCGCTTTTGACGGATGCACGAACCTTGCTACGCTGACCATCCGCAGCAAGACTGTGGTGTCCTGTCCCTATTACAACATTCCCCACAACCAGGGCTGCAATCCCCAGGTGAAGACAGTGTATGTCCCGGCTGATTTGGTCGATACATACAAGACCACCGGCAGCTGGATGGCAATGGATAGTTTGATCAAGCCCATTCCCTAATTAATGTTCTGCGCCTCCGATCTCAGATCGGAGGCGCAGTGTTTTATTGACAGCAAGGTTTTTTTGTTGTAAAATGGTGTAAATTCCTGTCGAAAGGAGTCGCTTACCATGAAAAGAGCCCTTTCTCTGGCGCTGGCAGTGCTGATGACTGCCGCCGCACTTCTGTGCTTTGCTGGCTGTTCCAAGGAAACCGATGCGCTCATCGGTACCTGGGAGGGCGATGTGAACTATGCGCCCCTCTTTAACCAGATGATCCAATCTGTTGCCGGGGAAGGTCTGGCGGAATACTGGACTGTGGAGGAATTCCGGCTGACGCTGGTGATGACCTTCCGTGACGATGGAACATACAGCATGACGGTGGATCAAAACAAGCTGGATACTGCCATTGAGCAGCTGAAATTCAAGCTGTCCAACGGCCTGCGGTATTTTGTGCAGGATCTGATCGACGCGTCCAGCTCTACCCAGACTGTGGATGAATTTATGGCGGAGAAGGGAATTGCCCCCGATGCCCTCATTGACCAGGCGCTGGGACAGGAGATCCGGGATCAAATGGTGGCGGACTGCACCTTTGACGGAAATTACAAAGCAGAGGACGGTAAGCTGTATACCTCTGCCGGCTTGGAATTCTCCATCGATGAAGGGATGTACGAGATTTACGAAATCACCCAAAATACCCTGACGCTGATGTCGGTGGTCAATAACGGCGGCGCTTCTTTCTTAAATGAAGCCTTTTATCCCATCACGTTGATTCGTATCCAATAATAAGCAAAGCACCTCCGGTATCGGAGGTGCTTACTTTTATCTTCTTTTGGCGATCTCGTTGGCGATGCGGGCAAATTCCGGGATGGAGAGGGTTTCTCCCCGGACATTTTCATCAAAGCCTGCGGCCAGGATCACTTCCGCTGCACCGGCCTTGCCCAGCTCGGGGAAACCGGCGGCCAGACCGTTGCTGAGCTTCTTGCGGCGCATGGCGAAGCTGGCGCGGATCAGCCGGAAGAAAATATCCGGATCGGCGATATCCCAGTTGCGCTGCTTTCTGACCTTTAGGGTGATGACTGCAGAGGTCACCTTGGGCTGGGGCATAAAGCAGTGGGGCGGCACATC
Organism: Oscillospiraceae bacterium; assembly: GCA_015068125.1. Lineage (GTDB taxonomy): Bacteria > Bacillota > Clostridia > Oscillospirales > Oscillospiraceae > Faecousia. The sequence continues at coordinate 32,177 of SVLD01000007.1, read as the reverse complement.
GAACAGCAGCTCCGGCTCAGCGTAATACTGACAAAATACGGTAAACGCGCTGTAATCCGGGGTGCCGGGGGCTGCCGCGATCCGCTGCGCTACTTCCTTTTGCACCATGACTGTTACCGAATCAAAGCAATCTGCTTCCAGCAGGGCGCTGAGAATGGGGGAGGTGATGTAGTAGGGGAGATTGGCGCAGGCCATAGGCCGCAATCCGTCGAATTTTTCAGCTACCAGGGCGGCAATATCCTGCTTCAGAACATCGCCCCAAAGAATCTCCAGATTGGAAAATTCTCCTACGGTCTGATTCAAAATCGGCTCCAACCGGGTATCCACTTCCACAGCGCAGACTTTGCCTGCATGCAGACACAACTGCTGGGTCAGCGGGCCGATGCCCGGGCCGATCTCCAGTACGCCGGCAGAAGCATCCACTCCGGCTTGCTGGGCGATGGATTCCGGCACCCACTGTGCGATGAGAAAATTCTGTCCTTTGGCTTTGGAAAAATGGAAGCCATGATCGGCAAGCAACGGCTTCATGACTTGAATATCACATACATTAACCATAAAAAATCCGCCTTTCTCCCGATATCATAACAGAAGAAAGGCGGTTTTGCAATCCCAAATCAGTTGAGGAAATAAACGGTGCAGTCCCGAATGCCGAATTCCCAGCATTCATCGGTGGTATCGAAGTACAGGTCGATGCGGTTGCCCTTGATGGACTTGCCGCAATCCTCTGCAGTTGCAATGCCGTAGATGTATTTGCCGTCGTTGGAAACGATGTACATCTCAGTTCCGTAGGGGATGACGGTGGGGTCCACTGCGATGGCGCCCACGCGGCACAGGGTGCCGATGGCCGTCCAGATGGTGCAGCCGGGATCCGTGTTGTGGTAGGCGGTTGCTACGTAGAGATCCGCGCTGGAGTAGCTCAGGACTTCGCCCTTGGGGGTGATGATCACGCCGTCGCCGATGATAGGCATGCCGGCCAGGGCGTCCTTTTGCATTTTCTCAATAATCTCTGCGGAGGGGCCTTCAATGGGGAGCTCGGGGATGATGTCCTTGTTGCCCACGGCAATTACCTGGGTCACAGGGGCGATAACCTCAGTCTCGGTCAGTACGGTACGACTGATCTCGGTGCCGTCAATGGTCAGAACCTGAGAGGTAATCTCAGCCTGGCCAACGACACCCTTGGTCAGAAGTACCTGCTGGTCATCCGCCAGCATGGGTGCGTAGCAATAGTAGGTTTCAAAGGGAATCTCTGCAGTGCGGATTTCCTCGGCCAGCCGTGTCCGGGAGATGGTCACGGTCATACCGTCGTAGGTGTTGGCGGACAGAGAGATGGAAGTAGCATCATCTCCGGTCAGTGTGATTCCGGCCCGCTCCAGCAGGGAGGAGACGGTTTCGCCATAGGTGGTCAATTCGGTTTTGGTTTGTCCGTAAATGATGGTAACCGTCTGCAGACGTTGGATCGTGATTTCGGACATCCCATCACCGGGCTGGGTGGTGTAAGTATCCTCAGCGCCCAGGGTGAAGCCGGCTTCGTTCAGAACTTCAATGGGATCCGTTGCCCAGGTGGTGTGGACCTTAGTGCGTTCGCCGTCGTTGATCACGTATGTATTCAGTGCCAATACGGTCTGCGAAAGCAAAACAACGATGCACACGACAGGCAGCACAATGGCGATGATCCGGGTGAGCCATGTGATTCTTTTCTTCATGGAACGGTTGCATTCCAGCACAGGATGTACCTCCTTTCAAGGTGCATATAAGGTGTAACCTGCGGCCCGAAAATAGGGTAGCAAGGGTGGTTACAAATTGAATTATATGAATGGATATTCGGGTGTATTATAACATTATTGCTCAAAAAGTCAAGCTTTTTCTAAAAAACGCCAGAAAACAGCAACTTTTTTGAAAATTATGTAAATTTGATTATGTAAACTCTTATCCAAAATATACGCAAAAAATATACGGAAACACACAAGATGTAGTGGATTTTTCGGGACTTGTTAACATAACATCCAAAATTACGCAACCGAAAATAAACGCTGAAATAACCGTGTTATGGTGACCGAAAATCAGGAAAAATTTGTGCTTTTTCCTCCCCGGGGATTGACTTTTTTTCGTATCTGTGCTAAATTTGCTCCATGTAAAGGCTGTGAGAAAGACACGCCTCTGCGGTAAGATTCCCAGAGAGGATGCCATTTTGGTGCAAGGCATCCGTACCCCTGCCGGAGAGGATACCACTTTTGAGCCGCCGGGCGGAAATGCCCGGACGGGTGCGCCCGTTAAAGCGTCAATGAGTGGCTTCCCGCGGGGAGCAACCAGGGTGGAACCGTGGAATATGAGAACGACTTGTATCCCACCCCTGATTTCGTCAGGGGTGGGTATTTTTTATGCCTTCCCCAAGTAAAAGGAGGAAAACAAAATGGAAAACGAAAACCTGTACACCTTTGAAAACCCGGAGTACCGCAAGACCTTCTGGCATACCTGCAGCCACATCATGGCACAGGCTGTCAAGCGTCTGTGGCCGGAGGTTCAGCTGGCCATTGGCCCTGCCATCGACGAGGGCTGGTACTACGACTTTGATGCTCCCTTCTCCTTCACGCCTGAGCATCTGACCCAGATCGAAGGGGAGATGAAGAAGATCTGCAAGGAGCGCATCCGCCTGGAGCGCAGCGAAAAACCCCGGCAGGAGGCTATCGCCTGGGCAGAAGCCCACAATGAGCCCTACAAGAAGGAACTCATCGAAGACCTGCCCGAGGATGCGGTTATTTCTTTCTACACCCAGGGCGAGTTTACCGACCTCTGCGCCGGCCCCCACCTGGATCATACCGGCCGGGTGCGCCACAATGGCTTTAAGCTCACCAAGTCCTGCGGTGCCTACTGGCGCGGTGATTCCAACCGCAAGATGCTCCAGAGAATCTACGGCATCGGCTTCCCCAGCAAGGACGAACTGGATGCCTATCTGGTAGCTCAGGAGGAGGCACTGAAGCGTGATCACAATAAGCTGGGTCGTGAGCTGGAATTCTTCACTACTGTCGAAGAAATCGGCCAGGGCCTGCCCATCCTGCTGCCCAAGGGCGCCAGAGTGATCCAGACGCTGCAGCGCTGGGTGGAGGACGAGGAGCAGAAGCGTGGCTACCTGCTGACCAAAACCCCTCTGATGGCCAAGCGGGATCTGTTTAAAATCTCCGGTCACTGGGATCACTACCGCGACGGCATGTTCATCATGGGCGATCCTGATGACGAGGAGAGGGAGTGCTTCGCCCTGCGTCCCATGACCTGCCCCTTCCAGTACCAGGTCTATTTGAATAGAGCAAGATCCTACCGTGACCTGCCCATGCGCTTGGGTGAAACTTCCACCCTGTTCCGTAACGAGGACAGCGGCGAGATGCACGGCCTGATCCGTGTCCGCCAGTTCACCATTTCCGAGGGCCACCTGGTGCTCCGCCCCGATCAGCTGGAAGAAGAGTTCAAGGGCTGCCTGGAGCTGGCAAAATACTGCCTGGATACTGTGGGCATGCTGGAAAACTGCACCTTCCGCTTCAGCCAGTGGGATCCTGCCCGTGCCGGCATCAAGTACGAGGGTACGCCTGAGCAGTGGGAGGAAGCCCAGCGCGTTATGGGCGACATTCTGGATAACCTGGGTGTCAAGTACGAGATCGGCATCGATGAGGCTGCTTTCTACGGCCCCAAGCTGGACATTCAGTATAAGAATGTTTTCGGCAAGGAAGATACCATCGTCACCATCCAGATCGATATGCTGCTGGCCCAGAAGTTCGGCATGGAATATACCGATGCCGACGGCCAGAAGAAGACCCCCTATATCATCCACCGCACCAGCCTGGGCTGCTACGAGCGTACCCTGGCTTACCTCATCGAGCGTTACGCCGGCGCTCTGCCTCTGTGGATGATGCCCACCCAGGTCAAAGTGCTGCCCATTACTGACCGGGCTCACGAGTGTGCCAAGGAACTGGCCGCTAAGCTCAATGCTGTGAGCATTCACGCCGAGACCGACTGCCGCAGCGAAAAGCTGGGCTATAAGATCCGGGAGGCACAGCTGCAGAAGATCCCCTATATGCTGGTCATCGGTGATCGGGATATGGAAAACGGCACCGTTTCCGTCCGTACCCGTAAGGGCGAGGACCTGGGTGCCATGACCCCGGACGAATTTATTGCCATGTGCCTCATGGAAATTGCTACCAAGAGCAAGGAAGTGTAAGATCTCCGTGAATTATTGCGATACAAGAGAAGTAACCTTCAAGGGTGATTATGATATCATCGTGGTAGGCGGCGGCATCGGCGGCGTGGCTGCTGCGGTGGCAGCTGCCCGAAACGGCGCGAAAACCTTACTGGTGGAAAAGCAGATCAATCTGGGTGGCCTGGCTACCGTAGGACTGATCAACTGGTACGAACCCCTGTGCGACGGCAACGGCAAGCAGGTGGTTGGCGGCATCGGTGAGGAATTGCTGCGGCTGTCTATCCGCTATGGCATGGAGAACCTGCCTGCCCAATGGGGCGGAGAGGGGCGTAATCGCTGTCGTTATGACCGGTTTGCGACCAAATATTCTCCCACGGTGTTTTCCTTGGCACTGGATGTCTGGGTAAAGGAAAGCGGTGTTACCATCCGCTTTGATACCATGGCCACCTATCCCGTCATGGAAAACGGCAAGGTTGCCGGTATCGTAGCTGAAACGGTGTCCGGCAAGGAATTCTACGCCTGCAGATTTGTGGTAGATGCCACCGGCGATGCCTCTGTCTGCGTGGGAGCTGGACTGCCTACCCGAATGGGTACGAACTACCTTACCTATGTTGCCCACGGTTTTACAAGGGAAGATACTGCTTCGCCGGATGAAACGGTATTCCGTAAATGGATCATGCGGGGTGCTGTGGCTTCTGGTCAGGGACATCCTGAAGATCATCCGCTGCTGACGGAATATAATTCTGATGCGGAGAATGCCTTTATCGCATGGGGCAAGCAGGCTATGTTTGACCACATCAAGGACCAATCTAAAAATGACCGGGAGCTGACCTCCATTCCCACTATGCCCCAGTACCGCAAGATCCGGTGCCTGGTGGGAGAAGCCACCTTTACAGGCAAACAGGACTGCTGTGAGGACAGCATCGGCACCTTCGGCGATTTTCGCAACCGGGGGCCGGTGTTCCATATGCCGTACCAATGCCTGTACAACCGGCAGGTAAGCAATTTGATTACGGCGGGCCGCATCGTTTCTGCCGACGGCGAAGGCTGGGAGGTGGCCCGGGTGATCCCCGTTTGCGCCCTGACTGGTCAGGCTGCCGGCACTGCTGCGGCGATATGTCTGAAAACGAAGGATACATTCGCAACATTGGATGTATCGGAGCTGCAGAGAATCTTGAGAGCACAAGGTGCTCTGTTTTGAAAACAAAAAGCAAGCCGCCCAAGGGCGGCACCAAATAAGGATGTTATTCTAGGGCGGGGGCTTGCTCCCGCCGCCAATCCCAAACAATCAATAATCCGCAGATAGTATTGCCTGTCTGCGGATTTTATTATATAATAGCATTGGTGATATTTATGGATTGTTGCTTACCACGAAGAAAACACCCTCGCCTAGATGACTATGATTATAGTACCGCCGGTGCGTATTATGTCACGATCTGCACCCATAACAGACGCTGTTTGTTATCAAACATTGTAGGGCGGGGCATTGGTCCCGCCGAAATCCAATATACCGCATACGGCAAAATTGCGGAGGAGCAGCTATTTCTGTTGGAGAAGAGATATCCTTCTTTAAAAATCGATCAATATGTGGTCATGCCCAACCACATTCATGCGATCCTTTTGTTGGAGGAAGCGGCGGGAGACAGCCAGCACCCTACGATCACGGGTATTATTTGTGCATATAAATCACTGACAACAAGGGCATGTAAGAAACTACGACCGATTGATAAGTTGTTCCAAACTTCATTTTATGAGCATGTGATTCGCGGGCGTGAAGACTATGATGAAATTGCAGAATATATTATAAACAACCCTAAGCAGTGGGAGTTGGATAAGTTATACTCGGAAAAATAGGGGATCCGGGTCTTACCCGGTGCGTTTGTGGCACAAATGCGAAACTTGCGATAAAGGAGGAACCGTATGGCCAGAAAAGCAAAGAAACGAATACACAAAATGCCTCCACTGTCCTTTGTAGACAAAACAATCTATTGGCTCCTTTTGCTATTGCTGTGTGTAGCATATTTCGTATTGCTGTTTGGACCACTTCATTTGCGACATATCATTGCATTTTCAGATGAATCCGTCATGGCTGTAGAGGACAATATCAGTACATGGTGGCTTGGGGTGCCGTGGATGAGCTTTTTCTTAATGACATTCATCCTTTGGGTTCAACCTTATCAAGACCGCAAACCAATATTTGGAAGATGGAATTTCAAATACGGGCCACCTGCTTGGCCTAAGGTATATCCTTTGTTCATGAAGAACAAGCCTTATGTGTTTGTCAGTGAGCGCAAACGAAAAGAACGAAAGCAGATCGCTATCATTCTACTGGTAGTACTACTGATTAGTTTTATTCCGTTACCTTGGTCTTTGTATGGGCGTGACTGTTTGAAAAGCAACGGAAGTGTTGCTCAGTATAATATGTTTAACAAGCAAATACATGATTTTTCATCCGGTGAGTTCGAGAAGATCGAGATTGAAACATATCGTTACAGCACAGGTAAATATCATAAAACAAGACATTGGGGCGTTCGGATGGTATTTATCACGGCAAGTGGCAATAAATACACTTTTGACCATAAAGAATTTCGTGATGATACACAAAGCGAAATGCTGTACTGGCTTGTGGCAATGACAAATATCAAAAAACGCTACAATCCAAGCATTATTCACTATGAAGGTGTTGAAGATTTGAGTTTTGTTGTTACGGATAAGAATTTGACGGAAGAGGAAACAAAACTGCTGTACCAATTATTCGGGCAGACATAATTTCAGAATGCAGAAAATGGCGGCGGGAGCAAGCCCCCGCCCTACGATAATACCCGACAGGCACAAAAACCTGTCGGGTATTAACATCCTTATTCGGAGCCGCCCAACCGGGCGGCTTGTTTTCTTTGGGGATCTGTGATACTATAATAGCAGCTGATCCACCGGGAGGGTTCTATGAAACAAATACTGAAATGGTCCGCACCGGCGGCCTGCCTGCTCTTGAGCCTGTTTTTGCATACTGCTGTGCAGGGATACAGCTTTTTATCCCTGGTATTCTTCTGTATTGCGGCAATCATCGTGTGTTTTTATCTAATTGGTATGATGAAAACGAAGCACGCAAAAGCTGCCAAAATTTTGAATACTGTATTGATCGGCGCACTGTCTATAGGACTTCTTGTATATCTTGTTACAGGGGCGTTTATCTTGGATGCTGCCCACAGAGAGCTCAGTGAAGTGCCGGAGTACATTGTGGTGCTTGGCGCAGGACTGCGGGGGTCCGATCCGTCGCCCATTTTAAGCGATCGGATCCATACGGCCTACGCCTATTTAACCGAACATCCTGAGGTGATCTGTATTGCATCCGGCGGCCAGGGAGAAAACGAGGATATCTCAGAAGCCCAATGTATCTTTGAACACCTAACCGAAATGGGTATTTCGGAGGAGCGCATCTGGCTGGAGGATAAGTCAACCTCTACATGGGAAAACTTCAAGTTTACATTGGCGTTGATAGAGGAAAAGACAGGAGGCCGCCCGGAAAAGCTGGGTGTGCTTTCTAATGATTTTCACCTTTTCCGTGCGGGTATGTTTGCCGAAGAATGTGGAATCACCCCCATTGGAATCTCTGCACCCACCAGTCAGCTTCTCCTGCGAGTCAATTACTATCTGCGGGAAGTGGCAGGTGTGTGGCATTATTTGATTTTAGGAGGACAATATCATGATTGAAAGAAGATACGCGGAATTTGCCTGGGAGAAGACTGAGACCTTGCTGAGCATCGATTCTCCCTCCGGCTATACCACCCGGGCATCTGCCTGGGTCAAGGAAAACTTCGAAAAGCTGGGCTTTGCGGCCAATATCACTGCCAAGGGCGGCGTACTGGTGGATTTGGGCGGAGAGGACGAGAATGACGGTCTTTTGCTGGAAGCCCACGCCGATACCCTGGGCGGCATGGTGGCCGAGGTCAAGGGTAATGGCCGCCTGCGGCTGACTCCGTTAGGCGGCATGAATGCCAACAACGGCGAAGCGGAAAATGTCTGGGTGTACACCCGGGGCGGCAAGGTGCTGGACGGCACCTTCCAGCTGTGTAACGCCTCTGTCCATGTCAACGGCGATTACAGCTCTGCCAAGCGCAGCTTTGATTCCATGGAAGTGGTGCTGGATGAGGATGTAAACAGCGCCGCGGATACCCGGGCGCTGGGCATCGAGGTGGGGGATATCGTGTGCTTTGAGCCCCGAACCCGCCGTACCGCCTCCGGCTACCTGAAAAGCCGCTTCCTGGACGATAAGCTGTCCGTTGGTATCCTGCTGGGCTTTGCCAAGCACCTGGCGGACAATGCCATTACCCCAAAGCGCCGCACCTGGGTTCATGTGACTGTCTATGAAGAAGTGGGGCACGGCGGCAGCGCTTCTGTGCCCGCTGGCATCACCGAGGCCATTTCCGTGGACATGGGCTGCGTAGGTGCAGGCCTGCAGTGTACGGAAAAGCAAGTTTCCATCTGCGCCAAGGATTCCGGCGGCCCTTACAGCTATGAAGTGGTGGGCAAGCTCATCGAAGCTGCCAAGAAAACCGAAGCGGACTACGCGGTGGATGTTTATCCCTACTACGGCTCCGATGTGGAGGCCACGCTCCGCAGCGGCGTGGATATCCGTCACGGCCTCATTGGCGCCGGCGTCTACGCCAGCCACGGCTACGAGCGCAGCCATATCGATGGCGTGTATAATACCCTGAAAGTCCTTTGCGGCTATCTGGATGTATAAACAAAAAACCAGGGTGCGAAAGCACCCTGGTTTTTATTTCGCGTATTTCTCTTTCAAATACAGAATCGCTTCCTTGTAGCCATCCAGGCCTTTGCCCTGGATGGTTTTTTCGCAGTACATGCCCGGGTAAGAAATCTGCCGGAAAGCCTCCCGGTCGCTGACCTTGGAGATATGTACTTCCACCGCCGGGATTCCCACAGCCTTTAGGGCGTCCAAAATGGCTACGGAGGTGTGGGTGTAGGCGGCGGGGTTGATGACGATGCCATCGACTGTGCCGTAACATTCCTGAATCTTGTCCACGATAGCGCCCTCATGATTGGACTGAAACTGTTCGATTTCCATTCCCTCAGCTTTGGCGGTGGCATCGATCAACGCCAGCAGATCGGCAAAAGTGTTTTTGCCGTAAATTTCCGGCTCCCGGATGCCCAGCATATTGATATTAGGGCCGTTGATTACCAAAATCTTCATGGCGTTTCCTCCCAAATTTTCAAAATTTCCGCCGCTGTGGCTTCCGCACTGCCGTTGTTGTCGATGAAATGGTCGGCAAACCGCTGATACAGGGGCAGGCGGATGCGGTACATTTCCTCCAAATCCGTTGCCTGAGACAGCGGCCGCCCCAGGGTGGGCAGATTGGTAATTTTCCGGTGCAGGCAGAAAATTCGGCCGTTCTGGTGCAGCAGGGGATAGTTTTCGGCCTTCGTTACGCAGCCACCGCCGGTGGCGATGATCGTCCCGGATTGCTTGCCTAATTCCCGGAGAACCTGGGTTTCCAGGTGCCGGAACCCCAATTCGCCCACCTCGTCAAAGATCTGCGGAATGCTGCACCCGGCTTTTTGCTCCAGATAGGCATCGGCGTCGATGAGCGCTTTGCCGGTTTTCTCCGCCAGAATGGCGCCCACGGTGGATTTTCCGCTGCCGGGCATGCCGATGAGAATGATGTTCTCCATCTGTTTTCGCAGAGCCTTGTGTATGGCAGGGATAACCGAATCATCGATTTTTCGCCCGGTGAACCACTGGGCGCTTTCCTTTGCCTGGGCAACCAACATCAAAAGTCCGTTTTCCGTAACGATGCCCCGCTTTTCCGCATCCATGAGAAGTTTTGTCCTGGCGGGATTGTAGATCAGATCCAAAACACTCTCCAAGTGGCGAAAACATTCCAAAGAAAGGGGTGCGTCCTCGTTGTTGGGGTACATCCCCACCGGGGTGGCGTTGACGATGAGGTCAGCATCGTAGTGGCGATGGAGATTGCCGTAGTTGTCCTCGCCGCTGCGGGAAATTACTACCACTTGCGCTCCACAAGCCTGCAAGACAGCTACCGCTGTGTTGGACGCGCCGCCGCTGCCCAGCACCAGAGCCTTTTTTCCGGCTATGGACAACCCGGAATGCTTGAGCATGGTTTCAAAGCCAAAATAATCCGTGTTGTGTCCCATAAGCGTGTCGTCTTCTTTGCGGACAATGGTGTTCACTGCCCCCAGAGCTTTTGCCTCCGGGGAAAGGGCGGCGCAGAAGGGAATGACCGCTTTTTTATAGGGAATGGTCACATTCAAGCCGGAAAAATCGCCGTTTTTCAAGAAATCTGCCAGCTCCTCCGGTGCTTTTTCAAACAGACCGTAGGCATAATCCCCCAGCTGGCTGTGAATAAAAGGGGAGTAGCTGTGCCCCAGCTTGGCTCCCAATAAACCGCATTGCATCATACGACCTCACTGTAACTTCCCAAATATTTGAACTCTTCACACAGATCATCCAATTCACACATGAGCTGTACAAATTCCTCGGAATAAATGGAGGTTTCCAGATCGAAGTAGAACATGAACTCAAAATCTCTGTCTGGCAGGGGGCGGGATTCCAGCTTGATCACATTGATACCCAGGGTGTACATCCGGGCCAGAACCTTGTAAAGTGCGCCGGGGCGGTGATGCAGAATCATCATAATGCTGGTCTTGTCGGAGCCGGGGTAGATTTCCAACTGCTTGCTGATGCAAATGAACCGGGTGTGGTTGTTGCCCTTGTCCTGAACGGAGCCGGCAAGAAATTGCAGACCGTAGAGCTCAGCGCAGCTGCGACTGGACAGGGCGGCCACATCGGTACGGCCGGATTGGCTGACGATCTGAGCTGCCACGGCAGTATTTTCCACAGGAATGATCTTTACACCGGGCAAACCTGCCAAAAATTCGCTGCATTGGCTGATGGCCTGCTCGTGGGAATAGATCTCCTTGATGGATGCAAGGGTGGCGCCGGGATTGGCCAGGAGATTGTGATCGACTTTCAGCCGGAAGGAACGAACGATGGAAAAGTCGTGCTTAATCATCAAATCGTAAACCTTCTTCACAGAGCCTGCGGTGGAATTTTCGATGGGTAAAATGCCGTACTGGCACAGTCCTTGCCCAATGGCAGCAAAAACACCCTCAAAGTTCTTGAAATACATGATGCAGGGGCTTTTAAAAATCTTTTCACAGGCAATCTGGGAGTAAGCTCCTTCCACACCCTGACAGGCCACCATAGCCTGCTGAGGGAACAGCTTAGGGGTGTTTTCAATGGCCTGGGTGATGCTGTCAAACAGCGGAGAAAGGCTGTTATTCAATTTGCTCTGATAACTGCGGCTCAGTTCAAAAAGCATGGAATACAGCACCCGGGTATAATTTGCCATATCCGGGCCGGCTTTTTGTGCTACATCCTGCAGCTTTTCCCGCTCCCGGGCAGGGGCGAACACAGGAAGATTGTGTTCCCTTTTATAGGCGGCGATCTGTGCGGCGATGTCCATCCGTTGACCGAAAAGGGCTACCAGCTGATCGTCGATGCTGTCAATTTCCTTGCGCAAATCCTGAATATCCATAATAGTTTATCTCCTGCCTGTGTGGGCGCTGCCCAAAATCAGATCATAAATTGCGATTGCCGCCGCAGCTTCTACCACCGGTACAGCCCGGGGGACAATGCAGGGATCATGCCGACCTTCCACCGTCAGTGTAGTGATCTCGCCGGTTTTTAAGTTTACCGTCTGCTGGGGTTTGTGAATGGAGGGGGTGGGTTTGACAGTGACAGTGAACAGCACCGGCATGCCGTTGGCAATGCCGCCGAGAATGCCGCCACAGTGATTGGTGACGGTTTTAACTTGCCCATTTTCCATGGTAAAGGCATCGTTATTTTGACTTCCGGTAGGTTGGACATCACCAAAAGTAAGCCCCTTTACCGCCGGAATGCCAAAAAGGATCTGCGCCAGTCGATTTTCTAGGCCGCCGAACATGGGCTCGCCGATACCCACCGGCAGGCCGGTGATAGCGCACTCGATTTTACCGCCGACGCTGTCGCCGTCTTGCTTTGCATGATAGATAGCGGCGCGCATTTCCTCACCGGCTTGGGTGGTCAGGGTGGGAAAAATCTGTCCAACCTGATCCAGTTCGGGGTCAATGGCGTCAAAGCCGGCATCCTGCACATCTCCGATTTGACGGATGTGTGCGCCTATGCGGATGCCCATTTCCTCCAACCACTGCTTACACAGCCCACCGGCGATGCACAAAGGCGCAGTCAGCCGCCCGGAGAAATGTCCGCCGCCAGCGGCGTCGTGAAAACCGCCGTACTTCATTTGGGCGGTGTAGTCGGCATGACCGGGTCTGGGGCAATCTTTCAGATTATCGTAATCCCCGGGGCGGGTGTTGGTGTTGAGGATCATGGCGGCAATCGGAGCGCCGCAGGTAAAGCCGTCCAGGACGCCGGCGAGGAACTCCGGCTTATCGGCTTCCTTGCGGGGAGTGGACCAGTTGTTTTGCCCGGGGGCTCTGCGGTTCATAAATTCCTGCAGCGCCTCCATATCCACCGGCAGTCCGGCGGGGATACCGTCCAGGATCATGCCCACGGCTGGGGCATGAGATTGGCCAAAAATGGAGAGTTTTAAGTTTTCACCGTAGATGCTGCTCATATTGCCCTCCTAAAAGTTTGTAATCTTCCCAGAATTTGGGGTAGGATTTTGCGACGCATTCCGCCCCACGGATCGTAACCGGCTGGCTGCATGCGGTGGCGGCGATGGCTGATGCCATGGCGATGCGGTGATCGTTCATGGCATCCACTACTCCGCCGACGAGACCGGTGCTGAAGATGGTCAGGGTATTTTCCGTTGCCTGGGCTTTTCCGCCCAGAGCTTCGATCATGGCGATCACGGCGGCCACCCGGTCGGATTCTTTCAGCCGCAGCCGGCGAATGTCCGTAAATTCCGCACCCTGATGGCAGGCGGCCACCACGGACAAAATGGGAACCAGGTCCGGAATATCCCCGGCGGAAATTTGGCAGTGTTCAGTTAGCCTGGGCAGCCAGTGGGCGGCCGCCCGATCACCCTGGGGGGAATTGCTGTCCAAACCGCTGACGGAAACGGCACTGCCCAGTGCGTTGGCCGCCAGCCAAAATGTGCTGTTGCTCCAGTCGCCCTCTATGGCAATTTTTTCGGGAGAATGGTATTTTTGTCCGCTCTTTATAGAAAAATTCTCCGTTTTTACGCCGAAAAGCGCCATAGCCTCCTGCGTCATGGCCACATATGGCTGGGATTCCAAATGACCGGTAACGACAATTTGGCTGCTCCTCTCCAGCAGGGAAACGGCAAACAGCAGGCCCGTAATAAACTGGCTGGACACGCCGCCGTCGATGGTAAAAACGCCGGGGGTCAGCTGTCCTTCGCATAGTAGCGTATTGTTGTCAATGAAGTGCAGGGTGCAGCCGTGGGCTTCCATTTCCTCCCAAAGGGGGGACAAGGGGCGCTGCGCCAGCCGACCCTCCATGTGGAACCTCGCTCGAACGCCCAACGCCGCCGCAATCGGCAGAAAAAAGCGCAGGGTCGATCCGCTTTCACCGCAGGGCAGGTCAGCAGACTGAGGGGTATTACGGATAGGCAGAACCCGATAGCCTGTGTCGGTTCGTAGAATATCCGCACCCAAAGCTCGAAGGCAAGCTGCTGTAGCTTCAATATCCCGGTTGGTGTCCGGGCAGAGAAGCTCGGTTTCGCCATTGGCAAAGGCGGCGCAGATCAAAAGCCGGTGGGCTTGGGATTTGGAGGGAATGGCGGCAATGTGGCCGCTGAGTTTTCCGGGGGAAATAAGAATGTCCATATCAAAGTCCTGCTTCAATAAAGGATAAAAGTTCTGTTACCGGGGTGGACTGGATCACACATTGTCCAATAGCCTGGGGAATAATGAGATTCACGCTGTCCCCGGCGCGCTTTTTATCGGAAAGGGCGGCACTGAGCAAATCTGCCGCGGAAAAATCCGTAGTTATGGGCAGGCCAAAGGCGGTGATACAATCTGCGATTCGCCCAGTGTCCGGACATTTGGCGGCTTTCGTTACCAGTGCCATGCCAATGGCTACGGCTTTTCCGTGGGAAATTGCGAAATTGCTGATTTTTTCGATGCTGTGACCCAAGGTATGACCCAGATTCAGCTTCATCCGCAGACCTAAGTCAAATTCATCAGCCTCCACCGCATCCCGCTTCAGCCCCACACACCGGGCAATGACAGCTTCCCGGTCAAAGGAAAGCCCGGTCTGTTCCAAGTGAGCAAACAGCTGAGGGTCATAGAGTATGCCGTATTTGATAACCTCAGCGCAGCCGTCCCTGAAAATTTCCTCGGGGAGGGTAGTCAGGGTGTCGGTGTCGCAAAGCACCAGTCGGGGCTGATAGAAGCAGCCGGCCAGGTTCTTTCCGGCAGGCAGATCAATGGCGGTCTTGCCTCCCACGGAGGAATCCACTGCCGCCAGCAAGGTGGTGGGAACCTGGATGTAATCAATGCCCCGCAGATAGGTGGCGGCGGCAAAGCCTGCCAGGTCGCCCACAACACCGCCGCCCAAGGCGATGATGAAATCAGAGCGAGTGATGTGTTTCTCTGCCAAAAAATTCAAAAGAGAGAGGTAAGTTGCTCCATTCTTGCTGTTTTCACCGGCGGGAAATACAAATTTTTCCGTGGCAAAGCCGGCCTTTTCCAGACTGGCTGCCGCCATTCTGCCGTAAAGTGGCCATACATTGCTGTCGCTGATGATGGCGGCTTTGCCGGGGTTGCGAATTTTGGCAGCTTCGTCACCCAAATGGGAAAGCAGTCCGGAGTCGATGAGAACGCTGTATTCCCGGGATGCCCGAATTTGTATGGTTTTCATCCGTCTACCGCCTCCTTGCGCCGCCGTCCTTCGTCAAAAAGGGCGGTCAGGGTATCGATATCGTTCTTCTCCAGGGCAGTCCGGTATGCCTGGAGCTGGCGAATATAGGTATTTAGCTCAAAGAGCATATTTTCCCGGTTTTCCATGCACAGCTCCGCCCACATGGGCGCGTTAAGCCATGCCACCCGGGTCAGATCCTTGTAGCTGCCGGCGGAAAATCCCTTGTGCGACAGGGCAGTGGGGGATTTGATAAAGGCGTTGGACAGCACATGAGGCATCTGGGAAGTGAATGCGATAAGCCGGTCGTGCTCTTGGGCAGTGCAGACGGAAAACCGCCCAAAACCGCAGGGGGCTAGGGCTTGCTTTGCCTGATCCAGAAGCTGCATATCGTCGAACCTGGGGGGCACCAAAACCATGGGCGCTCCCTGGAATAGATTGCTGCGGCTGTACTTAAAGCCGGAATAATGGGAGCCGGCCATGGGGTGCGCCCCGATAAAGGTAAAGCCAAATTCTTTGGCCAGAGGGAAGCACCGCTGGCAAACTTCCTCCTTGATGCCGCAAAGATCCATTACCAGCGTCCCGGGATTCACCAGGTGGGCGTATTTTTCCAACCATGCGATGCAACCCTTGGGGTAGATAGCCAGAAGGAGCAGATCGCATTTGGAAATGCTGCTTTCATCCAGCACATCAGAAACTGCCCCGGAAAGCTGGGCGAAACGGAGCATATTTTCGTCGGTATCGGCGGCCAGTACGGTGTGGCCTACCTTGGTGTAGGCCCTGGCCATGGAGCCGCCGATGAGACCCAATCCTAAGATACCAACGGTCACACCATCGCCTCCCGGATCTTTTGAACCTGCTGATTCAGGCTGTCAAACTGAGCAGGGGTCAAGGACTGCGCGCCGTCGCACAGGGCGCAGGCGGGGTTATTGTGAACCTCCACCATAATGCCGTCGGCACCGGCGGCGGTGGCGGCCAGGGCCATGGGTGGCACCAATTTTGCCTTGCCGGTGGCGTGGCTGGGATCTACCACCACCGGCAGATGGGTCAGATCGTGAAGTACAGAAACCGCGGAAAGATCCAGAGTGTTTCTGGTGTAGGTCTCAAAGGTGCGGATGCCCCGTTCGCAGAGGATCACATTTTCGTTACCCTCGCTCATGATATATTCCGCGCTCATCAGCAGCTCCTGCAAGGTGTTTGCCAGGCCGCGCTTCAGTAAAATCGGCTTGTCCGTCTTGCCCAGTTCCTGGAGAAGATCAAAATTTTGCATATTTCTTGCGCCGACCTGAATGATATCCACGTCCGCGAACAGATCCAGTGCCCGGATGTTCATAATTTCCGTAATAATAGGCAGACCGGTAGCCGCCTTGGCTTTCAGCAGCAGTTCGATGCCCTTTTCCTTCATGCCCTGGAAGGCGTAGGGGGAGGTACGTGGCTTGAAAGCGCCGCCCCGGAGAATGTCCGCTCCGGATGCTTTCACAGCGGTTGCCACCTCGATAATCTGCTCCTCGGATTCCACAGAGCAAGGGCCGGCAATCATGGCAAAATGGCCACCGCCAATTTTGGCGTTGCCAACCTGGATCACAGTGTCCTTGGGGTGGAATTTGCGGTTTGCCTGCTTAAAGGGTTCAGAAACCCGCTTGACGGATTCCACGATCTCCAGACTGCTCAGCAGCTCCATGTCGATCCGGCTGGTGTCGCCGATGAGACCCAGAACGGTGACCTCCTGGCCTTCGGAAATGTGTACATCAATATTCATGTGCTGCAGCCAAGTCACAAGCTGCTGAGCCTGGTCAGCGGTAGTTCCGTGTTTCAAAACAGCGATCATAAAAACATCTCCCATCAAAGATAATATGCCGCACAGAAGCGATTCTGTGCGGCATGAAATCAAATGCTTATTGCCATCAGGAAAGTGCAACACAAATCGCTATTACCTTTTGTCCATAAAAAAGTAATAGTAGCTATAAAAGAACTGTGCTGCAAAGGTAGTGTACTTCATGGGAAGCCTCCAAAATCCTGTGACTGCGGACATTGTACCACGATGGGCGGAATAATGCAAGAGGAAATTGCAAAAAATTTCGGCAGCCGATAAAAATCGACTGCCGAAAATAGCTATACGATTGTGAAACTCTGGTTCGTCAGGTGCTGGCCGTTCAGATAGATATCCAAAGTGTAGGCGCCGATCAGGGTGGGCATTGCCGGGATGGCAAAATTCCGCAGGGAGTCCCATTCCTTGTTGTTGCTGTCGCAGCAAAGGATGCTGCCAGCCGCATCCCGGATCACAAACAAGACAGTGACGCTGTCCGGGGCATTGGAGGGATTCCGGTCTAAGGAAACGCAGAACCCGACTTTCTGATCCGCTGCGAAGGCGGTGGTGTAATCCTTGGATTTGATGTCATCCTTGGTCCAGTTTTCCTTGTCGGGAGCGATGCACATGGAGAACTGAAAATGCTCCGCGGAGATATCATAGCCGGCGAAGGTTTCGGCGGCGGGCAGGGTATAGACCAGCGTGTTATTAAAGCAGGCCCTTCCGTTGACCGGGGTTACAAGAATCTCATACACTTCGCCGGGCACCAGGGAGGAGAGGGTCGCTTCGCAGCCGCTGACGGTGATGGTCTGCAGCTGCTGCATACTGCCGGATTTATACTGAACTTGCCAGCCACCTTCCGGGGCGCTGCCATCAAAGCTCCAGCGCAGAACCAGATGGTTGGGGTCGGAGGAATCCGCAGAGAGATCCTTGACAGTGATGGGATTGGCGCCAAGACTGATTCCGCTGCCCTGGAACATATTGGCAGCGCGGACATCCACGTGATAGGAAGCGGAGCGATCCAGATTGTGGAACACCGCATTGGTATCAGTGACGGTGATGGTTTTGTCGTAGCCGGCATCGCTGTAACACCGGACGATCCAACTGTCAACGACTTCACCTGCGGGCGTATCCCAGGAAATGGAGAGATCGTTGCCCACAAAATTCTCGAAAATCAGATTTTTGGGGTAAACCATGTTGGCGGCGGTGAATTCCAGCACATTGTCACCCACCAGATACAGCGCATCGTTGGGTTCCAATCGGAAAGTGTATTGCTTTCCGATGGTCAGATCGGAAACATTCACCTTACGACCGGAGAAGACCAGAGATTTCTCGGCTTCACCTGGGGCGGAGTAATACACCGTCCAATCATCGGGCTCCGGGCCGTAGGTGGTAAAGGTCAAAATTGCGGAGCCGTTTTCCAAACCTACAACAGCGGCGAAATCCACAATAGAGGTTTGGGTGGCGGTGGTGTAGGAATCGCCGGTTTTACCCAGCAATTTATGGAATCCGGAAATTTCCACCCGAATGGCGTACCGGGTACTGGGCTTCAAATCTTGGAATACAGCTACGCCCTGGGATACTGGCTGCCGGATAGCGTTGCCGTAGACATCGGTGCAGACAACGGTGAGAAGGTCGTCACGGATATCGGTATCCAGCGTAACAGCCAGGTAGCCTTCGGAACCGGAGAGGGAAAGGCCCTGGATCGTCTGCTGATAGATATGCTTATAGTACAGATAGCCACCCAGGAACACAGCAGCGGCAATGATGAAGCACACCAGTGTAGTGATAAGCTTTTTGCTCCGCCGGGGGTTGGGTGCGTATTCCTCGGAAGGGACTTCCTCATCTTCAAAATCCGCTTCGTCCGGCTCGTCAAACAGCGCGTCTTCCGATTCCGGGAGATCCTCCGGTACAGGTTCTTCTGTGGGCTCGTCCTCGGGGACATTCTGCTCCGGAACAATTCTGGGCGGAACAGGTACATCAATGGGGGCAGGCGCCACCACAGGCTCCGGTGTTTCATGGGCGATGAGATCATCCGCCTGGGCCAGCATGCTCATGATTTCATCGGAAACTTCTTCATCGGAGTCGTATTCTTCAGAGGAAGTTTCCTCATCGTCAGAGATTGCGGCAAAGTCTCCGGAGCAGCATTCTGCTTCCTGGGTATTAACACCCACGGACTCCAGAGCCAGATCCACTTCCGACAGAATCTCATCGGTGGTGGGATCGGCTTCCGCGGTTTCGTCTGCGAAATTCTCCTCCGGGATCTCCGCAACCGGTTCGGCCGGGGGAACAATGGGAGTGTCATTGGCACCGGTGCTTTGCATATAATTGACCAAGGCTTGTCCCATCTGACCGGGATCCTGCCAGCGCTCTGCGGGGTCGGCGGCGCAGGCTTTTAAAATAATGGCGGCCATTTCCTGATCGGCAAATTCCGGCGCCGGCAGGGATTCTCCGGCGCTGTTCAGGGTGGGGAGCTGACCGTTATTATAGATCTGATACAGGATCATACCCACGGCATAAATGTCCATGGTAGGATTCAGCGCGGAATAGGCGTCGGTAATTTCCGGCGGAGTATAGGCGCTGCGATACTGCTCCGGTAAAGAGGCATATTGCAGGGAGGCCTGGGGGATAAAGCCCAGATCGCCGATGCGATACTCCCGGTCGTCACAGATGAAGATGTTGCTGGGCTTCAGATCCACATACAGGTGGCCGCTGCGACGGCATACCGCCAGGGCAGAGCAGAGATCCAATCCCAGGTTGACAGCACCCAGATGGGTCATGGGGCTGCGGCTGAGATGACGCTCCAGGGTGGGACGGTATTTTCCCAGCAGGTATACATCGAAGCCTTCTCCGTTTTCCATGGGCTCGATCTGCCAGCCTTCATAGGAGGAGAAGCCTTCCAGGCGGGAAAGCTTTTGCAGCAGGGCGGCTTCCTCGGCGGCAGTTTCTGCCAGTTCCCGGAAATAGACCAGGGCAGATTCCCGGCTGCTGAAGGCGCCGGCCAGAAGCAAGGCCTCCAGTTTTGCGCCGGATGTGGGTATGGAAATGATCTTAACTATGTATTTTTCTTCCGTTTTTTCCTGCATGGCAGGGCAGCAGCGAACACCGTCGTGATCGCTGATGGGCTCGCCCATCAGAAATCCTTCCATCAGCGGAAGGACCAATTTCGGCTCCGACACATCCATGCCTCCTTACAATCAAATCTTTCCTATATGATAAAATAATTTCGAAAAAAAAGCAACACTATTTCCGCGGATTTTACAAGGAATAAACAGGCGAAAGCTGTCAAAAGGGAACACTTCTTCGCCTGGAAAAGAAAAAAGGTAAAGTACAGCACACTTGCAATCGGAAAAGGTGTGTGCTATAATGCAATTGAACATTGGCGTGACAACGCGCCGGAATGGAGGTACCAAAATGAGCAAAGTAATATGCGATGTCTGCGGAACGGTTTTCCCGGAAACAGCGGTGCTGTGTCCGATCTGCGGAAGCGCCAAAAATACATCCCAGCAAACTGCCGCAGGCGGTGACGCAGGGGACTCTGCTGCCTATGCCTATGTAAAGGGCGGCCGCTTCTCCAAGGGAAATGTCCGTAAGGCTCAGCAGAGCGGTCACAATCCTCAGCGCCGTACCGGCGGCAATCAGGAGCCGGAGAACAAAACCAATCCCGTCCTGGTAGCCATCGTGGTTTTGCTGGTGATTGCCATTGTCCTGGTTCTGTGCTATATGGCTGTGCGGGTGTTTTTGCCCGGCCTGATCTGGGGCGGCAATGGCGGAGATACCGATACTCCCACTCAGAGCATCCAGCAATCCCAGCCGGATCCGATTCCCTGTACGGATATCACACTGGCCAAACCTTCCATCACTTTTACTGCTGCCGGCAGCGGTCAGCTTCTGAGCTATGTGCTCCAGCCCAGCGAAACCACAGATCCTGTCACCTTTACATCCAGTGACCCCACAGTGGCTACGGTCAATGAAAAGGGCCTGGTGACAGCAGTCAGCGGCGGCCGGGCAGTAATTACCATCACCTGCGGTGAGAAGAAGGCATACTGCGATATCCTTTGTGATTTCGGTGGCTACACCGATCCCACCGATGGACCCACCGAACCTACTGTGAATATCCCGGCAAACTTTGTCCTGGAGCTGAAGCATAAGGAAATCACCATCTCCAGGACCTACCCCGATCCGGTCAAGCTGTACAAGAATAACGATTATGTAACGGCAAAGGAGATCACCTGGACTGTGGACGATCCCAAGGTCGCCAGTGTGGACGAAAACGGTGTGGTTTCCCCAGTTGGCAAGGGCTATACCTATGTCCGGGCCACTGTGGGCAATCTGACCGCATCCTGTAAGGTTATCGTGGCTTTTGATCCCGAGCCGGTAAATCCTGACCGTCATAAGCTCAGCCATACCGATGTTACGCTGACCATTGGCACTTCTGCTCAGTCCTTTATGATCTACCTGACGGATAGCGAGGGTGTGAATGTGGAGGCAGAGTGGACTGCCAGCGTGGAGGGCTATGTCACCATCAAGGGCAAAAACATCACCGGTATCAAGTCTACTTACGATCAGCCTGAGCGGTATATCACGATCAGCGCTACTGTGGACGGCGAAATCTACACCTGCAAGATCCGCGTGGTGGAGCCGGCACCGGAAGCAACCCAGTAATCCCATACAGAATCAAAGCGGCAGCACACTGTGCTGCCGCTTTTCGCTGTGGGTCATTCACCGTCTGCGTGCTGTCCTTTGCGAAACAGCAGGGAAATGCACCAAAGACCCGCAAGTCCCACAACGGTATAGATGATCCGGCTGATGACGGAGTCCTGACCGCCGAAGAGCCAGGCCACCAGATCAAACTGGAAAATACCCACCAAACCCCAGTTAAGGCTGCCTACGATAGACAGGATCAATGCCAGTGTATCCATAATGTTTCCTCCATTCTTGATTTGGCTACCCATAGAATTTCCTGTTTCCCTCGGTTTTATTCAGGGACGAGGTTGCAAATTTTTCTTTTTTACGCTATAATGGCGGCAAATGATACCACGGAGGGAATCCTATGACCACTCTTTACGAATACGCTTTCGCCAAGCTGAATTTGACTCTGGATGTTCTCGGTAAGCGCGATGACGGCTACCATGACTTGAAAAGCGTGATGCAGACCATCTCTATCCGGGATGATATCGAGATCGATATCGGTACCGGCCAGCCCTGGTGCTTAAAATGCGACAAGGAGGATATCCCCACCGATGAACGTAACCTGGCCTGGAAGGCCGCAAAGGTGTACCTGGATGCCATGGGTAAGGATGCCGATGGCCTGGAGATCCGCATCACCAAGCGGATTCCCAGCGGCGCCGGTATGGGCGGCGGCAGTGCGGATGCCGCGGCGGTGCTTCGGGCACTGAACCGGCACTACGGCGATCCTTTGTCCATCTACGCTCTGGCAGAGTTGGGCGCCCGGGTGGGCAGCGATGTGCCGTTCTGCACCATTGGCGGCACTGCCATGGCAGAGGGCAGGGGAGAACGCCTGCGGAAGTTGCCGGATATGCCGGACTGCTTCTTCGTAGTCTGCAAGCCGGAGTTTTCCGTGTCCACCCCGGAGCTGTACCGTAAGCTGGATGAAACCGCCATTGCCAAGCGGCCGGACAATACTGCCATGGAAAGCGCCATCCTGGCCGGCGATATTGAAAAAGTCTCCCAGAACCTGATCAATGTCTTTGATCCGGTGGTTACGGCAGATCATTTGGAACTCAATTACATCAAATCCATCTTCAATGCCTACGGCTCCATCGGCCAGCAGATGACCGGCTCCGGTTCTGCGGTGTTTGCCATCGTTACCGAGTTTGAGTTTGCGGCGGTGATCTGCAATATGCTCAAGGGGAATTATCCCCAGGTGTTTATTGCCAAACCCGTATAATTTTGCCAAAATCCGTCCATACTGGGAGTATTCCAGTATGGACGGTGTTTTTTTATGAAATTAATCAGAAAATTGTTGTGGATTGCCCTGATCGTTTGCCTCTTGGTCTGGGGCAGCTCTGTGCTGGCAGACCGGTATGAGCTGAGTAACAATTTAATCCGGCTTCATGTGGTGGCCAATTCCGATTCTGAGGAAGATCAGGCGGTAAAACTCCAGGTGCGGGATGCCATCAACGGCTACTTGCAGGGGGTCATGGAAAATATTCCCGACGTCAGGGAGGCAAAAGCGTATCTTAAGGAGCATATCGCCGAGCTGGAAGCACTTGCCAATCGCGTGCTGCAGGAAGCCGGCTTTTCCGAAACGGCAAAGGTGACCCTGACCCGGGAGGAATTTCCCACCCGAAGCTACGATACGTTTACTTTACCTGCCGGGGTCTATGAATCTCTGCGGGTCAGTATTGGCGATGCCCAGGGGCAAAACTGGTGGTGCGTGGTGTTTCCGTCCCTATGCCTGAAGGCCACCGGGGAGAATTTTGCGGATACCGCCGCCGGTGCCGGCTTTGATGACAGCCTGACCGGAGCTTTGGAGGGAAAAGGTGGCTATCAGGTGCGGTTTTTCTTCCTGGATTGCCTGGGCTGGCTGCAAAATTTCTTCCATTAATCTTAAAATGCCCTTTTTTTGGGACACAACCTGTGGTATTATGTAGAAAAAGAAAGGCGGTGACCCTATGCTGCATCTTCTGCTGAGTCCGGACTGGACGCAGACCCGAACAGAAATTCTCAATCGAATCGCATCGGATATTCGTTCCGGCCGTGGCGGGCGGATCCTGATGGTGCCGGAGCTGATCACCCATGATACGGAGCGCCGGCTTTGCGCTGTTGCCGGTGACACCGCCAGCCGTTATGCGGAGGTACTTTCCTTTACCCAGCTGGCCCGTCGGGTGGCGGACAGCATGGGCTGCGCCGCCGAGAGCTGTATGGACAGTGGCGGCCGGATGGTGGCCATGGCTGCCACGGCCCGGCAGCTTCACAGCCGACTGAAGGCTTATGCCGCTGTGGAAACCAAGCCGGAATTTTTGACGGAGCTGGTGGATGCGGTGGATGAGTTCAAGCGCTGCTGCATTACCGCCCGGGATCTGCAAGCCGCATCAGAGCAGACCGAGGGCTCTCTGGCGCAGAAGCTGGAGGAGCTTTCGCTGCTGCTGGATGGCTACGACGGCCTTTGCGCCCAGGGCAAGCGGGATCCCAGAGATCAGATGACCTGGCTGCTGGAGCAGCTGGAGGGGGGCACTTTTGGTCAGGAGCATGTGTTCTACATAGACGGCTTCCCGGATTTTACCCGGCAGAATCTGGCAATTTTGGAGCATTTGATCCGCACCAGCCCCAATGTGACCGTGGGCTTGAACTGTGACTGCGTATCCTCTCCTCGACTGGCTTTTGAAAAGGCCGGTGATACTGCGGCGCAAATTCTCCGCTGCGCGAAAAATGCCGGCGTGGAAGTAAAAATTGAAATTCTGCCCGGCAGAGAATCCGCTCTGTTTGACTGCAGCATGGCGCTGTTCCAGGGGGCGATTCCCAAGGCGGACGAAGCCCTGCAGGTATGGCGGGCAGATGGCTTGTGGGCAGAGGTGGAACTGGCGGCCCAGCGGGTCATGGAACTGGTGCAGGGAGGCTGCCGCTATCGGGATATCAGCATTGTTTGCGCCAATATGGCAGCCTATGCCGATGTCATCGATCTGATCTTCCACCGCTGCGGCATTCCGACTTACCGGGCAGGCAAAGAAGAAATTCTGCAAAAATGCGTCCTGAGCACCGTGCTGTCGGCGCTGGAAGCCGCCCTGGGTGGCTTTGAGCAGCAGGATGTGGTGCGCTATTTGCGCAGCGCCCTGTCGCCACTGGATGCCGATACCTGCGACCTGGTGGAGAATTACGCCATTACCTGGGGTGTCCGGGGCAAGCAGTGGCTGACCGCATGGACGAAGAACCCCGGAGGTTTGAGCGAAAAGTGGACGGAATCCACAGACCGCCGGCTGCAGCGGCTGAACGATGCCCGGGAAAAGGCCGTGGAGCCTTTGCGTCGACTGTATCTGGGCTTCCAAAATGCCCGGGATCTGGCAGGACAGGTGGAGGCGCTGTACGCCTTCTTGGAGGAAATCCGTCTGGCAGATCGGCTAGGTAAGCTGGCCGAGGCTATGGATGCCCAGAAGGATAACCGCAGCGCCCAGATCTTAAATCAGCTTTGGGAAATTCTGCTGACTGCCCTGGAGCAGCTTCACGATGTCCTGGGCAAAACGGTTTGGGAGCCGGAGGTTTTTGTCCGGCTGCTGACCCTGCTTTTAAGCCAGTATGATGTGGGCACGATCCCTCCGGTGCTGGATGCGGTGACTGTGGGTCAGGTGGACGCCATGCGCTGTCAGCAGCAGAAGCACCTGATTCTGCTGGGTGCTGAGGAAGGCAGTCTGCCGGGTTACGGCGGCTCCACGGGCTTGCTGACAGACCAGGAGCGGACGCAACTCCGGGATTTGGGCGTGCCCCTTACCGGCGGTGCGGTAGAGGGCTTGCAGGCGGAATTTGCGGATATTTTCGGTGTATTTTGCGGCGCGGAGGAAACGGCTACGGTGCTGTGCTCCTCGGCGCAACCCTCGTATGTATATCGCCGGCTGGCAGAGATGGCCGGCGGCGAACAATATATGCAAAGCACAGCGGTGACGGCATCTGCGAATCCGGCGGAAGCCGGCGCATGGCTGGCAGCCCGGAAGGTTGAAAATATTGCCCAGGCTTTGGGGGTAGGGGAGGAATATACCCAAACCCAAATTAGGGCTAATTACGTCCTGGGCAATATCCAACGGGAAAATGTCCGGGCGCTGTACGGACAGTGCCTGAACCTGTCCGCTTCTCAGGTAGATCGCCAGGCAGAGTGCCGGTTGTCCTACTTCCTGAAGTATGGCATCCGGGCCAAGGAACGCAAAGAGGCCACGGTAGACCCGGCGGAGTTCGGTACTTATGTCCATTGGGTGTTGGAGCATACCGCCCGGGATGTGATGGAAAAGGGCGGCTTCGGGGAGGTTTCCCTGGAGCAGACCATGGATATTGCCATGGCACACTCCGAAGCCTATGCAAAGGAAAAATTCAGCCAGATCGATTCTGCCCGGCTGACTTATTTGTTCCACCGGAACAGACGGGAACTGGAAATGGTGGTCACGGAACTGTGGCAGGAGCTGCGGCAGTCCCAATTTCTGCCGGAGGATTTTGAGCTTGCCTTTGGCGAGGATGGAAAAATGCCCGCCATTGAAGTGCCGTCTTCTTCCATGGCCGCGATCCTCCGGGGTTTCGTAGACCGGGTGGATATCTGGAAACACAACGGCAACCACTACTTCCGGGTGGTGGACTATAAGACAGGCAAAAAGGATTTCGATTACTGCGATGTATTCAACGGCGTGGGATTGCAGATGCTTCTGTACCTGTTCGCTTTGGAGCAGGGGGGAGAGACGGTTTTGGGCGGCAAGCCCATTGCTGCCGGTGTGCAGTATTTCCCTGCAAGAGCCCCGTTGATGAGCGCCGACGGCGCCATGACGGATACGGAAGCTGAAGCCGCCAGAGTGAAAGAGTGGAAGCGCAAGGGCTTACTTCTGCAGGATGAGGAAGTTCTGCAGGCTATGGAACCCGGGGACAGCATGAGTCGGCTGTGCTGCAGCCGGAAAAAGGACGGCAGCCTTTCCGGCGATCTGGCGGACCGCCAGCAGCTGAAGCTGCTGCGGCAGTACGTCTTTGCCTGGCTGGGGAACATGGTGGAGGAGATCGCCTCCGGAAATGTAGAGCCCAATCCCTATACCCGTGGCACTGCCCACAGTGCCTGTGCCTACTGCCCCTATAAGGCGGTGTGCCAGGATACGGCGGAAGCAGGCCGACGGAATTACAAGACCATGACTGCCCAGCGATTCTGGGAGGAAGTGGAGAAGGAGGTGTCCCATGGCTGAGCAGTTAACCGATCAGCAAAAGCAGGCGGTATATGACCGTGGCGGTAAGCTGTTGGTTTCCGCTGCCGCCGGCTCCGGTAAGACCAAGGTTCTGGTGGATCGGCTGATGCGCTATGTGATGGACCCTGTGGATCCTGCCAACCTGGATGATTTCCTCATCATTACCTATACCAAAGCCGCCGCGGCGGAGCTTCGCGGCAAGATTGCCGCCAAGCTCACAGAGCATCTGGCGCAGCAACCGGATAACCGGCACCTGCAGCGGCAGATGCAGCGGCTTTACCTGGCGAAGATATCCACCGTCCACGCCTTCTGCGCAGATATCCTCCGGGAGTATGCCTACAAACTGGATGTGCCGGCGGATTTCCGGGTAGCGGATGAAAATGAATGCCGCCAGATGCGGGATACCTGCATGACCCGGCTGCTGGACAGTGCCTATGAAAATGCCCAGGAAGACGGCGATTTCCGGGCCTTTGTGGACTCCCAGGGGTTGGGACGGAACGATCGGCTGGTGCCGGAGATCTTGCTCAAGGTCTTTGACAGCGCCCGGTGCCATTTATCTCCGGATACTTGGTTGGACGGTTGCGTGAACAATTCCCAGGTGGAAGGCTTGCAGGACGCCTCCCAGACGGTTTGGGGCGCATATCTTATCAAGGATCTGATGGATTATCTGGATCTGCAGATCCGGGCCATGGAAAGCTGCGCCCAGGCAGCAGCGGAAGCTGAGGGCATGGAAAAGCCGGCAGCTCTGCTGGCGGACACTGTGAATCAGCTGTATACACTTCGAAGCTGTGAGCAGTGGGACCGGATCGTTTCTCATAAGGATATTGACTATGGCTCTCTCCGTTTCCCCAAAAATGCGGATGCGGAGCTGACGGAACGGATCAAAGCTGTCCGCAACGCCTGCAAAAAGGGTCTGGAAAAGAAGCTTCGGAGCTTCGCCGATACCAGTGACCGGGTCTTTGCAGATATGGGACAATCTGCCCGCGCTGTCCGGGGAATGGCGGCGCTGGTGCGCAGATTCTCCGACAGCTACCAAAAGGTCAAAAAAAGCCGCCGGGTACTGGATTTCGGTGATCTGGAGCATAAAACATTGGATCTGCTTCTGGGTGTTTCCCGCAGCGGCATCACTGCCGCCGCAAAGGAGATCGGCAGCCGCTTCCGGGAGATCATGGTAGACGAATATCAGGACTCCAACGCGGTGCAGGATGCCATTTTTGAAGCCCTGACAGCCCAGCGGAACAATTGTTTTATGGTGGGAGATGTGAAGCAGTCCATCTACCAGTTCCGCCTGGCTGACCCCGGCATTTTCCTTGACAAATACGCCCGGTATGTGCCTGCGGAGGAAGCCCAGCCGGGGCAGGGGCGCAAGGTCGTCCTGTCCCACAACTTCCGTTCCGGTGGTGCTGTGCTGGAGGGCGTTAACGATGTGTTCGCGTACTGCATGTCCGAAGCCGTGGGCGGTTTGGTCTATGGCGCGGAAGAACGCCTCCGGGAGGGCATTCCCCATCAATCTTTGGGTGAGCCCGAGGTGGAGCTGCTGACCCTGCAAGCAGAGGATAATACCTATGAGGAAGAAGCCCAGATGGTGGCCCAGCGTATTGCGCAGTTGCTGGACGGTAAGCATTTTATCCGCCAGAAGGACGAACTGCACGCTATCCGCCCGGAGGATGTGGCGATCCTGCTTCGATCTCCCGGCTCTGTGGGCGGTCACTATCGGGCGGCCCTTGCCCAGCGGGGAATCCGCTGCGTCAGCGGCGGCGGTGAGGACCTGCTGCAAACCGGTGAGATTGCGGTGCTGCGTTCCTTGCTGCAGACCATCAGCAATCCCCGGCAGGATATTCCCCTGGTTGCCACCCTGGCAAGCCCAGTCTTCGGATTTACCGCCGATGACCTGGCGGTGATCCGTGCAGAGCGCCCCTTTGGCAGCATCTACGATGCTTTGGCAGCTTCGGAGCTGCCGAAAGCAGCGGAGTTTGTGCAAACCTTGAAGATCCTCCGCCGGGAAGCCCGGCTGCAATCTCTGGCATCCCTGATCCAGCGGATCTTTGCCTTGACCCGGATGGACAATGTCTATGCCGCTATGGAGGACGGCTCGGCACGGCGGGAAAACCTGCAGACCTTCTATGATCTGGCTGTGTCCTTTGAAGCTGCCGGCCATCGGGATTTAGAGCAGTTTTTGGAGCATTTGACGGCTATGGAGGACAAGGGGCTTATCGCCGCCGGTGAGCAGACCGCCCCCGGCGCGGTGACCATGATGAGTATCCACAAGTCCAAGGGCTTGGAATTTCCTGTGGTGGTCGTGGCGGGTTTGTCCCGGGAGTTCAACCGGGAAAACACCAGAGCGCAGGTGCTTTGCGACCAGGATCTGGGACTGGGACTGTCTGCGGTGGACGAAAAGAACCGCCTGCGGTATCCCACCATTGCCAAAAAGGCAATTGCCGTAAAAATGACGGCAGACAGCTTATCAGAAGAACTTCGGGTGCTGTATGTGGCATTGACCCGTGCCAGAGACCGGCTGATCATGACCTATGCCGATCGGAATCTGGAAAATGACATAGCCGACATTGCCCTGCGGATGGATCTGGGAGGCAGAGAACTACTGACCCGGGATGTGGTTTGTCCCGGCCAGTGGGTGCTGATGACTGCTCTGCAGCGAACCGAGGCAGGGGAGCTGTTCCGATTGGGCGGTAAGCCTGTGGAAACCAAACCCGGTGAGCCAGCCTGGTGCATTCGGGTGATGTCTGCTGGCGGCACAGATGCAACCTGCGCCGAAGAACCGGAAGTTCCGGCGGAAGTGCTGCCGGAGGCGGTTCTGGAGAAAATCCGCAAAGGGTTGGCGTTCCGATACGACCATGTCCCCGCAACCTTTGCTCCCTCCAAGCAGACGGCTACCCAGCGAAAAGGTCGGGATAAGGATGCGGAAGTCGCGGAGGACACCCAGGAGCCCAAGCCCATCTACCGGAAGTGGCGGAAAGCGGTCTTTGGTAGGGAACGCACCTCTGCGGTGGATGTGGGAAATGCCATGCACAGCGCCATGCAGTACATCCGCTATGATGCCTGCCATAGCCTTGCCGGCGTCCGGCAGGAAGTGCAGCGCCTGACAGAGCAGCGCTTCATCAGCGAGGAACAGGCGCAAATGGTGGATTGCCAGGCAATCGCGGCATTCTTCGCCACAGAATTGGGCGGCAAGTTGCGGGAAAGTGGGAATGTCCTGCGGGAGTTTAAATTCTCCGTTCTGGACGATGGAGCGAACTTCTCTCCGGAGCTCTCCGGTGAGCAGATTCTGCTCCAGGGCGTTGTGGACTGCGCACTCATCGAAGATGACGGAATTACCATTCTGGATTTCAAAACCGATGCCGTCACGGAAAGTACCTTACCGCAGCGAACGGAATTCTACCGCCCTCAGGTGCTGGCCTACGGCGATGCCCTGAGCCGCATCTACGGTCTGCCCATCAAGCAGTCTTTGCTGTACTTCTTCCATATCGGCCGGTTTGTGGCAGTCAAATAAGTAACAGGCACACCCAGCTGGGTGTGCCTGTGTGCTTTTAGCGGTTGTTCTGGTTCTGGCTGTTATTCTGGTTGTTGTTCTGGTTCTGGCTGTTGTTCTGATTCTGGTTCTGGTTGTTGTTCTGATTCTGATTCTTGTTCTGGTTGTTCATAGCTTTGTTCCTCCTTTATTTCTGCGGTGTTGCCGCGAAGCTAGCTTGCCCGGAAATTTAAGATTTATCCTTATCCTTGAAAATCAGTCCCACCAGCAATCCGATGAACACCGCCGCAGTAATGCCGCCGGCGGCGGCCTTCAGCCCGCCGGTAAAAATTCCCAGAAAGCCCTGCTGGTCAA
The DNA here is from genome assembly GCA_015068125.1 of Oscillospiraceae bacterium. Taxonomy (GTDB): domain Bacteria; phylum Bacillota; class Clostridia; order Oscillospirales; family Oscillospiraceae; genus Faecousia. The sequence goes on along the minus strand of SVLD01000007.1, from coordinate 1,589 downwards.
TGGCCTCCCGAACGCCTTTGGACAGGAGATAGCCAAAGCCTGTCAGGGGTACGGATGCCCCGGCACCGGCAAAATCCACCAATTTTTCATACACCCCAATGGCTCCCAGAAATACGCCGATGACCACATAGCTTACCAAAATCCGGGCGGGTGTGAGCTTGGTTTTGTCGATAAGGATCTGACCGATGAGGCAAAACGCGCCGCCTACTAAAAATGCTTTCAAGTAGTCCATGTTTATTCCCTCCCTCCGATAATGGATACCCCATGGCACACCCCGGGGATGGGAAGCCCTTGCTGGGTGGAGGTGGGAGAGAGCAGCGCCCCGGTGCCGCAGAACAGGATGCGGTGGAGTTTGCCTCGGTTCAGTTTTTCCAGAAGTTCGCTGCAAAGCGTGATGGCGCTGCAGCCGCAGCCGGAGCCTCCGGAATGGACATCCTGCTTTTCCAGGTCAAAGACCATGGTGCCGCAATCCACCAGCTTGCCGCCCAGACTCAAACCGTCCCGCCGAGCCAGTTCCAGAAGCATTTCCTTGCCCAGCTGCCCCAGATCCCCGGTGACGATGAGGTCATAATCCTGGGCAGTGCGGCTTAGATCCTCCAGGTGGGTCTTGATGGTGTCGTAGGCCGCCGGAGCCATAGCCGCGCCCATGTTGTTGGCATCCTTGATGCCTAAGTCTGTTACAGTGCCCACTGTGCATGCTTCGATTTTCGGCCCTTTTCCGGTAGCGCAGACCAGGGCTGCACCGGAGCCGGTGACTGTCCATTGGGCTGTGGGAGTACGCTGACCGCCGTAACCCAGGGGAAAGCGGTACTGCCGCTCTGAGGAGGCAAAATGGGAGGAGGTCATAGCTGCCACCCGGTCAAAAAAACCGCCTCCCACCGCCATGGCGCTCAGCAGCAGGCTTTCTGCCATAGTCGAGCAGGCGCCGTAAAGCCCCAGATGAGGGATACCGGTATTGCGCAGGGTAAAAGACGATCCAATGCACTGATTCAGCAGATCTCCGGAAAATACAAGATCCAATGCCTGCCGGTTGATACCGGCTTTTTTCATAAGGGTATCCAATGCGATTTTTTGCATCTGTTTTTCTGCCTGTTCCCAGGTTTTTTGACCGAAAAGCGTATCTTCTGAGGTCACATCGAAGCAGTGCCCCAGAGGGCCTTCCGATTCCTTTTTTCCGGCAACGCTGGCCCAGGCTGTGATCACCGGCATAGCACTCAGCAGAAAGCTGCGCTTGCCCCGCTTGCTTGTTGCCATAATTCGCACCTTCTTTTCAAATTTTTGTTAGTATGCGTAAAGAAAGTTTGTTCATACAAACGGATGTCATTCCGAACAAGCCTGTAGGGACCGGCGTCCTCGACGGTCCTGATAACAGATGTCATTCTGAGCGAGCGAATGCGAGTCGAAGAATCCGTTACTCTTTGGAAAACGGATCCCTCGGCTACGCTCGGGGTGACATGTTTTAAAAGTGATTTGTCAAACTAAGTGCAACACTTTTTGAAGTTCAAGATCCCAAAGATATTGAGCTGAAACAAATTTAAGAACCTTGCGAGGCCTGGCGTTGATCAACGCCAGGTTTCGTTTTAGTGTAA
>SVLD01000006.1 GCA_015068125.1 Oscillospiraceae bacterium | reverse complement strand
ATATGTACGGCGGTACCCTCATCGGCGGTAAGGCCGACGGCACCGGCGGTAACCTGAAGTCCGCAGGCACCATGAACCTGCTGGGCGGCACCATCACCGGCGGTACTGCACCGAAGGGCAACGATGTCTACTATAACTCCGGCACCATGACCCTGGGTGGTAAGCTGAATATCGACTCCATCACCATTTCCGGCAAAAAGCTGGTGATCCACGATGAAGGCCTGACCGTGACCCAGCCCATCGAGCTGGAGGCTGCCGCAGGCGTCTTCGCAACCAATGTAAAGACCGACCTGAGTAGCTGCTTCAAAGCACCCGAGGGCATGACCATCGTCTACAACGCAGCCGATGAGACGCTGGAGCTGAAGGCTGAGGCTCACAAGAAGCACTGCGCATGTAACGGCGCGGACCTGGGCCTTGCATCCCATACCTGCGAGCCTATCGAGGATTGGGTCCCCCTGACCACCGATCTGTTCGGTGATGCAAAGACCTCCGGCGGCACTGTTTCCGGCTACAAGTTCAAGGAATCCGGTCACTATGTGCTCACCGCTGACCTGGCGCTGAGCAAGGCTATTTACATCCAGTATAATCAGGATATTACCATTTGCCTCAACGGCCACAAGCTCAGCAGCTCCACCCAGCTGATCACCATTTCCGGTAATCTGACCATCTGTGACTGCGAGGGCACCGGTGAATGTGAGGCCAGCTATGCAAGTAACGGCGGCTGTCTGCGACTGACCAGAGGCGGCACACTGAATGTCTACGGCGGTACTTACACCAACCTGAAGACTGTTTCCACCGGCGGTGCGGTTGTAGTCGTTTCCCGTGATACCTACTCCGCAACCGGCGCAACCAGCTCCAACACGGAGAATAAGTCTGTGTTCAACTTCTACGGCGGCAAGCTCACCGGCGGTAAGACCACCGGTACCGGCGGCAACCTGACCGTGTTCCATGCCGAGTGTACCTTCAATATGTACGGCGGCACCATTGAAAACGGCCAGGCCGACTCCAACGGCGGCAATATGCGCTCCTACGGCACTACCAACCTGTTGGGCGGTACCATCACCGGCGGCAGCGCAACAAAGAACGGCGATGATATTTTCATCAACGGCGGAACCCTGACTATCGGCGGCAAGCTGAATATCGGTTCTATCTACTTAAACGGCAAGACCTTTAAGATCCACAGCAGCGGTCTTACCACCGAAACACCCATCGAGATCGTCGGCACCGGCTCATTTGCCACATACGTGCTGACCGACCTTTCCGCCTGCTTCAAGGGCACAGCGGCTGTCATCTACGATGCCGCAGCCAAGACCCTGAGCATTGGGTAAAAACCCACAAGAGGCCGCAATCGCGGCCTCTTGATTTATTATCTATTCTTTATTATTTATTATTTCAGTTAAACCTTAATTTACAGTTGTTCTTAAAGAATATAGAATATAGAAGAAAGAATAAAGATAAAACACTTGACATTCAAGAGAAATCTGCTATAATATGATAGCTTGCGTATGCAAGTAATCCTTGCTCCCGATGAAGTCGGGGGCCAAAAGTCCAAAAGGAGGTGCAAACAACATGGCTAAGATCACCGGTAAGTACGAGGTGCTCTACATCATCGACCCCGCTCAGGGCGAGGAGGGCATCGCCGCACTTGTGGAAAAGTTCAAGGCAATGGTGGAAGCGGAGGGTACTCTGACTAACATCGATGAGTGGGGCAAGCGTCGGCTGGCCTACCCCATCAATGATCTGCCCGAGGGCTACTACGTTCTGATGAACTACGAGTCCAAGCCCGAATTCCCCGCTGAGCTGGAGCGCGTTATGAAGATCACCGAAGGTGTCCTGCGCTGCCTGACCACCGTCGTGGAGGCGTAATTTATGCTGAACCACATCACTGTAATGGGTCGCCTGGTCCGTGACCCCGAGCTGCGCCGTACCGGCAGCGGCGTCGCCGTAGCCAGTTTCTGTGTTGCTGTCGATCGGGATTTTGCTCCCAAGGACGGCGGCGAGAGAAAGACCGACTTCATCAATTGTGTTGCCTGGCGGCAGACCGGAGAGTTCATCTCCAAGTACTTTGCCAAGGGCCGCATGATCGTTGTGGACGGAAGGCTGGAAATGCGCGACTGGACCGACAGAGATGGCAACAAGCGTACTTCTGCTGAGATCAATGTGGACAATGCCTACTTTGGTGACAGCAAGCGTGACGGCGACAACAGCGGTTCTTCCTTCGGTGGCAACACCTACTCCGCTCCCACCGCTCCCAGCTACGGCAGCTATTCTGCTCCGGCTGCTCCCGCATCCGATTTTGCGATGCTGGATGACGATGACGCCCAGCTGCCTTTCTAAAATGAACTTTTCTGCTAAACTTACAAGGAGGTAATCTTCATGGCTAACGAACAGCGTGTTCGCCCCCGCAAGCGCAAAAAGGTTTGCGCATTTTGCGTGGATAAGGTGACCAGCATCGATTACAAGGACACTGCAAAGATCCGCCGTTACCTGTCCGAGCGTGGCAAGATCCTGCCCCGCCGTACCACCGGCACCTGCGCAGCTCACCAGCGTGACCTGACCACCGCTATCAAGCGTGCCCGTCAGATTGCTCTGCTGCCCTACGTTGCTGACTAACGTCAAAACATTGCACCCCCGAAGGAAGCTTCGGGGGTGCTTTTTTGCTGTAGGGCCCGGCGTCCTCGACGGGCCGTTTCATAGACTTTGGACCGTCCGGGAGGCCGGTCCCTACATATAGCGCCCTTTGACAATCAGGCGATGTCCTTTCCTGCAAACAGCTTCTTCATCGGCACGAACAGCACGCCGGCCACTGCCAGTGCCAGCAGCGCACAGGGGAGCATATACACGCCGTTGTACACCAGGGAATAAAGGGTAGCATCGTCAAAGGTGCCGACACCCGGCACTTCCGTGGGCACATAAATGCGGTACACTGTAATGCCGCTGATGAAATGCACCAAGAATCTTCCGGCGCAGCCCACCACAGTGCCGGGGAAAATGCCCCAGATCTTGCCCCGGAACAAGCCGGCCAGGCCAAGGGGAGTAAAGGCCAGCAGATAGTCCAGGATCATGGACTGCCAGCCCCAGGCATAAGCGCCGTCAAAAATGAGCTGCAGCAGGCCAAAGACGAAGCCGGCCATCAGGCCCTTGCCCAGGCCCCACCGCACTGCGTAAAAGCAGATGGGGAACATGGCAAAGGTGATGGAGCCGCCGTTGGGCAGGTTGGGGAAGAGCTTGATGAAGCTGAGGATCTGTGCCAGGGCCACCATCAAGGCGCCTTCGCACAGCGCGCGGATGCGCAAATGGTTTTTGTGTGCTTTGTTTTCCATAGGAAAACCTCCAAAATAAAAAGTATCGCATTGCAAACCCGTCCAGGTGCAATGCGATACGATACCATATCCCATATGTGCATCTTTCCCTACGACGGTACTGACCGTATCAGGTTCACGGGTCGAAGCGGCATTAGCTTCCTCTCAGCCGGATGCATCCGGCTCCCCGAAGACTTAGTTTTCGTGCGATCTGAGGATATTATAGCATAAAAACTGCACCTGTCAACCGCCTGTTTTTACCTTGGAGTGCCAGAGTGACCTGCCTCCCTCTGATGAGGGAGGTGGCAAAAATCTTTGATTTTTGACGGAGGGAGAGATAATAGAAATGAACATTCTCTCCCCCAGTCTTTTTGCTGCGCAAAAATCCAGCCCCCTCGTCAGAGGGGGCCGTAGTTATGATTAGGTATTCTGCTCCAGCCAGATCAGCAGCACCGCGATATCCGCCGGGCTGACACCGGAAATGCGACCGGCCTGGCCGATGGACATGGGGCGAATTTGGGAGAGCTTGTCCCGGGCTTCCAGCCGCAGACCCTGAATGGTGTTGTAATCCAGGTTTTCCGGCAGCAGCCGGGCTTCCTCCTGCTTAAACTCCTCCACTTGCTTGATCTGCCGGGCGAGATAGCCGGCGTACTTGATTTGAATCTCCACTTCCTCCGTCACCGTTGCCGGGAGCTCCGGGCGATTGGGATCAAAGGGGGCGATATCCGCATAGGTGATCTGAGGGCGGCGCAGCAGATCGGCAAGTCTTGCGGAATTGGCCACCGGGGCGGAATCTCTGGCGGCAAGCAGGGCGTTTAATTCCGGGTTGGCAGCAACGCCGGTGCTTTCCAGGCGGTTACATTCCCGCCGGACGGCAGCGTACTTTTCCTCTACCGCCTGAAGCCGCTTCTGGCTCACCAGACCCACTTCCGCGCCAATGGCGCAGAGCCGCTGGTCGGCATTGTCCTGCCGGTGCAGCAGACGGTATTCGCTGCGGGAGGTCATGATGCGGTAGGGTTCTTCCGTTCCCTTGGTCACCAGATCGTCGATCAGCGTGCCGATATAGCTGGTATCCCGGGTGAGGATCAGGGGGGCTTTCCCCTGGAGCTTCAGGGCGGCATTGATGCCGGCGATGAGACCCTGGACAGCGGCCTCCTCGTAGCCGGAGGTGCCGTTGAACTGACCGGCACCGTAAAGCCCGGACACCGTCTTTACTTCCAGAGTGGGCAGCAGGGCGGTAGGGTCGATGCATTCGTATTCGATGGCGTAGGCCGGGCGCATCATCTCCGCCTTTTCAAGGCCAGGGATGGTACGCATCATCTGCAGCTGTACATCCTCGGGCAGGGAAGAGGAGAAACCTTGAATATACATCTCTTCCGTATCCAGACCGCAGGGCTCGATAAATAACTGATGCCGCTGCTTGTCCGCAAAACGGACGATTTTCGTTTCGATGCTGGGGCAGTACCGGGGGCCAACGCCGGAGATCGTTCCGTCGTACATGGGGCTGCGGTGGAGGTTTTCCCGGATGATGCGGTGGGTTTCCTCATTGGTATAGGTTAGGTAGCACACCGCGCTGTTGTACAGCTTTTGCTCCGTGCGGAAGGAGAAGGGTTCTGCCCGGTCGTCGCCGGGCTGGAGCTCCATTTGGGAAAAATCAATGCTCCGGCGGTTGATTCTGGGGGGTGTACCGGTTTTGAACCGTCGCAGGGGCAGTCCCAATTGGCGCAGATTGTCTGCAAGGCCAATAGACGGATGCATTCCGTCGGGGCCGGAGGACAGCACCACCTCGCCGGTGATGCAGGTGCTGTCTAAGTATGTGCCGGTGGCGATGATGACTGCCTTGGCATCATACACCGCGCCCAACTGGGTGACCACGCCGGTGACAGCGCCGTTTTCTGTGAGAATTTCTGTGATCTGCGCCTGCTTTAGCTCCAGATTTTCCTGCTGCTCCAGGGTGTGCTTCATGACCTGCTGATACTTCCGCCGGTCTGCCTGGGCGCGCAGGGAATGGACAGCCGGACCTTTGCCCTTGTTCAGCATCCGATACTGGATGCAGGCTTTGTCCGCCGCGATACCCATTTCACCGCCCAGAGCGTCCAGTTCCCGGACAAGGTGACCCTTGCCGGTGCCGCCGATGGCGGGGTTACAGGGCATATTGCCCACGGCATCCAGATTGATGGTAAAGAGGATCGTATGCAATCCCAGCCGGGCAGCAGCCAGCGCCGCCTCGATGCCGGCATGACCGGCGCCGATGACGGCGATATCACATTTGCCTGCCGGGTAGCTCATGCTTCTTCCTCCGGGGCGGTTTTCTTCTCCTCTGGAGGCAGAATGAAGGGCTTGCACACCACTTCGCAGCGGTTAATGGGGGTGCCCAGGGCGTGGAATTTTTCCTCGTAGCCGGTCATAATGCCCACAATACCATTTTCATGGAGATTCCGGGTCAGATTCTTCACTTCCAGACCGCAGGCCGCGAATTCCTCCACGGAGAACTCAAAAAGCGGCGCATTGTCGGTCTTGTAATGGAACTCGCCGCCGGCACGAACCACCCGGCAGTACTTATCCAGAAAACCTCTGTGGGTCAGGCGGCGCTTGGCGTTTTTCTTTCGGGGCCAAGGGTCGGGGAAGTTAATAAACAGCCGGTCGATCTCCTCCGGGGCGAAAATTTCCTCGATGTTTGCTACATCCATATCGATGTAGAATACATTGGTCAGGCCCATATTCCGGGCCTTTTCCATGGCAACCACCATGGCCTCCCGGCAGCGCTCCACGGCGATAAGGAGCACATCGGGGTTGGCTTGTGCGGTTTCGGCGGTGAATTTGCCCTTGCCGCAGCCCACCTCCACCCAAAGGGCGGTGCAATCCGGCTTCAGGGAACGCCAATTCCCCTTCAGGGCAGCGGGCTGATCGATCCGCAGATCGCCGCAGGCGGCCATCCGGGGCTGTAAATTTTTCATTTTTCGCATTCTCATATTCGATTCCTCCGGGAAGGTAACTTTGTAAACCTCATCCGTCTTTCGATTCGCCCACAGGCGAATCAAAATCCACCTTCCCCAAAGGGGAAGGCAAGGCCTTATCTCTAAATTGACATTATAACAGAACCAAGGCGGACAGTCAAAACATTTCGTAAAAATATCCCCCCCACGGGCTTGCAACTCGTCAAAAATATTGCTATAATGCAACAAAACGACAAAGGAGGCAGCGCTATGTCCGACCATCATCACGACCACGAGCATGAACACCAGCACGACCACGCGTATCTGCACGAGCATGGCATTGCCCACAGCCACGGTCACGGCCATGTCCACGAAAACCAGAAAGCGGTGATCAACCGCCTGGCCAGAGCCATCGGCCACCTGGAAAAAGTCAAGCGCATGGTAGAAGAGGGCTGCGACTGCTCCGATGTGCTGGTGCAGCTTGCAGCAGTCCGCAGCGCGCTGGACAATACGGGCAAGGTGATTTTGCAGGATCATATGCGCCACTGCATCGTAGATGCCGTCAACGCTGGGGACAACGAGGCCATTGATGACCTCTGCCAGGCCATCGATAAGTTCATGAAGTAAAGCAAGCCGCCCGTTGGGCGGCTTGTTCTATTTTCCGGACAAGGCTCATAGTCTGTACCACCTGAAAAACGGAGGGATCGGATATGAGAGGATTGTCAATCGCGCTGCTTGTTTGCCTGGTTTTGGTCATGCTGCCGGTGTCGGTGGGGGCTGTGGATATGCAGATCCCGGCAAAAAGCGCCCTGCTGATGGACATCGCCACAGGCACTGTGCTGTATGAGCAGAATGCCCATGAAAAGCTGGCCCCGGCCAGCGTCACGAAAGTTATGACCATGCTGCTGATCATGGAGGCCATCGATGCCGGGAAAATCGGCTGGAATGATACGGTGATCGCTTCGGAAGCAGCCGCAGCTAAGGGCGGCAGTCAGATCTACCTGAAGGTGGGGGAAAGCATGAGCGTGACGGATATGGTCAAATCCATCGCCGTTTCCTCCGCCAACGACTGTGCCTGCGCCATGGCGGAGCATATCGCCGGCAGCGAGACAGGCTTCGTCGAGCTGATGAACAAGCGGGCGGCGGAACTGGGGATGAATGACACCCATTTCGTTAACTGCACCGGGCTGGATGATGATCCTGCAGCCAAGGAACACCTGACCTCTGCCTACGACATTGCTGTTATGAGCAGGGAACTGATGAAAAACCACCCGGATATCCAGAAATTTACCACCATCTGGATGGACACTGTGCGAAACGGCAGCTTTGGACTGTCCAACACAAACAAGCTGGTGCGGTTCTACCCCGGGGCTACGGGGCTGAAAACCGGCTTCACCTCCGCTGCCGGGTACTGCCTGTCTGCCACGGCCCAACGCAACGGCATGGGCTTGGTGGCGGTGGTCATGGGCTGTGAAACCTCCCAGCAGCGGTTTGGAGCGTGTAAGCAGCTTTTGGATTACGGATTTGCCAACTATGCGCTGGTGAGTCCGGAAACGGAGGCGCTATCCGTGCCGGTGAAGCTGGGCACCGTCGATGCGGTGGCCGCTGTCCCTCAGGAGGCGGTGCAGCTGCTGGTGGATAAAGCCCAGGTCAATCAAGTACGGATTCACACAGAGTTGGAGGAATTTGTAAATGCCCCGGTGAGCAAGGGGCAGCGTCTGGGAACGCTGTCGGTGCTGGTAGGCGAGCAGACCATTTCCCAGATGCCCCTGGTGGCGGCAGAAGCTGTGCCCCGGCTGACTTGGAGCGACCTGTTTCTCATGGTTCTGCGGAAGCTGGCCATGGCCAAGGGATAACGAAAAACGAGCATGCGGAAGTTTTCCGCATGCTCGTTTTGCTTACTTCTTCTTAGACAAAATCACAATGGCCAACAGCGCCGCGGCGGCTACAATCATGGCCACCACCGCGATGATCACATAGGTGTTATCCGGAGCGTCGACGGTTGTCTGGCTCGGCGCGGGATTGGGAACAGCTTCGGTGACGGGTTCGGTGACGGGTTCGGTGGGGGTGGTTTCAACGGTACGAATTTCGGAATGGCCGCAGACGGAACATTCCCGCTTCTCCTGACTGGCTTCGGAAGAAGTCCACTGACCGAAGCTGTGACCTGTGGCTGCCAGAATATGATCCTGGTAGCAATGGCCGCATTTGCAGGCGTAGGTGGTATAGCCCTCGACCGTGCAGGTGGGAGGTGTTACGGTTTCTTTATATGAATGGGTATGGGGTCTGGTGGCCGCATCGGCCAGAATGTAGGTGCTGAAATGCTCCAGTTGAGCGGTGGCGGTTCTGGTGTCGGTATTTACGGTGGTGTCCAGCTTCGTCAATGCGCCGTCGGGTGCCATGTAGTACACGGCAACATCGGTGCTGAAGTCCGCGGGAATCACAAAGGAAACCGTCAGCTTGCCATTGGGCTGGATGGGTGCGCCGTCCAGGGTTGCTGTAAATTCGTAAGATACATACTTTGTGGCAACGGTGGACATAGCCTTATTCACCACATTCAGAGTATTGCTATCGGTGGCCGGTTCTGCTTTCACAGTGGTGCCGCCCGGAAAGCAATCATTTTCGGGGATGGCGATGCTGTCCTGGGGGATGTCATAAATGATCTCGTCGGACACTTCCTTGTCGTCAAAGGCACCGGGCAGGTCCGCTTCGGTATAATTGGTGCAGGAAATGATGCGAACCACATCGCCGTTGAGTTCCACGGTGTACTTTCTGCCGTAATTGTCGTAGGACGCGATGGCGTACCAGCCGTCGGGGCCGTTTTCATAGAACAGACCGTTATATTCTACCGCCCAGGTGTCGGGATTCTTATGGGTTTCGGCGTAGGCATCTTCATTCATACCCTCGGGCAGAACATCCCGCAGGAAGCTGTAGGTGATGTTGCCGTAGTAGACATCGTAGGTTTCGCCGTTTTTCACATAGCCCCGGTACTCTCTGGGAGGAAGGTTGCCGCCGAAGCCGCCGGTCCATTCCACAGTGTAGGTCTGGCTGGCGGCATCGTAAACCGCGCCGGAGCCATAGCTGCGGATGCTTTCCAGCACAGCGTCATCCAGCACGAAATGCTTGTGCAGCATCGCCTCGTAATCCGCGGCGGGAACGGTAACGGGCTCCATGTTCTCCCAGGAAACGAAATAGTCGTTGGCGATGCGGATCATGTATTCCGCATTGAGTTCATAGAAATGATCCAGCATGCTCAGGGCGTCCTGGAATTTCACTGCCATGGGATCCGGGGCGGCCTGGGCAGGGGTTGCCACCAATGCGCAAAAACACGCCAGGGCGATCAACAGGGACAGGGCTTTCTTCATGGGAATTCTCCTTGTTTCTATATTTTTCCTTATTGTACCACCAAAGCCTATTTTCGTCAACTTTCTACCGTTACCAAAGGTATACCCGGGTTTCGTAGGGGCGCAGGGTGGAGCTGTGGGAATTGGGGTAATTGCAGAGGATGCATTGGGCTTGAGCTAAGTCAAAGCCCCGGGGGCGCTTCATTTTCTGACTTTTTTCCGAGAACGCGCAGACAATGAGCAGCTTCTGACCGGCCATTTCCCGGCTGTAAATATACTGCTTGCGGTGGCTGTGGAAATGCTCCTTGTAAATGCCCTCCTTAACCACCGGAAGCTTCTTTCGCAGGGAAATGGCCTTGCGGTAGAAGTTCAACACGGAATCCGGGTCGGCATTTTGCTTTGCCACATTGATCTCGGGATAGTTTTTGTTTACATAAAACCACGGCGTGCCGGTGGTGAAGCCGGCGTTGGGGGAAGAATCCCACTGCACCGGGGATCGGGCGCCGTCCCGGGAGGAGCGCCACATTTTCTGCAGACGTACTTCCGGGCTCTTTTTCAGATTGGAGTGGTGGTAATTGTAGAGAGTTTGCACATCCCGGTACATATCCGCCGACTCCGGCCGCCAGTTGGTCATGCCGATTTCCTGACCCTGGTAGAGGAAGGGTGTACCCTTTTGGAACAGGTAGGCCACCGCCAGGGCCTTGGCGCTTTCTGCCTGAAATTTTTCGCTGCCGTAGCGGGTGACGATCCGGGGGTGGTCGTGATTTTCCAGGTACAGCATATTCCAGGCCTTGCCGTCGAGCTTGTACTGCCAGTCGGAGAAGGCTTTTTTCATCCGCCGCAGAGAGAATTTTGTGGGCAGATAATCGGTAAAGAGACAGTCGGCGGTCTGGCACTGGAACTGGATCATCATGTCGATCTGGCCTTTTTCCTCGTCGATATATTTCAGCGCCTGCTTGGGCCATACCAGAGGCGCTTCCGCCAGGGTGAAGCAGTCGTAATGATCCAGTACATCCCACTTAAATTCCGCTAAGTATTCGTGGATGTGGGGGCCGTGGTTGTACTTGGGCATGCCCTTGTAGATGGGGAATAGATGGTCGTCCGGCAGACCTTCAGCCTTGGAAATGTAGGTGATCACATCTTCCCGGAAGCCATCCACCCCCATGTCCAGCCAAAACCGCAGGATCTTTTTGACCTCCTCACGAACCAGGGGATTGTCCATATTCAGATCCGGCTGCTTGACCGCAAAGAGGTGGAGGTAATATTCGCCGCGAACCTCGTCATAAGTCCATGCCTTACCCTCGAAATTGCTGTCCCAGTTATTGGGGAGCTTGCCGCCCGGCTTGGCGGGGCGCCAGATGTAGTAATCGGTGTAGGGCTCGATGCGCCGGCGGCTCTTTTGAAACCACTCGTGTTCGTCACTGGTGTGATTCACCACCAGGTCCATCAGCAGCTTCATGCCTCGCTGATGAACGCCGTCGAGAACCTTTTTAAAAGCCTCCATGCCGCCGAATTCCGGGGCGATGTCCATGTAGTCGGCGATATCATAGCCGCAGTCCGCGCCGGGGGAGGGGTAGATGGGGGAGAACCAGATGCCGTCGCAGCCCAAAGATTTGATGTGGTCCAGCTTTTCGTAGACACCCCAGAGGTCGCCCATGCCGTCACCGTCGCCGTCCTTGAAGCTCCGGGGCCAGATTTGATAAAATACCATGTCCTTGTACCAGCGGTTGCGTTCCATGAAGATCACTCCTTTTTGTGCTCTTTCCACTATTTTACCACAAGGTCAAATGGTTGTCATCAAAAATCTCGTTGACAGCGCTAAGCCGAGAAGATACAATGAAGACGAGGTGAAAAACCATGATTACTCACGAAAATGGCGTGTTTCTTTTGCAAAATCCGGCAATTTCTCTGCTCCTGCGGGTCAGCCCCCGGGGGCTTTTGGAGCAGCTGCATTTCGGCGGCAGCGTGACTTTGGCGGACGCCAGGGCCATGACCTCCCTGGTGGGCCCCGGTTGGGGCTGTGGCATTTTACTGGAGGAATCCGACAGCGAAAGCTGCCCGGATGTCCGGCCTTTGGCCTGGAGCGGCAGCGGCCGTGGCGACTACCGGGAAAGTCCTCTGGAGCTGGCAGGACAGTCCACAGACCTGCGGTATGCCGGCTTCCGGATATTCGACGGCATCGCTCCTATGGAAAGCGGTCTGCCTCAGGCCACCGGCCCGGCGGAGACCCTGGAGATCATCATGGAGCAGGAGGGTCTGGGGCTGAAGCTGTATTTTACGCTGTTTGATACGGCGATCACCCGCCGCTGTGTTCTGGAAAATACCGGAAATTCCTCTGTCACCATTCAAAAGATCATGAGCATGGTGATGGATCTGCCCGGAAATTATGAAATGACCACCTTCGATGGCGGCTGGATTGCGGAGATGCGGAAGCACACCCTGCCGGTCCAGGACAGCCGGGTGGTAAACGAAAGCGTCACCGGCTTTTCCTCCAACCGGCATAATCCGGGCTTCCTGCTGTCGGAGATCGGCGCTACGGAGGATGCCGGCCGGGTCTACGGCTTCAATTTGGTGTATACCGGCAATCACTATGGCGCTGCCCAGCGATCTTTGCAGGGCTTGACCCGGGTGGTGCAGGGCATTTCTCCTTCCAATTTTGCCTGGGAACTGCAGCCCGGAGGGCGGTTTGAGACCCCCGAGGCGGTGATGACCTGGTCTGACGAGGGCTTCGGCGGTATGTCCCGGAATATGCACACCTTTGTCAATCAGCATATCGTGCCGGAGTACTGGCGCTATCACCTTCGCCCGGTGCTGTATAACGACTGGGAAGGCTGTATGTTTGACTTCAATCAGCGGATTTTGCTGAATCTGGCAAAAAAAGCCAAGGACTTAGGCTGTGAACTGTTCGTGCTGGATGACGGTTGGTTCGGTCAGCGAAACGATGACAAGGCCGGTTTGGGCGATTATTCCGTTAACAAAAAGAAACTCCCAAGCGGTTTGAAAGGCCTTGCCGACAGAATCCGTGCCATGGGCATGGAATTCGGCCTGTGGTTTGAGCCGGAGTCTGTGAATATGGACAGTGATCTCTACCGCAAGCATCCCGACTGGGCGCTGACGGACGAATTCGCCCCCATCCAGGGGCGCCATCAGCTTCTGCTGGATCTGACCAAGCCCGAAGTGCGGGATTATATCGTGGAAAATGTTTCGTCCATTTTAGATACCGCCGGAATCACCTATGTCAAGTGGGATATGAACCGCCACAGCGTGGCGTTGGGCGCAAAGGCTCACGATTATATCCTGGGACTATATGATGTACTGGGTCGGATTTTCAAGCCCCGCCCCCAGGTGCTGCTGGAAAGCTGTTCCTCCGGTGGCAATCGGTTTGATTTGGGCATGCTGTGCTTTGGCCCTCAGATCTGGTGCTCCGATGATACCGATCCCATTGAACGGCTGACCATCCAAGGTAGCTTAAGTTATCTGTACCCCCAGTCCACCTTTGGCGCCCATGTATCTGCCGCGCCTCATGCCCAGACCCTGCGGACAACGCCCCTGACCACCCGGGGAAATGTGTCTTTCTTCGGTTGCCTGGGCTATGAGCTGGATCTGAACCATCTGCTTCCCGTGGAGGAAAAGGAGATCCAGGCCCAGACGGCGCTGTATAAGCAGTATCGCCGCTGTTTCCAGTTCGGCACATTCTACCGCCTGGAAAACGGCTGGCAAGTAACTGACGGAGATATTACCATGGCCTGCATTTTCAGCGGCTGCCGCCCGGCAGCCCCGGGGTATGACTACCTGCGGCTCAAGGGCTTGAAAAAGGGAAAGACCTATCACTTCCGCAGCCGTCCCCAGACCCTGCGGCTGGGTCAGTTCGGAAGCCTTGTGAAGCATGTGGCGCCGGTGAATCTGAATCCCAACGGCATCATCCTGCGCACAGCGGATAAGCATCTGACCCTCCCCGACGGGGAACACACCGGTACCGCCACCGGCGGCGCTTTGGCAGCGGGCATCCCCATGCTGCCGGCCTTCCGGGGCAGCGGCTATGACAAGCAGCAGCGAACCCAACTGGATTTCGGCTCCAGTCTGTATATTATCGAGGGCTGATTTTTCCGCACCTTTTTTGCCCCACGGAATACCATGGAATGAGCGCACCGTCGCTCGAAAAAATTCTTGGAGGTATTCGTTATGTGTGGTAACAATTGCTTTGGTGGGAACAACTGCTGGTGGATCATCATCCTGATCCTGCTGTTCTTCTGCTGCGGCAACAACAACAACGACTGTGGCAACAACAACTGCGGCTGCTGCTAATTCAGGAAAACGAAGGGCACCCCAATCGGGGTGCCCAAGTTTTATTTAGACAAGAATACCACCGGCAGTGCCGGTGGTTCCAAAAAGCTTTCGCTATGCCCAGTCCCACCGCAGCGGTTTGCCTCCCTCTGATGAGGGAGGTGGCACGGCGTAAGCCGTGACGGAGGGAGAGAAATAAGAAGAGAAATATTCTCTCCCCCAGTCTTTTGCTTCGCACTGCCGCAAAGCTAAGGTAATCGCTACGCGATATTATTTAGACTCGCTTCGCTACCCTCGTCAGAGGGGGCCTGTGCATACCACCGGCACGGCCGGTGGTTATGATTGTGAGACTTTGGCATCGGCTAAGGTTTTGCCGATGGAGTAGTAGAACATATTGTCCCGGGCGGGGGAGAGCTTAGTCACCAGACCGCGGGTGGCATACACCGCGTAGCTCCGGAACAGAATGGGGCAAAGCTGACCCTTATCCATGACCTCCTTGTGGAGGTTATAGTAGTTACCGGTGTTGGCCAGGGCCTCTAGGCACATGGCGTAGGCGGTGGTGTCCGTCAGGCCGCCGTAGTTCAGGCCACCGTTTTGGGTGAAGAATGCGGTTAAGTCCATGTTGGCAGACAGCCGGGTCTGTCCCAGATAGAGATCGTAATCTCCGGCTTTCAGATGCTCCATAAACTGAATGGAATTGACCTCTAAAGTGGTCACTGTCAGGCCGCAGCTGCTGAGCATATCGGCGATGGCTCTGCCGGCTCTGAGCCGCAGGGTGTCGTCAGCGTTGAGCAGCAATGTGACAGAGGCGTTCTCAAAGCCGGCGGCGCTGATGGCGTCGGCAAAGACAGCGGTATCATAGTCATAGTGCTCTGCCAGGGTGATGTCGTAAAAAGGAGAAAGGGGAGAAGCCGGAAGCGTTGCGCTTCGGGCGAAGCCCCGGTAGAAGGTTTCCACCAGGTAATCCCGGTTGATGGCGTGGGTCAAAGCGGCGCGAACAGCTGTATTGGAAAAAACGCGGCTCTTGGCGTTACTGACAAGGTACAGGAAAATGCCGTTTTCGATATCCCACAGCTCATAGTCGCAGCGATAATCGGCGTAGGTGTCCGAGCCGGGGTCGGCGCAGACCAATCCCAGATCCGAAAATTCAAACTGGTCGCGAATCTGGTTGGGGGATTTTCCCTCGGCCAAAGGAATATAGGTGGCGGTAACCACCAGGTCGCTGCGGCACCACCAGTAGCTGGTGCGGCGCAGGCGCTTGCCCCCGGGGGCCTCCTCGAAAATATAGGGGCCGGTGCCCAGCGGATTGGAAGCATTTACTTCCGATGCTTTCACAATGGGGATATCCAGCAGCAGGGGGAGATTTTCCATGGGGGTGTCCAGGGTAATGATCACCCGGTCAGCTTCCGCGGTGATGCCGGTAATGTGCTGGAAACGGCCGGCGTAATACTGTCCGCTTTTGGCGGCCTGCAGGCTGGCTGCCACATCGGCGGCAGTCAGGGTGGCGCCGTCGGAGAAGGCTGCCGGCTCGGGGTAGATGGTGTAGGTTCGCATATCCGCCGATACGCTGTACTTCTGGCAGAGAATGGGAATAACATTGTAGTTTCTGTCAATGGAAAACAGACTCTGGTACATCAGCGGAAACAGCGCCCGGTTGGTAAAATCCGTGGCGGTGTAGGGGTTCATGGAACGGTCGGGATAATAGACCAAAGTCAACTGCTGATCCTTGGAGACCGGGGGACTGACAGTGTTTGCGGTGCTGTCATGCAGGGCGTTTCCGGTAGGGGCGTAGGGGTTTTCACCCTGATCGCAGCCTGCCAGCATGGACAAAATCAGCATGAAAGACAGCAGGAGGGGGAGTATTCGGTTCATATCAGCCCTCCTTGCAGACGATGATGGCTCCCTGGGAGCCGCGGTTTTCCTTGGTCACACGATGGGACCAGAAGCGATTGCTCTGGCACATGGTGCAGGACGGGGAAATTTCAATGTGGCTAACGCCGGCGTTTCGGAGAAACTGGGCGTTGATTTCTTTTAGGTTTACATAATACTTATTGTCCTCGGCGCGGATATGGTTAAGGGCACTTCTGCCCAGAGCCCGTATCATGGCATCGGGCACATCCGCATCGGTGGCAAAGCAGCACTGTCCGATGTTGGGGCCGATGGCGGCCCGGATGTTGGCAGGATCACAGCCAAAAGTATCCGCCATAGCCCGAACAGCCTTTCCGGCGATATCCGCGGCGGTGCCCCGCCAGCCGGCATGGACTGCGCCCACCGCCCCGGTGACAGGGTCATGGAGCAAAATGGGGGTGCAATCGGCGGTGAATACCACCAGGGCAACGCCGGGGGTGTTGGTAATCAGTCCGTCGCACTCTGGGTAAGCGTGATGATCCAGCCCAATGTGATCGGCATCGGTGACCAGCCGGATGATATCCGAGTGGGTCTGCCGGGTGAGCACCACATTTTCGGGATCAAAGCCCAGAGCTTTTCCCAGAATGGCATAGTTTTCTGCCACATTTTCGGCCTGATCCCCCCGCTGGCAGGCCAGATTCAGAGAGGCAAAGATCCCCTGGCTGACGCCGCCGAAGCGGGAGGTGAAGCCGTGGGGAACGGAGATCCCCTGGGCTTTTTCATATTCGAATGCGCCGGATTTTACGGTAATGACAGACATAAAAACTCCTAAATTATGATTGAAGGGGAGTACCAAAGGCTCCCTTGTGCAAAGGGAGCTGTCAGCGAAGCTGACTGAGGGATTGTTTTACCTGCAGGTCAATGTATTCGCACACTCCACGAAAATTTCGCATTACTTCGTTGTTCGGAATGCGAATAACAGAAATGCCGTACTGAGCAAGAAATGCTGTGCGCTGGATATCCTTTTCCATACCTATCGGTGCATAATGCTGTGATCCATCCAGCTCAATAACAAGTTTTGCTTCTGGGCAATAAAAATCTACAATGTAGTTTCCGATGATTTTCTGTCTTAAAAAGCGCAAATCGTAGAAACGAAGGTAGTCATACCATAAATGTCGTTCCTATTTTGTCATGCTTTTTCTAAGGCACTTTGCATTGGTGACAAGATTTTTGTTATGCTTGTATTCCATAAGCAATCCCCCAGTCAAAAATCAAAGATTTTTGCCAGCCCCCTTTACACAAGGGGGCCTTGGAGTGGCGGAATTATTCCGCCAGCTTATCCTTCTGCATGCAGCACTTTTTGTACTTTTTGCCGCTGCCGCAGGGGCAGGGATCGTTGGGGCCAACCTTGGAATCCTTGTTGCGGACAGGCTGTTTTTTCACAGTCTTGTCCGGGGCGGAGGTGCCGGTTTCCTTGGCGACCTTCTGCCGCTTCAGCTCCTGGCTGGGGCGAAGCTGCACCAAGAACAGACGGCGGACAGTTTCCTCCCGGATGGCAGCCACCATGGCCTCGAACATCTGGTAGCCCTCTTCCTTGTAGGCAATGACGGGATCGTGCTGGCCGTAAGCCCGCAGACCGATGCCCTGCTTCAGGTCGTCCATGGCGTCGATGTTGTCCATCCAGTATTCGTCCACCACCCGGAGCATGATGACACGCTCCAGTTCCCGCATGGTGGCGGGGGTGAGGGCTTCTTCCTTCTTTTCATAAAGGGAAACAGCGGTTTCGCAGAGGGCTTCCACATCGGGATCTTCTCCCACGCTGCCCTTGGGGAAGAAGATACCCTCGAAGCTCTTGAGGTATTCCGGATCGCTGCCGGTGATAACCTCCCGGAGCATATTCAGCATATTGTCCCGGAGATCCTCGCCGTCCAGCACTTTCTGACGCTGGGCGTAGATGATCTCACGCTGGGTGTTCATAACATTGTCGTATTCCAGAACGCTCTTTCTGGAACGGAAGTGGCGGCTTTCCACGCTCTTCTGAGCGTTTTCCACTGCACCGGAGAGAATCTTGGCATCGATGGGGGTGTCCTCGTCCAAGCCCAGGGCATCCATCATGGCGCTGACCCGGTCGGAGGAGAACAGGCGCATCAGATCGTCCTGGAGGCTCAGGTAGAACCGGCTCTCACCAGGGTCGCCCTGACGGCCGGCACGACCGCGGAGCTGATTGTCAATACGCCGGGATTCGTGGCGCTCGGTGCCGATGATGAACAGACCGCCGCTCTGACGCACCTTGTCGGCTTCGTCAGCAATCTGTTCTTTGTATTTTGCCAGCAGCTGGGCGTATCTTTCCCGAATGGCCAGGATTTCGGCATCGTCGGTTTCGGAGTAAGCGTCGGCCTGAGCCAGCAGTGCTTCGTCAGTGCCGCCCTTGCGAAGCTCGTTTTTCGCCAGGAATTCTGCGTTACCGCCCAGGACAATATCCGTACCACGGCCGGCCATATTGGTGGCGATGGTCACGGCACCGAACTTGCCGGCCTGGGCGATGATCTGGGCTTCCTGCTCATGGTACTTGGCGTTCAGCACATTGTGGGGGATGCCCTCCCGCTTCAGAAGCTTGCTTAAAAGCTCGCTGCGCTCGATGGAAATCGTACCAACCAGCACGGGCTGACCCTTTTCGTGGCATGCCTTGACCTGGTTGATGATGGCCCGGAATTTGCCGGGTTCGGTTTTGTAGACCACATCGGAATGATCCAGACGGGCGATGGGTCGGTTGGTGGGGATCTCCACCACGTCCAGGTTGTAGATGGTGGCAAATTCTTCCTGCTCGGTCAGGGCAGTACCGGTCATGCCGGAGAGCTTGTCGTACAGGCGGAAGAAATTCTGGAAGGTGATGGTGGCCAGGGTCTTGCTTTCCCCGGCGACAGCAACGCCTTCCTTGGCTTCGATGGCCTGGTGCAGACCTTCGTTGTACCGGCGGCCGTACATCAGTCGGCCGGTGAACTCATCCACGATGATGATCTGACCGTCTTTGATGACATAGTCGATGTCCTTTTTCATCAGACCCCGGGCTTTCATGGCCTGGTTGATGTGATGGGACAAGGTGGTATTTTCGCTGTCGGCCAGGTTTTCCACGCCGAAGAATTTCTCTGCCTTGGCGATGCCCTTGGCGGTCAGGCTGACGGTGTGGTTCTTTTCGTCTACGAAATAGTCGCAGTCGTAGTCGTCGTGAACTTCCTTGTCCTCGGTCTTGGTGAAAACCTGCTTACGCAGGGTGGAAACGAACTGATCGGCCATTTCATAGAGCCTGGAGGAGTCCTCGCCCTTGCCGGAGATGATCAAAGGGGTTCTGGCTTCGTCGATGAGGATGGAGTCCACCTCGTCCACGATGGCGAAGGCGTGACCACGCTGAACCAGCTCCTGCTTGTACAGCGCCATGTTGTCCCGGAGGTAGTCAAAGCCCAATTCGTTATTGGTGCAGTAGGTGATGTCCGCGGCGTAAGAGACCCTACGCTCTGCCGGAGACATACCGGGGATAATCAGACCAACGGACAGACCCATGTAGCGGTGGACTTTGCCCATCCACTCGGAGTCACGCTTGGCCAGGTAATCGTTGACGGTGACCACATGGACACCCTGACCGGTCAGGGCGTTCAGGTAGCAGGGGAGAATGGCCACCAGGGTCTTACCTTCACCGGTGCGCATCTCGGCGATGCGGCCCTGGTGGAGGATGATGCCGCCGATGAGCTGCACAGGGTAGGGTTTCATACCCAGCACGCGCCAGGCCGCTTCCCGGATGGTAGCAAAGGCCTCGGGCAGCAGCTCGTCCAAAGTTTCGCCTTTCGCAAGCCGGGCTTTAAATTCCCCGGTTTTCGCCTTCAGAGCCTCTTCAGACAATGCGGCGTACTCCGCTTCCATAGATAAAATCTTGTCCACAATGGGCTGGATCTTTTTCAGCTCACGCTGGGAGCGTGTGCCGAAAAGCTTTGTAAAAAGTCCCATAGAATCATACCTCGTCATATAAAAATTCAAAAATGGCAATACCAAACCAATTTTACCCATTATAGCATACAAATACGAAAATTCATAGCCTGTTTGTAAATTTTCCGCTGTGGCGAAAACCGTCGGGGGAAAGGTACTTGACAGGAGAAAAAAGATCTGTTACACTAACTGTACTAGTACAGCTGACATGGAGGTGGGAACCTTGATCCATCTTGACTATCGGGACGCCAGACCGATCCATACACAGATTTATGACGGCATCCGGGAGCAGATTCTTGCCGGAGTGCTCCAGGCCGGGGATAAGCTGCCCTCCGTCAGGGAAATGGCTGCCCGGCTGGCCATCAATCCCAATACCATCCAGCGCTCCTACCGGGAGCTGGAATTGCAGGGATGGATCGCCTCGGTGCCGGGAAAGGGTTCTTTCGTCTGCGGCGTTCCCAACAGAATGGAGCCGAAGCAGGCAGAATTGATGAAAGCATTGGATAAGACAGCGGAACAGCTTTTGCAAACGGGGCTTACCCGGCAGGAGCTGATCCGGTATTTGATGGAAGGAGGCAGCAGCGTTGCTAACACTGACGAATGTGACGAAACGGTTCGGTGAGGTGGTGGCTCTGGATCAGCTGTCCATGACAGTGCCCAAGGGGGCAGTCTATGGCCTGGTCGGCCCTAACGGCGCGGGAAAATCCACAGCGATCCGGAATATTACCGGCGTGTACCGCCCGGACAGCGGCAGCATTACCATGGAGGGTATGGAAATCTTTGAAAATCCCGGGATCAAAAGCCGGATCGGCTATATTCCTGACGATATCTTCTATTTTCCTTCGGCTCCCATGGAGGAAATGCGGCGGTTTTACAAGGGGATGTATCCCCAATTTGACGATGACCTGTTTAACCGGCTTTATGATGTATTTCAGCTGCCGAAAAAAGGACAGATCCGCCGGTTTTCCAAGGGTATGCAAAAGCAGGCGGCATTCCACCTGACCATCTGTACCCGACCGGATGTTCTGGTGCTGGATGAGCCGGTGGACGGCCTGGATCCGGTAATGCGCCGGCAGGTATGGAGTCTGATTCTGTCGGATGTGGCCCAGCGGGAGACCACGGTGCTGATCTCGTCCCACAACCTGCGGGAGCTGGAGGACATCTGCGACCATGTGGGCATTATGGATCGTGGGCAGATGCTGCTGGAGCGCAGCCTGGCGGATATGCAGGGCTCGACCCATAAGCTGCAGCTTGTGGGACAGGTACCGCAGGGGCTGAACATTTTGCATCAGAGCCAGTCCGGCCGGCTGCAGACCCTGGTGGTGCGGGGCAGTGTGGAGGAGATATCTCAACTGACCGGCAAAACAAACCCGGTGTATTTCGACATTCTGCCCCTTTCTCTGGAGGAAATTTTCATTTACGAGCTGGGAGGTGTGAACTATGAAGTTAAGAACATCGTTCTGTAATCCCGGAGTGATCCGAAAAAACATCACCCGTTTCGCGCCTCTGTGGGGGATCTATCTGGTGGGCGGACTTCTGGTGATGCTTACCGGCCTGGCAGATTCCGATTCTGGGGCTGCAGCCAGGTCGCTGGGCTTTACCATCGGACCTTTCAGCATCATCAATTTGGCCTATGCCGCCCTGTGCGCCCAAATGCTGTTCGGAGATCTGTATAACAGCAGAATGTGTTACGCGCTCCATGCCACGCCCCTGCGTCGGGAAGCCTGGTTCTTCAGCCATGTAATCAGCGGATTGGCTTTCTCCATAGTGCCCCATCTGGTTCTCGTATTTCTGCTGCTGCCCGTGCTGCAAGGATCCTGGGCGGTGGCCTGGCTGTGGCTGCTGGGCATGACCCTGGAATTTGTGTTTTTCTTTGGCCTGGCGGTGTTCAGCGCCCTGTGCGCCGGAAATAGGCTGGCAATGGCTGCGGTGTATGGCATTTTAAATTTTGGCGCGTTGATCGTCTATTGGTTCGTGTTCACCATTTATGAGCCGCTGCTGTATGGCATTTCCGTGGACAGTACGCCCTTTATAGAATTCTGTCCGGTGGTTTCTATGGTGATCAATGAGGATCTGCTGATTTTCGAACATGTAGAAAATGCTTGGCCGAAAAGCGGTTATACATGGCGCTATATGGGCCTGGGAGAGGGCTGGGGATATTTGATCCTCTGCGCTGTGCTGGGGCTGCTGCTTTTGGGCGGCGCGCTGCTGCTGTACCGCCGGAGAAAATTGGAAGCTGCCGGCAGCTTTATAGCAATCAAGGGTCTGGAGCCGGTATTTGCGGTGGTGTTCGCCCTGTGCGCCGGTGGCGCCAGCGCCGTCTTCGGTCAGCTTTTTGATGAAAATATCTATCTCATCTACCTGGTTGTAGGTTTGATTCTGGGCTGGTTTGCGGGGCAGATGCTGCTGCGCAGATCCATCAAGGTTTTCCAATGGAAGACCTTCCTGAAGCTGGGCATTTTGGGTCTGGCATTGGGCGGCACGCTGCTTTTGACCAGCATTGACCCCTTGGGGATTACCCGTTGGGTGCCGAAACCGGAAAAGATCGTGAAGGCGGAACTGAGCCTGGGCTCCAGGATCGTTCCGGAGAGCGATAATTATCTGTCCTCCAATGAGCTGGATGTACAGCAGATTTTGGATATCCACGAAATGTTTTTGGCGCAGCGGGACACCAAACCCAAAGGAATGACCCGGAAGGTGATCCTCCGCTACCGCATGGCAGACGGCCGGGAGGTCAGCAGAACCTATACCGCATATGAAAATACCGATGCCTGGAATGCTCTGCAGCGTGTTTACAATTCCCCAAGGGAAATTTTGGGTTGGAAAGAAAAATCGGATTTCTTGAATGCGGTGACCAAACTGACCATTCAGGGGTATCCCATCGGGGATCTGTGCGGCACCTATGAAAGAAAATACGGAAAGTCCCTGGATTGGGCTGCGGTGCAGCAGGAATTGGCGGAGGCCATCTGGGCAGACGCGGAGGCAGGCGTAGTGCCCCAGGAGCTTACCAATAAAAACTATAAGGGGCACATTGGAATTGCGTATAATCAGAAAGCCCTGGATAACTTCGATCACAAAAGTTTGATCTACTATACCGACAGCCGTAATATTATGGCCTGGATGAAAAAGTACGCGACTTTAGTAGCCTTGGTAGAATAAAAACAACACCGCCCCGGATATTTCCGGGGCGGTAAGTGTTTTACAGCATGGGCTTGATCTTCTTTCGGTAGATCCGGGAGAACAGGAACAATGTGACCAGCAGGCTGAATGCTTCGGCGATGGGGAAGGACCACCACACATGGTTCACTTCGCCGCTGAGGCTCAGCAGATATGCCGCCGGCAGCAGCACCAGCATTTGCCGGCAGATGGATACGATGGTGGAATAAATACCGTTGCCCAGAGCCTGGAAGCTGGCGCTGAGGGCGATACCGAAAGCAGCGCAGGGGAAGCAGATGCTGATGATCCGCAGAGCGCTGTGGCCCATCCGCAGGAATTCTGGAGAGGGCTTGAAGAGTCCCAGCAGCTGATCCGGGAAGAATTGGAAGATCAGCAATCCAGCGATCATGACGCCCAGGGCGCTGACGCAGGAGCGCAGCAGGGTGCCGGTGATCCGCTTGGGATTTCGAGCGCCGTAGTTATAGGCCACAATAGAAATGGTGGCGTTGTTAATGCCGAACAGGGGCATAAAGAAGAAGCTCTGGAGCTTGAAGTAGATGCCAAACACGCCGGCGGCGGTTTCTGTGGAATCCATGCCCAGCAGGAGCTGGTTCAGGGAGAAATTCATGATAGAGCCGATGCCCACCATGATGATAGAGGGAATACCCACGGTGAGGATGGGGATAATGGATTCCTTCCGGGGCTTGATGGCACTCCAGGAGAACTGCACATCGGGATTGCGCTTAAAATTGAAGATGATGGCCAGGATAGCGGCGATCCACTGACCGATGACAGTGGCGATGGCCGCGCCGGCGATACCCATTTCAGGAATGCCCAGGGGCTTGAAGCCAAAAATGAAAACGGGGTCCAGGATGATATTCACCACCGCGCCGGTGCCCTGGGTAATCAGGGTATAGAAGGTGCGGCCGGAGGACTGCAGCAGCCGTTCGCCCAGAACCTCCACAAAAATACCCAGAGAGCCGATGCAGACGATGGCGATGTAAATGGTGCCGTTTTGCACGGTATCCGGGTTGTCAGACTGGATGGCGAAGAAGGGGTGGGAGCCGAAAATACCGAAGAGCATAAACAGCGCCGTGGCCAGCAGCACCAGGAATACGCCGTTGCCGGCGGCCCGGTTCGCGGCCGTTTGATTGCTTTCACCCAGGGATTTACTCAGCAGAGAGTTGACACCCACGCCGATACCGGTGGCAAAGCCGATCAAAATGTTCTGAATGGGAAACGCCAGGGACAGGGCTGTGACGGCGTTGGGGGAATACCAGGCAACAAACAGGCTGTCCACCACATTATAAAGGGCTTGCACCACCATGGCGATAATCATGGGTAGCGCCATATTCAGCAGCAATTTGCCTACGGGCATGGAGCCCATTTTGTTTTCCCGCAGATTGGGGATCTGTTTTTCGTTAGACATAAGGCGTCCTTTCTGTATCAGCAGACATAACTTGTATATTATACAGGAAAATTGGGGATGATGCAAGCCCCGGGGGCAAAAAAGAACCCAGACCGTTGGATTCGGTCTGGGTATTTTCTCTCCAGTAGGAGCTGTTAATGCTCTGGGAAATGGCAGCAGAAGGAATTACCGGCTCTACTTCCAGATCGCTGAGGATCACCCGTCGGGCGCAGAGGAAGTGGGACTGATAGTAAGAGTCGCTGAAGTTCACCACGGCGATACCCTTGCTGCCGGCGTGGATGAGCTTGCCGTTGCCCAGGTAAATGCCGATGTGGGAGGCGTAGCTGCCGGAGTGGACAGTATTGGTGAAGAACACCAGGTCGCCGCACTGCAGATCCTCTTTGGCGATCATCACGCCGTTTTCAAGCTGCTGCAAGGCAGAACGGTTGAGTTCGTAACCGTGTTTCCGGAAAACATACTGGGTAAAGCCGGAGCAGTCAAAGCCCTTGGGGCTCTCGCCGCCCCAAACATAGGGGACGCCAATATATTTCTTGGCGGTGGCGCTGATGAGGGTTCGCAGAGCCATGACCTCGGCGGAGGTCTGAACGGGAAGCTCCCGGGTGGAACTGCTGTCGGGAGAACAGTTTACATAATATTCGCCGTTTTCGTTCTGGGCTACCTGGGACTTGGGAATATAGCCCTTGATTTCGAAGCACTGGATCCGGTAATATTTGCCGGAGGTGCTCAAAACGGTAAGTACAGTGCCATTTTCCAGGCAGCCGATGATGGTGCCGGTGGTGCTGGCATACCGATATACCACAGATACGATGCGATTGGTCGGCCGGGTGTCCTCGGCAGAGGTGACGCTTTCGGGTGCCGATGCCGCAGTCTGCAGTTGCGGTTCCCCGGGAATATATGTAATCGCGGCGGCGGGCTGCACCAGATTCACTGCCAGAAAAATTGCCAGCAGAAAACAGGCGGCCAGGCGTTTTGATTTTAGCATACGAAATCCTTTCCTGATGGTAACCCTTTTAAAATGGTTACAATACGGTTACGGATTATAGCACAGTGATTACAGGTTGTCAAGTGTAACTTTGGGAAAAATTAGGTGGATTTCCAGTTAAAACCGCACAAAAAGAAGGAAATTCCCGATTTTTTGCAAAAAAAGGCGAAAACTCCCCGGCTGCCCGGTGACGAAATTTGTGATTTTTGCACAAAGCTGCAAAGGGCCGTGTCATCCTGAGCGCAGCCGAAGGATCTATGTCGCTGCGATAAGGGAAAAATTTCTCGGCTTCGATGACAAGATACCTAGGGACCGGCCTCCCGGACGGTCCACGAATTTTGAAAAAGGACCGTTGAGGGCGCCGGTCCCTACAAAACAAAAAAACAACGCCGCTGCAAGAAGCAGCGGCGTTGGACTTACGAAGATTACAGGTATTTAGCGATCATGCACCCATGAGATTGCGAAGGAAATGGCAGATATGTTTCCGCGCGCATACGCATCTTAATGACCACATGCGGTATAGGTCCGTCCGAAAGCATTGAACCTAATTCGCTTGCAATTGGAATCAAGAAAACCTTCCTGTTTTTCTTCCAGTTCTTCGATGATGTTGATCCGGCCATCCAGATAATTTACCAGCCGGTCTTTGCAGCTTCTTAGGCGCAGGAGCAAGCCGCCAAAGCGATTCTCCTGTACTTCCAAACCGAAGGGCTTGTTTTCAGTGAGCCATTGTGTCCGATAGGACACATACAGCTCGTCCACCAGACCGATCAGCATGGGAATCTCTACGTCTGCAAAATGCCGCAATGCCTGCTTGTCGTTGGCTCCATAGGCTTTCCGCAGGCGGATGCCAAGATCACATTTTACGGACAGAACCTCCAGCAATTTAGTCGTGAAGCGGAACAGATAGTCATATTTGCGGCCATTGACGGAAGGGGCGAGCTGTTTGGCATAATCAGCGTAAAGGGCGGACAGATTGTCGGATACTGTGAAATCAAACAGGCCGATGAAAGGATCGTTGAACAGAAGGTACTTGTTGGGGTTGTTGTTGATGCTTTCGTTATCTCCAATCAGATTAGGAAGCTCCAGATCCATAAATTCGTCAAAACGGTAACCGGTATAGGCTTCAAATTTTCGTGCGATATCCGCGCGGTCAAAATTGCCCCGAGCCATCTCTGCGGCGGCAAAAATACCGGGCAGAGCAGAGAATCTGGCACAATCGGCACCGTTGTCACCCCACATGGTAAATAAGATGGTGCTGACGGAATGCTCCCGGACACTGCGCATGGAGGCCTCGATCACATCCAGGGAATACCGCAGATTAGGCACATAACCGGACCAGGTCCAGATGCCACCGGCAAAAACAATGGAGTTGTTTACGAACTTCTCGTGGATGCGGAGCATATTGTCGAAGTGTATCTTTTCTTTGCTGTAATAGTCCCAGTAGACCAGTTCCACATCGGCAGGAACCGCATCAATGGTCTCCTGCGGTATCCGAATGTCGTCGCCATAGTATGTACCGTTGTTATGCAGACGCAGGAACATGTCACTCCAGAGCATTGGCTGGAACCCGTGTTTTTGGGCGATTTCCTTGACTCTTGTCAAATGCATTGCCATCAGCAGGGTGCGGTTTTGCAGGCCGTGCTTTTTCAGATAGTTGCCCAGCCCCAGATTGTGGGCCTCGTCCATGCCGATGTGTACCCGGCGAGAGGTAAAGCATTCTTTCAGAGTGGCGAACATTTTATCGATCAATTGATAGACCCGGTCGTCATCTACAAGAAGGACATCTTCAATATCAAACAGATCCGCATAAGCAGGCCAGCGAGAAATGCGTTCCAGATGCGCCAGGGTCTGAATACAGGGAATCAGTTCAATACCATGGCTGGCGCAGTGCGCGTCAATATCCTTGAGCTCTTCCTTGCTGTAACGCCCACGCATATAGCCAAAGAAAGGCTCACCGTCGATCTCATAAGTATCCTCGGTGTACAGTTGGAGCATGTTATACCCCATGCCGGCGATTAAGGTGGCAAATTCTTTTACTTTATCGGGAGTCATTACGCTGTTACGGGAGCAGTCGAGCATAATGCCCAGAGAACGTTGGTCCATAAAGAATCCTCCAAAGCATATTTTTTACTTTAGCTTAGCATATGAATGAGGAAAAAGCTAGACATGTCAATAATGCAAAATGATAAATTTTTGGGCTATATGCAGTAAATACTTGAAAAAATGCCAATTACTGAATATAATAATATAAACACCACCCGGGTTGACCGCAAAATGGCAGGGAAAGCAATGGCCGAGAAAAAGAAAGGCGGATAGAGTATGAAACGATTGAAAATGATTGTTGTTAACACCCCGGAGGAAGCCGGTGCCAGAGCGGCAGATGTATTTGAGGCTGTGATCGCGGCAAAGCCGGAGTGCGTCTTGGGTCTGGCTACCGGAACGACACCCCTGCCGCTGTACCGGGAGCTAATTGCTCGCGAGAAAGCGGGTACGATTCGTTTTGCAGAGGTTCGCACGGTCAATTTGGATGAATATAAAGGTTTGCAACCCAATCATCCTCAAAGCTACCGCAGGTTCATGCAGGAGCACTTGTTTGACCATGTTTCCATTAAGACGGAGAACACCTGCGTTCCCTGCGGCCTGCCGGAAAACCCTGATGCTATGTGTGCAGCTTATGAGGACACAATTGAACGTTGGGGAGGAATCGATCTGCAGCTATTGAGCATTGGTCACGATGGCCATGTAGGCTTTAATGAGCCGGAAGATACCTTTCCCATGTATACCCACGAGGTACAACTGACGGAAATGACCAGAGAAGCCAATAAGCGTTTCTTTGATTCTATCGATGAGGTACCTACCGCCGCATTTACCATGGGTATCGGTACGATTATGAAGGCCAGGAAGATTGTGATGATCATTACCGGCGCGGATAAAGCTGATATTACATACGCAGCCTTTTGTGGGCCGGTCACACCGAAAGTTCCTGCGTCGATTCTGCAATTCCACCCGGATGTGACGGTGATCTGTGACAAGGCAGCCGCGGCAAAACTGTAACACTTGATAGGAAAAACCGGCTTTAGGCGTGTTCCTGAAGCCGGGTCTTGTTTGTGCAAGCTGCCCCGCGGATCACCGCTACTGCAATCTCGATAGAAAGAACGCCGCTGCAAAAAGCAGCGGCGTTGGACTTACGAAGATTACAGGTATTTAGTAACAGCCTCGGAAGCCAGGGCGGGATCGTCGGAAATGGTGATGGTGATGTTCATGCTGTTGACTTCGGCGAACTTGGCGCACCAGGTCACGAACTCCTCGCCAACCGCGCGGTCAGTGCCGATGGTCTTGTACAGGTTGTCGATGTACACATTGGTAATATCAAAATTGCCGGCGTGCAGGCCGCTCAGGAAGCCCTTGAGCATATCTGCGTTGCTGATGGCATACTCCTCAGAGTCCACCAGACGGACGCGGTAATTGATGTCGTAGGTCAGTTTCTTGCCGTACTCGATGCAGACAACGTCGCCGCTGGCCTGTGCCACGGTAGCGTTGATGGAATCGATCAGCTTCTTGGTCTTGCCGGAGCCCTTCAGGCCCATAATAACTTGAATCATCGGAATTTCCTCCTTTGCAGTTTTGCTTGGGGTGTATAACAATTCTATCAGTTATCGCATCAATTTGCAATAGTTAATTGTGAAATTTACCCCAAAAATTTTTACACTTCGTAGCCGGGCTTACCCAGGAGCTGGAACATATTACGCTTGTAGAATTCCACG
Organism: Oscillospiraceae bacterium; assembly: GCA_015068125.1. Classification (GTDB taxonomy): domain Bacteria; phylum Bacillota; class Clostridia; order Oscillospirales; family Oscillospiraceae; genus Faecousia. The sequence continues at coordinate 48,208 of SVLD01000006.1, read as the reverse complement.
CCGGGCTGGTTGAAGGGATTGACCCCCAGCATATAGGCGGAAACGCCGCAGCACAGCTCGAAGAAGAAGAACATTTCGCCCAGCTTTTCGTCGTTCAGCTCGCCCATATCCATGGTGATCACCGGCACGCCGCCGTCCACATGGGCAGCCAGGGTACCCAGGAATGCCTTCTCGTCCACGAAGTCCAGAGTCTTGCCCTCCAGGTAGTTCAGACCGTCCAGGTTTTTGGCGTCGCCCAGGATGGTCATCTTGCTCTCGGGAGCGTCAAAGCGAACCATGGTTTCAAAGATGTTGCGCTCGCCCTGCTGGATCATCTGACCCAGGGAGTGCAGGTCGGCGGTGAACTCGGCGGAAACAGGGAAGATGCCCTTGCCGTCCTTGCCTTCGGACTCGCCGAAGAGCTGCTGCCACCAGCCGCCCATCATCTTGAAGCCGGGCTCGAAGGACTCCAGCAGCTCGATGGGCTTGCCATTGCGGTACAGCAGGTTACGGACACCGGCGTACAGCCAAACGGGGTTTTCGAAGGAGCGGAGGTTATCGTAGTACTCTCTTGCCTCGTAAGCACCCTTCATGACCTTGCAGATGTCGATACCGGCAACAGCCATGGGCAGAAGACCCACAGCAGTCAGCACGCTGTAACGGCCGCCGGCATCCGGAGGGATGACGAAGGTTTCCCAACCCTCTTCATTGGCCATCTGACGCAGAGCGCCCTTGTTGGGATCAGTGATGGCGACGATGCGCTTCTTGGCGCCGTCGGTGCCGTACTTACGCTCCAGCAGCCACTTCAGACCACGGAAAGCGATGGCAGGCTCAGTGGTGGTGCCGGACTTGGAGATCACGGCCAGGGAGAAATCCTTGCCCTCCAGCAGTCGCATCAGCTCGTTCCATGCCCGGGTGGACAGACCGTTGCCGGCGTAGTAGATCTGGGGGTTACCCTTGCCCTTGCCGATGTTGTGGTTGCAGCCCTGCATCAGCTCGATGGCGGCTCTGGGGCCCAGGTAGCTGCCGCCGATACCGACAACGATAAACACATCGGAGTTTTCCCGGATCCATTCGGCTGCAAGCTGGATGCGCTTCATCTCCTCGGTGGGTTCGTTAACGGGCAGATTCCGCCAGCCCAGGAAATCGTTGCCTTCGCCGGTGCCCTGTGCCAGGGTGTTGTGTGCTTCGGCAACTTCCTTCTCGATGGCCAGCAGATCCGGCAGGGACAGCTGTCCCCACACGTTGGAAATATCAACTTTAATCATGGTAAGTATACCATCCTTTCACTTGTGTGTATTCTTACTTATGTTACAGCAAAATGGAAAAGAACGCAAGTGCAAACGAAAAAAGATTTGCGAAAATTTATTATTTTTCCTTGCCGCTATGGCTTTTTTTGACCGCAGGGTGTATAATGAGAAAAAACAAACCGGGAGGAATCCATTATGCAGTACGGATTTGGCGTAGATTTGGGCGGCACCACAGTGAAGCTGGCCTTTTTTGACCGGGAGGGCAATATGCTGAGCAAGTGGGAGATCCCCACAGTAACCGAAAATAGCGGCAGTCAGATCCTGCCGGATATCGCCGCGGCAGTCAACGGCTACCTGGCGGAAAAGGGCATACCTAAGGATCAGGTCATCGGTATCGGCATCGGTGTTCCGGGCCCGGTGGATGGCAAGGGTGTGGTCAACCGCTGTGTCAACCTGGGTTGGGGCGTGTTCAATATCCATGAGGAGCTGTCCGCTTTGACAGATCTTCCCGTAAAGGCCGGCAACGACGCCAATGTGGCTGCCCTGGGCGAGGCCTGGAAGGGTGGCGGCAACGGCTGCGAAAACATGATTATGGCTACCCTGGGTACCGGCGTCGGCGGCGGTATTATTGTGGGTGGTAAGCCTGTGGAGGGCGTTCACGGCGCCGGCGGCGAGATCGGCCATCTGGTGCTGGAGCCCAAGGAAACCGAGCCTTGCGGCTGCGGCAAATACGGCTGCGTGGAGCAGTACTGCTCCGCCACCGGCGTTGTCCGGGTGGCAAAGCGTCACATGGCTGCCTGCGATACCGAGAGCGTTCTGCGCTCCATTGAGAACCTGACCTGCAAGGATGTCTTTGACGCCGGCAAGGCCGGGGATGCCCTGGCTCTGGAAATTTTGGAGCAGGTTTACGATTACATGGGTCAGTTCCTGGCCAATATCTGCTGTGTCACAGACCCGGAGATCGTAGTTCTGGGCGGCGGCGTCAGCAAGGCCGGACAGCCCCTGCTGGATGGCGCGAAGCGCTATTTCGACAAGTACATTTTCCACGCCTCCCGTGGAATCCGGTTTGCCCTGGCTTCCCTGGGCAACGATGCCGGCGCATACGGCGCGTTCAAACTGGTGCTGGATGCCAGAGGATAAATTGCCAAGAATCCCCCTGGTTGCCAGGGGGATCTTTGTTTTGAAATACGGAAGAGGAAATGCTATGAGAAAAGGAATATGGAAATTAGGGGCGCTGTGCCTGGCAGTTTTGTTTTTGCTCACCGGCTGTCTGCCCTGGGGCTGGGAGAAATTCCTGGAAAATCAGCCTACCCGGCCGCCGGTGGTGGCCTTTGGGGACATGGAATATACCCGGCAGGACGTGGATGCCCTGGCGGCCAGCCAACAGGAAGTGCTGGATAGCCTGGCAGATGGTGATGATGCGGAAACTCTGATGGAAAAGGTCTTTGCCTTTTACGAGGAATATAACCGCTACTATACCTGCTACGCCCTGGCCAATATCTATTACAGCAAGGACATAACCGACAGCTACTGGGAAGGGGAGTACAGCTATTGCCTGGAAACCAGTGCCCGGGTGGACGCTCTGTTGGATCAGATGCTCTACGACCTGGCGGCCAGCAATCTGGTAAAAGAATTGGAATCGGAGGACTACTTCGGCCAGGGCTTTTTCGACGATTATCAGGGCAAAAGCATCTGGGATGAAACCTTTACCGCCTTGGTGGAGGAGGAGGCGATGCTCCAGAGCAAGTATTATGCCCTCAGCGGTCAGGCCTCTGAGGAAGATCCCTATTCCGAGGCTTTTTTACAGAACTACGGCGTCAAAATGGCGGATGTGTTTGTGGAGCTGGTAAGGGTGCGCCAGGAAATGGCGGCATACGCCGGTTACAGCGATTACCAGAGCTTTGCCTATGATTTTTATTTCGGCCGGGATTATACGCCAGGTCAGGCCATGGGATATCTGGAGGACATTCGGGAGGAGCTGGTGTCCCTGTACCAAGGTGTGGATTACAGCCCGGTTTGGAATCTCATGAATGAGTCCTGCACCGAGTCCCAGACCTATGCATATGTCAGAAAATGCGCCAAGGCCATGGGCGGAAAGATCGCCGAGGCATTCGCGCTGATGGACGCTGCCGAGCTTTACGATATTTCCGAGAGCACAAAGAAATACGACGCTTCCTTCGAAACCTATCTGACGGAGTACAACGAGCCGTACATTTTTGTAAACCCTCAAGGAAATGTGTATGATAAACTGACTTTCACCCACGAATTTGGGCATTTCTGCAACGATTACGCCTCTTTTGGCACATCGGTGGGTGTGGATGTGGCGGAGATTTTCTCCCAGGGCATGGAGTACCTGAGCCTGTGCTATGTGGATGACAAGCAGGACCTGACCATGCTGAAAATGATAGACTGCCTGAATATTTATGTGGAGCAGGCGGCCTATGCCAGCTTTGAGCATCAGGTTTATGACCTGGAGGGCTGGGAGCTGACCCGGGAGAATGTGTATGCCCTGTATGACAGCGTGGGGCAGGCTTATGGCCTGGATACCTGGGGCTGGAACAGCCGAACCTTTGTGCTGATTCCCCATTTCTTCATCAGCCCCATGTATGTGGTCAGCTATGTGGTCAGCAACGACGCGGCGCTGCAGCTGTATCAGCTTGAAGTGGAAAGCAAGGGCGCCGGCTTGAAGAAATTGGAGAGCAATCTGGACACCATGGAGACACAGTTCCTGGGGTTCGTGGATGCAGCCGGGCTGGAAAGTCCCTTTAAGCAGGGACGGATCCAAAAGGTGCGCAAGACCCTGGAGGATGTACTGGGATAAGGGAAAGCAGGATGCCGCGGCATCCTGCTTTTGTTTATGCGAAAAGTTTCTGATCCAGGCGGCGGGCTTTAACGGCAAAGTACAAAGCGCTGCCCAGGGTGAGAAGAACGGCGATTTCGCCGATGGCCACATACAGGGCGTTAATCCAAAAACCGCCGCCAATATAAATGCTCAGCTCCCAACCAACCAGAATGGCGTTGAACAGCGCCGGCATACAAAGCCCCGTAAAGGGAACGCTCCGGATGGTTTGCCGGCGAAGGAGCCACATACTGCCGGTGGCCAGGAAGGTGGCCAGAGTGCCGACTAAGGCATCCAGCGGCAGTGCCCCGGAAAAGGACAGGTTGAACAGCAGACAGCCGATGCTTAAGCCCGGAATGGTGGCGGGGGTGAAGAATGCAAAAATGCAAAGAGCCTCCGACGCCCGGAACTGGATCGCCCAGCTGGCAGAGCCGGGGACCAGAAAATTTTGCAGATATGTCAATGCCGCGTACAGGGCGGCCAGCAGGGAAGCATGGGTGAGAAGGCGAATCTTGCGGCGCATAGGTTCCTCCGAAAATGAAAAAATGGGCGCAGTATGCACCCACCAAAAAAAGGGCGCACTGCGCCCCGTCGTAAAAGCCTAGTTTTGTTTACCGACAGGAGGGTCACGAACTGTCCTATGAAGTTGGAGCTATTTTATCACTGGGAAAGGATTCTGTCAAGGCGCTTTGTCCCCGGTAAATTCGATGATCTCATTGGGCGTGCATTTCAGCACTGTGCAGAGCCTTTCCAGGGTGTTCATGGTGATGGACTTATTGCGCTTTAGGCTGGTGATGGTGTATGCACTGAAGCCGTTTTTGTAGATCAGGGTATAGGTCGTTACACCCCGTTTCTTCATTGTCTGCCATAAAGGTTTATAGCTGATCATAAAATACACCGCCTTTTTTATAAAAATTTATCATATAAAGTTCATTTTGACAAGATTAACACTTCCATTTTTTGATATTCAGGTGTATAATATGGAAGTAAAATGCGAAAATATGGCAACATACCCATATAGGAGGAAGTACATATGAATCAAACATTGATGCTGACAGCTTCCCAGGCCACCAGCCTGAACGCCGGCTTTGCAAAATTTTTCGGCAGCGCTCCGGAGCGTTATTTCTCCGCTCCCGGCCGTACCGAGATCGGCGGTAACCACACCGACCATCAGCGCGGCCATGTGCTGGCGGCGGCAGTGAATTTGGATACCAACGCGGCAGTGCGGGTCAACGGCACAAACCTGATCCGCGTCCAGTCCGCCGGTTACCCCATGTGCCAGGTGGATATCACAGAGCTGACCCCCAAGGCCGACGAGATCAATTCCACCGCTTCTCTGATCCGTGGCGTAGCCGCCCGGTTCAAGGAGCTGGGCTGCGATGTTCAGGGCTTTGATGCCTATGTGGAGTCTACCGTCCTGCCGGGCTCCGGCCTGTCCTCCTCGGCAGCCTTTGAGGTGCTGATTGGCACCATCATCAACCACCTGTTCTTTGGCGGCAAGGTTTCCCAGCCCCAGGTGGCTATGATCGGCCAGTACGCGGAGAATGTGTTCTTCGGCAAGCCCTGCGGCCTGATGGATCAGACCGCCTCCGCTGTGGGCGGCATGATCACCATCGATTTTTTGGAGAAGGATCATCCCGTCATCGAGTCTGTGGACTTTGACTTTGCTTCCTGCGGTCATGCCTTGTGCATCATCGACAGCCGGGCAAGCCACGCTGACCTTACCGACGAGTACGCAGCTATTACCCAGGAGATGAAATCTGTCTGTGCCCACTTTGGCAAGGCTGTGCTGACCGAGATCGACGAAACAGATTTCTACGCCGCCATTCCTGTGCTTCGCGAGAAGTGCGGCGACCGGGCGGTGCTGCGCTGCATCCATTTCTATGCCGACAATGCCCGTGTTCCCATGCAGGTGGAAGCCCTGCAGCAGGGCAATTTCCCGGAGTTTCTGAGAATGGTCAAGGAAAGCGGTCATTCTTCCTGGATGTACCTGCAGAATGTTATCCCTGCCAACTATAAAGCCCACCAGGATGTGGCGGTTACCCTGTGCCTGTGCGATCATTACCTCAAGGGCAAGGGCGCTTACCGTGTCCACGGCGGCGGCTTTGCCGGCACTGTCCAGGCCTTTGTGCCCTTCGATATCCTGGAGGAGTTCCGCTGCGGGATCGACAGCGCTCTGGGTGAAGGCGCCTGCCATGTTCTGTCCATTCGCCCCCAGGGCGGCGTAGAGGCCTTTGTGGAGGGTTAAGCTGTGCAGATTGAAACTTACATTGATTCTTTGGTGTCCTATGCCATGAATACAGGCCTGGCAGAGCCCTGTGACCATATGGTGCTGACCAACCGGCTGCTTGACCTGCTGGGCAAGGACGAGTATATCCCTTCGGAAGAACCTCAGACCGAGGATCTGGAGGAGATCCTGCAGGCCATGCTGGATTACGCCTCTGAAAAGGGTCTGTGCCAGGACAATATCACCGCCCGGGATCTGTTTGATACCCGGATCATGGGCGCCCTGACGCCTATGCCCAGAGAAGTGATCAAGACCTTCCGGGAGAAATACGCCATCGATCCCGTGGAAGCTACGGATTGGTACTACAAATTCAGCTGCGATACCGATTACATCCGCCGCTACCGCATCGCCCGGGATATGCGCTGGAAGTACGCCGGCAAATACGGCGAGATGGACATCACCATCAACCTCAGCAAGCCGGAAAAAGACCCCAAGGCCATTGCCGCGGCGAAGAATGCCCCCCAGTCCAGCTATCCCAAGTGCCAGCTCTGCGCTGAGAACGAGGGTTACGCCGGCCGGATGAACCATCCTGCCCGGGAAAATCACCGGATCATTCCCATTACGGTTTGCGGTGAGCCCTGGTGTCTGCAGTATTCTCCTTACGTATATTATAATGAGCACTGCATCGTCTTCAATTCCAAGCACATTCCCATGAAGATCGACAAGTCCGCTTTTGAGAAGCTGCTGAGCTTCGTCACGGAGTTCCCCCATTATTTCGTGGGCTCCAATGCCGACCTGCCCATCGTGGGCGGCTCGATTTTGAGCCACGAGCATTTCCAGGGCGGTCATTACACCTTCGCCATGGAAACAGCCCCGGTGGAAAAGGAAGTGACTTTCGCCGGGTTTGCGGACATTTCCGCCGGCATCGTCAAGTGGCCCATGAGCGTTCTGCGGCTGCGGGGCAGTGATCCCAAACGCATCGCCGACCTGGCGGACAAGATTCTGGGCGCATGGAGAGGATACACTGACGAGAGCGTAGGTGTTGTGGCATTCTCCGATGGCGAGCCCCACAACACCATCACCCCCATCGCCAGAAGACGGGGCGCGGACTATGAGCTGGATCTGGTGCTGCGGTGCAATATCACCACAGCGGAGCATCCTCTGGGCGTGTTCCATCCCCATGCCGATAAGCACCACATCAAGAAGGAAAACATCGGCCTCATCGAGGTTATGGGCCTGGCGGTGCTGCCCAGCCGCTTAAAGCAGGAGCTTACGGATCTGGCCCAGGCGGTGGCGGAGGGGCGGGATGTCCGCAGCGACGAGGTGCTGGAAAAGCACGCCGATTGGGTGGACGAGCTGAAAAAGCAGTACATCTTTACTGCCGATAACGCCATGGATATCATTCTGCAGGAAACCGGCAAGGTGTTTGCTGGCGTTTTGGAGGATGCGGGTGTGTACAAGCGTACCCCGGAGGGCATGTCTGCCTTCCTGAAATTTGTGGACGCAGTGAATGGATAATTCTATTGTAATATGAAAGAGCCGGTGTAAACACACCGGCTCTTTCATAGTTAAACATCATCTAGCTTTCCTTATTAAGGAAATAATCGCCATCGTTATATTTCTCGTTAATAAATCGGACTCTTAACTTAGTTTCACTTACTATGGTGATTTGGGCGGGGAAATCATGTCCCCGCATAAGGCCTTCTATTTGAATAGTATGATCATCAACAAAACTCATTTTGTACTTTTCAGTCATACTTAATTCGGGAGACTGGAAAATATTTGTAAATATCATATTTTCACAATCAAAATAAAATCGGTCGTAAGGATTGTGGATGCCACCTTCACTTGTCCAGGCACAATCAGACTGGATAATGTCCTTGATGAAAAGATCAACAGGCAAGGTTGATGGTTCCTTATCCAATTCAGAGGAGTCGATTACAATAATAGGCCGGACACCATACTCTTCATCACAACTTTTTGTGTCTATCTTTTCATCAAAATAAACCCATTGGTATGTGTCCACCCTATAATACCCTGAAAGCCAAAAGTTCTGTTCCAATTTAACAAAATCAGGAGCATCGTCATATAAATAGGGAAGGCCAGAAACGGTTACGGAATCTTTAAAGCCTAGTTCATATATGTCGTCTATGTTAGGAATACCAGAAGATTTAATAACATAGCCTCTGTCCTCTAAGCTGTCCACAAATTTATTAACATAGCCCTCTACTAGACTGCCATGGTAATCATGCTGCTTGTCGTATGGCCGATCGCTATCAGAGAAGATTGTAGTGGCGATGTTGTTCTGCGCCAACAAATACAGCTCGGTATGATCTGTTGTTGTCCTATAAACTTTAAACTTTATTCCGCCCAATTCGACTACATCCCCAATATTATACACTTTGGAGGTCGAGGACGGCGAATTAATATCACACCCAACGAAAACAAGGATCAACGCAATTACACAGAGAGAAGAGAATACTTTTTTCATTATTGTCCACCCTTCCAAGTTAGTAATACTGGGTTTGAGAGCAAGGAGAGTGCATATGTTGCTACGACAGAAGAGAATTGTATTTTTTTCTTATTTCATGGAATTGTAGGCGGCCAGAACCTTCTCGGCAGCCTCGCCTGCGATGCCGGTGATCTCCGTCAGCGCGCCGATGACGCCCTTGTCGGCAATCAGCGCCTGGAGCTGCACGCTCTGGGGATCTTCGGGATTGTCGTACAGCATGGCAGCGGCAACGCCGATGGCGTAATTATCAACGGGGAGATCATACTCCATAGCCATCTTCATGGGGCCCACCAGGCGGTCGTTGGGGGCCAGCTTGCGCATGGGTTCCCGGGCAACACGCTTCACTTCGTCCACCAGGTAGGGGTTGCGGAAGCGGTTAATTGCGGTGGCGGAGTAGGCGGCCATAGCCTCGGGGGCAAAGCCGTGACGCTTGCACAGGGCGGCGCTGCACTCAGCCATGACGCCGGTGACGATCTTTTCGATCTCGGGGTCGTTGATGGACTGGCGGATGGTGTTGTGACCCTTGACACAGCCCAGGCAGGCGGTGATGCAGTGGGGGCCGTTAAAGCCGTAGAGCTTGCGCTCCAGGTAGGGTTCCAGCTTGTCCACGATCTCCATGCCATTTAGACCGTTAAAATCACCCTTGATGCCGGCCCGCTCCACATCCCATTCGCAGTGGCGCTCCACCATGACGTCGGTGATGTTCTCGCTGCGGAAGGGAGGCACAATGCGATCCACCACGCAGTCGGGGAAGCCAACAAATTCGTCAGCATAGGTTTTGTCTTCGTCGCTGAGGCGGTCATAGACATGGGCTTTCAGCTGGGAGGAAGCACGGATAGCATTCTCGCAGGCGATGATGTTCATGTAAGTTTTCACACCGGCGGCCCGGCGGGCAGCGATGCCGGCGGCAAAGGTACCGGCGATCCGGGGCAGGATGGTCAGACCCACAGCGGTGGTTACCAGCTGGGCATCCACAAATTCATTTGCCAGCTCGGGAGCGGTGGAATTCATGGCGGAGATGTTGGAAACGACTACATCCTCACAGTTTTCATCCACGATATGGACGGTGTATTCCTTACGGGTGTTAATGGCATCCAGCAGAGGCTGGAACACGTCTGCGAACAGCACATGGTAGCCGGCCTTTTCCAGCAGCAGACCGATGAAACCGCGGCCAATATTGCCGCCGCCGAACATAATTGCTTTATTCATAAAAACCTCCAAAGCTTGTGATTTTTAAACTTGATTAACTTTTATCACTATACCGCACAAAGAAGGAAAAGTCAATTATTCGCAAAAAAATCGTGGGCACATTTCGTGCCCACGATATCATTTGGCAGATTCTTACTTATGAGCGCCGGCGATCTGAGCGGCGACTTCATCAGCGAAGTTCTCTTCCTTCTTCTCGATGCCTTCACCCTTGATGTAGTGAATGGCGTCCACGAAGGAGATCTTGCCGCCCTGCTTCTTGGCAGCGTCAGCAATATAGCCGGCCACGTCGCCCTTATAGAGGTCGCCACGGACGAAGTCCTGCTGCAGCAGGCAGTTCTCCTTGAAGAAAGCGGCGATCTTGCCCTGAGCGATCTTTTCCTTGACCTGAGCGGGCTTGGAAGCCATCTTGGGGTCGTTGTCCATCAGAGCAACCTGAACGGCCAGCTCCTTGTCAACATCGGCCTGGGGAACCATGGACTTATCCCAGTACTTGGGGTTCATGGCAGCGATCTGCATAGCCACGTTCTTACCCACCTCGGTGGCGTCAGCGCCTTCCACGGCCAGGTTGACCAGAACACCGTGGGAACCGCCGGCGTGAACGTAAGCGACGCTGACGTTCTCAGCAAAGCGGTTGAAGCGGCGGATCTGCATGTTCTCGCCGATGGACATGACCTTCTCCTGCATGATCTCAGTGACGGTCAGGTTGGAGTTGGGGTAAGTGCAAGCCTTCAGAGCCTCCACATCAGCGGGGTTCTGGGTAGCAACGACGGTAGCCAGGTTCTTGACCAGATCCAGGAAGGAATCGGTCTTGGCAGCGAAGTCGGTCTCGGAGTTGACCTCGATGACGACACCCACGCCGTCAACGACGGTGGCGTAAGCAACGCCTTCAGCGGCAATGCGGTCAGCCTTCTTGGCAGCCTTTGCCAGGCCCTTCTCACGGAGCCAGTCAACAGCCTTATCCATATCACCGTCGGTAGCGGCCAGAGCAGCCTTGCAGTCCATCATGCCGACGTTGGTCATTTCACGCAGCTTCTTAACATCTTGAGCAGTAAAAGCCATTTTGTTATCCTCCTAAAGTCTTTCGTGTATCGGAATTACTCAGCAGCGGGAGCCTCGACAGCCTCAGCGACCTCGACAGCAGCGTCCTCACCCTGGCGGCCCTCAATGACAGCACCGGCCATAGCGGCGGCGATCAGGCGGATGGCGCGGATAGCGTCGTCGTTGCCGGGGATAACGTAGTCGATCTCATCGGGATCGCAGTTGGTGTCAACGATAGCGACAATGGGAATGTTCAGCTTGTGAGCCTCGGCGATAGCGTTGCGCTCCCGGCGGGGGTCAACGATGAACAGGCAGGCGGGGATCTTCTTCATTTCCTTAACGCCGCCCAGGTACTTCTCCAGCTTCTCGATTTCGCCCTGCAGCTTGATGACTTCCTTCTTGGGCAGCATGGCGAAGGTGCCGTCCTCTTCCATCTTGCGCAGCTGAGCCAGACGGTCGATACGGGTACGCATGGTGCGGAAGTTGGTCAGCATGCCGCCCAGCCAACGGGCGTTGACATAGTAGCCACCGCAGCGGGCAGCCTCTTCCTTGATGGCATCCTGTGCCTGCTTCTTGGTGCCGACGAACAGGATGTTGCCGCCGTTAGCGGAAACTTCACGAACGAAGTTATAAGCCTCTTCCAGCTTCTTAACGGTCTTCTGCAGGTCGATGATGTGGATACCGTTGCGCTCGGTGTAGATGTAGGTACCCATCTTGGGGTTCCAGCGGCGGGTCTGGTGACCGAAGTGTACGCCGGCCTCCAGCAGTTGTTTCATAGATACGACAGCCATTTTTGATTTTCTCCTTTTGTTTGTTCCTCCACCCCGCTTCAATCTCGCGCTGCCCGTTCCGAAGAACACTGGGGCGCGCAATCACCGGGTGTGTGGGATGATAATGTCATGGGATTTTTGCCCATGCCGAAACATTATATACGATTGAAATCCGTTTTGCAAGTATTTTTTCCAAAAAATTCAGAAAAATTTCGTAATTTTACAGACCAAAAGGCAGTCCCCATTTATGCTTGGGGAACAGGCATTCGTTGGGCTTGATATCCACAAGAATAATGTCCGGCCCGATGCGCCGGAGACACCGCCAGGGGATCACATAATCGTCCCGCCGACCCAACACACCAAAAAACCGGCAGGGCCCCGGCACTACGATGGCCAGGACATTCCCTGCCGGAATTTCTACCTCCACATCGGATACAAAGCCCAGCCGCCGGCCATCGCTGAGGCAGATGACCTCCTTGCAGTGCAGTTCCGTGATTCTGATACCCATAACCATACCTCCCGGAAAAGGATGGTAAAGGATATGCGGTAAGGCCGGGGGATATGACAAGGAGAAAATCCCTTGCCTCCCTCTGATGAGGGAGGTGGCGTTGCCATTGGGTAAGGCCGGAGGGAGTACTCCCCCAGTCAAAAAGCGCGGCTTTTTGCCAGCCCCCTCAGTGAGGGGGACAAGAGACGAGCAATGCTCGCCACTACAGGATGACAGAGCGGTTACGATACACTGATGCTTTTCCGCATGGCGCTGATGGCACCCTTTTCCAGCCGGGAGACCTGGGCCTGGGAGATCCCCAGGACCCCGGCCACTTCCATCTGGGTCTTGCCGTCGTAAAACCGCAGCGAAAGGATCTGTTTTTCCCGGTCGTTTAGGGATTGAAACGCGCTGCGCAGGGTGATGTGCTCCATCCAGTTGCCCTCGGTATTTTTCGTATCCCGAACCTGATCCATCACCGTCAGAGGGTCGCCACCGTCGGCAAAGACTGGATCGTGAAGGCTTACCGGGGCGCAGACCGCGTCCAAAGCCTGGCTGACATCGCTTTCCGGAAGCTGCAATTCTTTGGCAATTTCATCCAGAGTAGGCTCTCTGCCCAGCTGCAGAAGCAGATATTCCTTGCACTGCAGCACCCGGTAAGCCACATCCCGGATGGATCGGGACACCCGGATGGCGCTGTTGTCCCGAAGATACCGACGCACCTCCCCGGCAATCATGGGCACGCCGTAGGTGGAAAACCGGACCTGTTTATCCGGGTCAAAATTGGCGATGGCCTTGATGAGGCCGATGCATCCCACCTGGAACAGGTCATCGGGGCTTTCTCCCCGCTTGTCAAATCGCTGGATCACACTTAAAACCAACCGAAGGTTTCCCTCGATCAGCGCCTGGCGTGCTTTCTCGTCGCCGGTCTTTGCCTGGCGCAGAAGCACGTCCATTTGGGCAGGGGACAATGTTTTCAGCTTTGCGGTGTTCACACCGCAGATCTCTACCTTTCCCTGCATGGTGCTCCTCCTGTGAAAAAAGGTTGTTACCAGTATTTCCATTTCCGGGAGGATGATACCTGAAAAAACTTTGGCGGTTTTTCACAAAAAAATTTGCCCCTGCCGCCGTTGCCTCTGGGTTACCGGGAACAGGATAACGGTTTTTCGGAACTTTTCCGGCAAAAAATACGACATAACGATTTTTTTGGTTTGTTTCCGTAACACGGTTACACAGTCGTTACGGAGCGGGGAAGCGGGGACGTTTGATCCCCGATTCAGGGGCTTGGTTTCCGGGAAATTTTGGGAAATATCTGTTGATGAAGCGGAGTTTTCCACACTTTCCACAGGTTTATCCACAGCCGTCAGAAAAAAACTGTTTATAAAACAGCAAGAAAATAAGTTGACATAACTACAATCGACGCCCTTCGACAAACTTCCCACTTTTTCTTCCCTTGTGCTTTTGCCAAAAGGGAAAAACCGGTACAAAAAATGGGACTTGACAAGAGAAATTTTCCACAAATCACCCTGTGTTCCCCGGCGCTCACAGCAAAAAGTGGATAAAAGCTGCCATTCTGAGCGCATTTTTTTAAAAATTTTTTGAAAAGGGGATTGATTTTATAGGAAAGTGGCGTTATAATACATATCTGTATGAAAAACTTTTGGAGAACAGGAGGTGTAACGAAATGCCCAACATCAAGTCCTCTAAGAAGGATGTCATTTCTTCCAAGATCGCTTATGAGAAGAACAAGGCAAACAAGTCCGAGCTGAAGACCAACCTGAAGAAGTTTGACGCCGCCCTGGAAAACGGCGACAAGACTGCTGCTGAGGCTGCCTACAAGGTTGCTGTCAAGTCTGTTGACCAGGCTGTCATCAAGGGTCTTCTGCACAAGAACAATGCCGCTCGCAAGAAGAGCAGCATGACTCTGAAGCTGAACAAGCTGGCCTGATTTCTCTGAAAATATCTCCTTCCGAGCTAAGCTTGGAGGGAGTTTTTTCATTTTATCGGCGGATCTTTTTCCGCATCTGTTCACAACAAAGACCTCGACATACAGGAAGTATGCCTTCGGTCTTTGTTGTTTCATCTGCGAAAAAATCTCTCGCCGATAACGGATTTTTTCCGCAGCCGTTCACCAAAAGGCTTCTCCTCAAGGAGAAGGCTTTTTGTTTTGTGGGACGGGGAGAAACTCCGGTTTGAAATTTGGAAATAATATGTTATAATATTGTAAAAGGAGGTGATCCCGTGGCCAGACTGTCTGATCCCATTACTATATTAAAAGGTGTAGGCCCCACCAAGGCCAAACAATTTGCCAACTTAAATATTTTCACTTTGGGCGATCTGATCTGCCATTTCCCCCGGGGCTATGAGGATCGCACCCAGCTTATTACCATCGACCAGCTGGAGGCGGATGTACCCGCCTGCTTCAAGGCCGTGGTGATGAACACCCCTAGGACAAACCGCATCCGCAAGGGTCTGGACTTGACCAAGGTGCAGATCGCCGATCACACTGCCCGGCTGACGGTGACCTTTTTCAACAACCGCTTTGCCGCGGAGAACCTCCAGTACGGCAAGGAATATGTATTCTACGGCGCTCTGTCCGGGGATTTTGGCGGCTACGGCATGACCAATCCCGTGTTTGAAGCCCTGGATTCTCCCCCGGTGACTACCCGGCGGGTGCTGCCCATTTACCCTTTGACTGCAGGGCTGACCAATGCGGCTATACTCAAAGCGGTGCGCCAGGCATTGGCCGTTTGCGATGTGCCTGAGGAGATTTTGCCGGAGTCTGTCCGGCGGGCGTTTGGGATTCTGCCGGCGGAGCGGGCTTACTATGCCATCCATGAACCCACTTCCATGGCGGAAGCGGAGATGGCGAAAAAACGGCTGATTTTCGAGGAGTTTTTCGTGTTTTCCGCAGGCTTGGCGCTGCTTCGGGCAAGCCGGGCACAGAAGACGGTGGAAAGTTATGTAAACTTAAATATGCAGCCCTTCTATGCATCCTTGCCCTTTGCTCTCACCGGGGCCCAAAGACGGGCGATTGATGAGATTGTGAAGGATTTCCGCAGCGGTGCCCCCATGAATCGCCTGGTTCAGGGTGATGTGGGCAGCGGTAAGACTATGGTAGCCGCTGCGGCGGCCTACTGCGCGGTAGGCAACGGCAAGCAGGCGGCGCTGATGGCGCCTACGGAAATTCTGGCGGAGCAGCATTTTTCGTCGCTTTCCAGACTCTTTGCCCCCATGGGCATCCGCATGGCGCTGCTTACCGGCTCTATGACGCCCAAGCAAAAGCGGGAAGTCAGGGAAGCTCTGGTATCAGGCACGGTGGATTTTGCTGTGGGTACCCATGCGCTGCTGTCGGACAGTACGGAGTTTGCCGATTTGGGTCTGGTAATCACCGACGAGCAGCACCGCTTTGGCGTTGCCCAGCGATCCCGGCTCAGCGCCAAGGGTACAGACCCCCACTTGCTTGTCATGTCTGCCACCCCCATCCCCAGAACATTGGCGCTGCTGATGTACGGCGATCTGGAGGTTTCTATTATTAATGAATTGCCCCCGGGACGGGAACCGGTGGATACCTTCCTGGTGAATGAATCCTACCGTCCCCGGATCAATGCCTTTATCCGCAAGCAGGTGGCAGAGGGGCATCAGTGCTTCGTGGTCTGTCCGGCGGTGGAGGAAAGTGAGGATCTGGGCATGAAATCCGCCACGGTTTGGGCGGAAACTTTAGAGAAGACTGTATTCCCGGATTTGCGGATCGCCCTGCTCCACGGCCAGATGAAGGCGGGAGAGAAGGAGGCGGCCATGGCGTCTTTCGCCCGGGGAGAAGCAGATGTGCTGGTGGCCACCACCGTCATCGAGGTGGGCGTGGATGTGCCCAATGCCACTTTGATGGTCATCGAGGATGCAGACAGGTTTGGTTTATCGCAGCTTCATCAGCTCCGGGGCCGGGTGGGCAGAGGCGGCAGCAAGAGCTTCTGCATTCTGACCTCCCACAATCGCAATCCCGATACCCTGCAGCGGCTGAAAGCCCTGTGCAAGACCACCGACGGCTTCAAGATCGCGGAAGAAGATTTGAAAATGCGGGGTCCCGGCGATTTCTTCGGCTCCCGGCAGTCGGGGCTGCCTGCCTTCCGGGTGGCGAATTTGTCCATGGATCTGCAGACCTTGAAGGATGCCCAGGCGGCTTCGGCTCGGTGGATCGATACCGAGGGCACGGCAGATACCCCTGAGGGGCAGGCGCTGCGCAGTCGCATCGCGGTGCTGTTTGACAGGGCTGAGGGCACGATGAATTAACAAAAGGGCGGCAAATGCTGCCACTTTGTTATCTTGAGGAGGGTCGTGATTCGAGGGATCTACACCGCCTATACGGAAGCGAATAGATCCCTCGGCTTCGCTCGGGATGACAGCGGAGGGTAGTCTTTGCGGACGAGCAATGCTCGCCCCTACATTAAAATGTGGGCTCGGGCTGGTAGGGGCGGCCAGTGGCCGTCCGTGAGCGAACGCAGTTCGCCCTGTGCCAAACCGAATGAATAAGCAAAAATAGCCCTGATGCTTAATACTTTTTTAATAACCTCCGGGGGAATTGTGCAAAATAGCACGATGACCGGAGGTTTTTTGTTCATTTCGGGAAAAAATGAAAAATTGCTTGTATCTTTCGCAGAAATGTTGTAAAATAGTACAACTGGTAATCTGCCAATTTATCGATGTCATCGATTTTCGGAGGTATTTTATGGAAAAACCGATTGTATTAGTCATTATGGACGGCGTGGGCAAGGGCGACGGCGGCAGCGGCGACGCGGTTGTGGTTGCCAAGACTCCTACCCTGGATCACCTGCTGGCAACCTGTCCCCATACTTATCTGAAGGCTCACGGCACTGCCGTCGGTCTGCCCTCCGATGAGGATATGGGCAATTCCGAGGTGGGCCACAATGCACTGGGCTGCGGTCAGGTCTATTCCCAGGGCGCCAAGCTGGTGGGCGAGTCCATCGAAAACGGCACCCTGTACGCATCCAACACCTGGAAGGATCTGGTGGCCAACGCTGCTTCCGGCAAGGCTATGCATTTTCTGGGCCTGCTGTCTGACGGCAATGTCCACTCCAATATCGCCCACCTTATCGCCCTGCTGAAGCAGGCCAAGGCCGAGGGCGTCACCAAGGCTTACTGCCACATTTTGCTGGACGGCCGTGATGTGCCTGCCACCTCCGCTCTGGAGTATGTGGGTCAGCTGGAGGGTGTGCTTGCTGAGCTGAACACCGCGGGCTGTGATTACGCCATCGCTTCCGGCGGCGGCCGTATGCAGGTCACCATGGACCGCTACGAAGCCAACTGGGGTATGGTTGAGGCCGGTTGGCGCACCCATGTCCAGGGTCAGGGCAGAATGTTCGCTTCCGCTGCGGAGGCGATCGAAACTTACCGGGCCGAGACCGGCTGCATCGACCAGGATCTGCCTGCCTTCGTGGTGGCTCGCAGCGGTGAGCCCGTGGCGAAGATCGCAAACGGCGACAGCGTGATCCTGTTTAACTTCCGCGGCGACCGGGCTCAGGAAATCTCCCTGGCCTTCGACCGCAAGGATTTCGACAAGTTCGACCGCCCCGGCTACACCGGCGTGAAGTTTGCCGGTATGCTGCAGTACGACGGCGACCTGAACATTCCCGAAAATTATCTGGTGCAGCCTCCCGTCATCAAGAACACCCTGACCGAGGTTCTGTGCCAGGCCGGCATCCATGAGTATGCTGTGTCCGAAACCCAGAAATATGGCCATGTGACCTACTTCTGGAACGGCAACCGCTCCGGCAAGGTCTGCGAGGAGCTGGAGGTCTATGAGGAGATCCCCTCCGATGTGATCCCCTTCGAGCAGGCTCCCGCTATGAAGTCCAAGGAAATCACTGAGAAGATGGTTGCCGCTATGGAATCCGGCGATTTCCAGTTCCTGCGCTGCAACTTCCCCAACGGCGACATGGTTGGCCACACCGGCGTTATGGACGCTGTGGTTTACGCCATGGAGTGCGTAGACCAGGGCCTCGCGGCCATCCTCGAGGCCGCTGACAAGTACGGCTACACCGTGCTTATCACCGCCGACCACGGCAATGCCGACCAGATGACCGAAACCAAGAAGGGCAAAACTTCCGTACGTACTGCTCACTCTCTGAATCCCGTACCCTTTATCATTTATGATAAGGATCACGACTGGAGCATTCAGGATGGCAGCTACGGCCTGGCAAATGTGGCACCCACTGTGGTGCGCATGATGGGGCTTACCGCTCCCGATTGCTGGGAAGACAGCATGGTCTAAGGAAGTTACCATATATTAACCATTACAGGGGGTACTGATTATGATTCGTCAGAACAATGAAAACGGCAGCGTAAATGTCAGCACCAGCGTTTATACCGAGATCGCCGGCACCGCTGCTTCCAACTGCTTCGGCGTCAAGGGCATGGCCGCCCGGTCTGTGACCGACGGTGTGTACCATCTGCTGCGGAAAGAATCCATGTCCAAGGGAGTCAAGGTGGAGTTTCATGAGGATGATACCATCTCCATCGACCTGCACATCATCGTGGATAACGGTGTGAACCTCAGCGCAGTGGGCAGCTCCATCATTTCCGAGGTTCGCTATGTGGTCACCAAGTGCACCGGCACCCAGGTTCGCGCAGTGAATGTCTATATCGATTCTATGATGATCGGTTAAGAGAATTTGGAGGAATAGCAAGTGAGACAAACGATCAACGGAGCCGAGTTCCGCAGATTGATGATCAATGCGGCTGCTTCTATTGAGATCAATAAGCAGGCTCTGAATGAACTGAACGTTTTCCCTGTGCCCGACGGCGATACGGGCACCAATATGTCCATGACCATCAACGCCGCTGCCGCTGACCTGCGGAAGCTGGAGGATCCCTCCCTGGAAAAGGCATCTGCCGCTACGGCGTCTGCCATGCTCCGGGGCGCCAGAGGCAACTCCGGCGTGATTTTATCCCTGCTGCTGCGGGGCATCTCCAAGAAGCTCAAGGGCGTGGAGGAATGTGACGGTGTGCTGTGGGCGCTGGCTCTCCAGGAGGGCGTGGACGCCGCCTACAAGGCTGTTATGAAGCCCGCCGAAGGCACCATTCTGACTGTGGCCCGTCTGGCCGCCGCCAAGGCTCGCCAGGCGTCCCAGGAGAATAACTATTTTGAATTTGTCCACGAGGCTGCCATTGCCGAAGCAAAGGTGGCCCTGGCCAACACTACCAATCAGAACCCGGTGCTGAAGAAGGCCGGTGTTGTGGATGCCGGCGGCAAGGGCTGGCTGGTGGCGCTGGAGGCTATGCTCCTGGCTCTGCGGGGCGAGGATGTGGTGGTTCCCGAAGGGCTGGACACCGGTGATGTGAAGGAAGCCGCGGATTTCAGCGATTTCGACACCGAGGACATTACCTTCACCTACTGCACCGAGTTCATCATCTCCCGGGAAAATGACCTGGATCCCGAAAAGCTCCGGGAGTTCCTGTCCAGCCTGGGCGACAGCCTGGTGCTGGTGGACGACGAGGAGATCATCAAGGTTCATGTCCATACCAACGACCCCGGCAAGGCTCTCCATGAGGCTATGGACTACGGCTCTTTCGTAACCGTAAAGATCGAGAATATGCGCCTGCAGCACACCGAGAAGGTCATGAGCGAGCAGGAGCTGGCGCCCAAGATCGCAGAGCCCGAGAAGCCCATCGGCGTGGTCACCGTTTGCGTGGGCGACGGCATTGCCGATGTGTTCCGCAATCTGGGTGTGGACGGCATCATCTCCGGCGGTCAGACCATGAACCCCAGCACCCAGGATATCCTGGAGGTTGTGAATCAGGTTCCTGCGGAAACCGTGTATGTGTTGCCCAACAATAAGAATATCATTATGGCTGCCCAGCAGGTGGATGCCCTGACTCCCAAGAATGTGGTGGTCATCCCCAGCAAGACCATTCCCCAGGGCATTACCGCCATGCTCAGCTTCAACCCCGAGGGGGAAACAGAGGAGAATGTGGCGGCTATGACCGAGGCTATGGGCACTGTGGATACCATGCAGATCACCTATGCCGCTCGGAACTCCGATTTCGACGGCTTCATGATCCACGAGGGTGACTATCTGGCCCTCTATGGCAGCGCCCTGTTCGGCACCAGCAAGGATATCAAGGTGCTGCTGAAGTCCCTGGCAGAAAAGGTTCGGGACGAGGGCAAGGAGTATATCACCATTTACTACGGCGCGGATGTGAAGGAAAAGCACGCCCAGAAGGCTGCGGATATCTTCGCGGAAATCTGCCCCGATGCGGATGTGAATCTCCTCAGCGGCGGCCAGCCGGTTTACTATTATATGATCTCCGCAGAATAATGCATTACGGGCGCGTTGTAAAACGCGCCCGGTTGCGTATTTGGGAAAAGCATAATCCTATGTCATCCCGAGAGAGGGTAGCGATTCGAGGGATCGATACAACGTCTTACGCCCTGCGCTCGGAAGGACAGATTGGACGGCCAATGGCCGCCCCTACAAGTGCTAACGACATTGCGTGTAGGGGCGAGCATTGCTGATGCGTCTTGATATTTTTCCTTTTTCCTACATAAGCTATTAAGAGCTTGTGCAAGGAGGGGAAGGTATGGAATTTCCGAAGGGCGGACTCATCGGGAAAACGGCCGCGCTGCTGCTGCGGCTCCGGGATATGCGGATCCCCAATCATGCGGCTCATGCCGGGTACTTTATCGTCCTGGCGGTGTTTCCGGCTTTGGTTCTGCTGCTGAGTCTGCTGCGTTATACCCCCTGGGATGCCCGGGATCTGCTGGCGCTTCTGGAAGGCTTTCTGCCGGAAGCCCTGATGGGTGCGGCGGAAAATCTCATCGTCAGCACCTATGCCCACACCTCCACCGCGGTGGTTTCCTTATCTGCCATCGGTACGCTGTGGTCTGCCAGCCGGGGAATCTACGGCCTGCTGATGGGGCTCAATGCCATTTATGATGTCCAGGAGAATCGGAGCTATGTCCAGACCCGGCTCATCAGCATGGTCTATACGTTTTTGTTTTTGCTGGTACTGCTGGCAACGTTGGTTCTTGGCGTGTTTGGCGACGGGCTGCTGTCATTGCTGCCACCGGCCTCCGGCGGCCTGGGGATATTGCTGACGGAAGTGGTGGACTGGGGCTTTTTTCTGATGCTGGCGCTGCAGACTGCCTTGTTCAGCGCCATGTTTATGATGCTGCCCAACCGAAAAAACAGCTTCCGGGAGAGTCTTCCCGGGGCGGTGCTGGCCTCTGCCGGATGGCTGATCTTTACCAAACTGTTTTCCTATTATGTTGAGCATTTTTCCAGCTATTCCAGCGTCTACGGCTCGGTGTATGCCATGGCGCTGAGTATGCTGTGGCTTTACTGCTGCCTTTCCATTGTGTTTTACGGCGGCGCGCTGAACCGCCTGCTGATGGAAAAGGCGGAAAAATAAATTTTTCCAATGTTTACGCCCTGTTCACATTCAAGCGTTATGATACCTGCAGAGAGAAAGGGGGAAGCGCTGTGTTTGGATATGTAAATGCCAATGTCCGGGAATTGACACCGGAGCAAAAAACGCGGTATAATAGCGTCTACTGCGGCATCTGTCGGCAGATCCGGCTCCGGTCTTCCTCCGCTGCCCGGCTGGGCTTGCGGTATGATATGGCCTTTTTGGCGCTGCTGCACATGAGCCTGTATGAGCCGGAGGAAACTGCCGGCAACCGGGCTTGCGGCATTCATCCGATAAAGCCACGACCCTGGGTGGATAACCAAAGCGTCCAATACGCCGCGGATATGAATGTGGCTCTGGCCTACTATAAAGCCCTGGACGACTGGAACGATGACAAAAAACTGACCGCCAAAGCCATGTCCGGGGTCTTCGGTAAGCATTTTGCGGACATTGAGACGCAATACCCCCGGCAGTGCGCCGCCATCCGGGAGAATATTCGCCGGTTGGATGAACTGGAAGAGGAAAACTGCGCCAATCCTGACGAGCCGGCCAATTGCTTCGGCAAGCTCATGGGGGAGCTGATGGTCTGTCAGGAGGATCTTTGGGCGCCGACCTTAAGGAAAATGGGCATGGCCTTGGGCCGGTTTATTTACCTGGCTGACGCAGCTATGGATTACCGCCGGGATCAGCGCAGGAAGAAATATAACCCCTACCTGGCCATGGGAACCGGGGAAGACTGGCAGCGCTGGGATCAGTATCTGATTCTGGCTATGGCCAAATGTACACAGGAATTTGAGAAGCTGCCCCTGGTGCAGGACAAGGATATTCTGGATAATATCCTGTACAGCGGCGTGTGGTGCGGTGTTCGCAGAAAAAATGAGGAGGAAGGGAAATGATCAGCGATCCATATAAGGTTCTTGGCGTCAGTCCCGATGCCTCGGACGAAGAGATCAAGCGTGCCTATCGCCGCCTGGCGAAGAAATATCACCCGGATTTGAATCCCGGAGATGAGGAAGCTGCCAGAAAAATGCAGGAGGTCAATGCCGCCTACGAGCAGATAAAAAATCCCGAAAAAGCATCTGCCGGACAGACGGGCTACGGCCCCTATGGCTACGGGGAGTATACGGACAATGATGACCGCTATCAGGTGGGCGCGTACCGCTATGTGCAGATGGGACGGTATCGGGAGGCGCTGAATATCCTCAGCAACGCCACCAACCGGGACGCCCGGTGGTACTATATCAGCGCCCTGGCTCATGGCGGCCTGGGCAACCAAGTGACGGCTTTGGAGCATATCCGCAAGGCGGTGAGCATGGAGCCGGACAATCCGGAATACCTGCGGGTGCTGCGCCATATCGAAAACGGAGAAACCGTCTACCGGGAGCAGGCAGACCGTTACGGCGGATTTGTTCTGCGGGGATCGCCCTGCGCCGACCTGCTGCTGTGCTGGTTTGCCCAGCTGTTTTGCTGCGGCGGCAGAGGCTGCTGTTAATGTCACAAGGGATGGAATTACCCTTGCCTCCTTCTTTGAGGGAGGTGGCACAAATCGTCGCGTTGGTGACGATTTGTGACGGAGGGAGAACACTTGACAGCAAAGTTTCCCTGTGGTAGAATACTTTCGACAACTGGATAGAAGTTTCGTGGCAGTCCGGGCGAAGAACCCGCGCTGCTGAACAAGATAACCGGGTGAAATTCCCGGACGGTACCGCCGCTGTATGTGCCTATGGCGGGCTCTTATGACGAAAGTCAGTCACTGGTGAAAACCGGGAAGGCAGAGCCGCCGCAGCATCCCCAGAAGCTGCAAGCACGAGTCAGAAGACCTACGAAACGGATTTTTCCCTCTTCTTTGCGAGATTACAAAGAAGTGCGTTTGTCGCAGAAACACGGCTGCGGCACCAAGTTTTTGGTGCCGCAGTTTTCGTATTTTAGGAGGTAAAATTTATGAAAAAAACAAGAAATGTATGCAAAAAAGCCCTATCTTGCCTGCTGGCGATCCTGATCCTCGCCGGCATCATGCTGCTTGCCGGCTGCAAGAGCGAGCCTCTGGTCATCAAGGATTCCGACACCTATATCGTCATCAAAACCACCCAGGAAGCCATGGGTGACAAAACCGACATGCTTCTGATCGAATACATGGAAACCCTGAAGGAAAAAGGTCAGCTGGAATTCCGTGTGGAAAACGGCATGATCACATCCATTAACGGCATTGACAACCCCGCGGATTACAGCAGCTGCTGGATGCTCTATACCAGCGATGAGACCTTGGCAAATACTTCCTGGGGCACCGTGGAATATGAAGGAAAGCAATACGCTTCCGCCGTTTCCGGCGCGGAAACTCTGAAGATCAAGCCCGATCAGCTGTATATCTGGGTGTATAAATCCTTTTAACCAATGAACAAGACAAAATTTATCGTTCGTGTGGCGATGTGCGTTGCGCTGCTCATCGGCAGCCAGCTGGCGCTCAGCAGCATATCCGGTATCGAAATCGTGACTGTGATGATGCTTTGCTTTTGCTTCTGTTTCGGCATTTCCCACGGAATTGCCATCGCCACCACTTTTTCCTTGCTGCGGTGTTTTCTGTTCGGGTTTCAAATCAATGTCATCGTACTGTACCTGATCTACTATAACCTGTTTGCGGTTTTTTTCGGTTGGCTGGGAAGACGTTTTTCTGGGGAAATGTCTTTTGTCAAAACGGTTATCATAGTGGCATCTGCCGTGGTATTTACCGTGCTGTTCACATTACTTGACGATGTCATCACGCCGCTGCTGTTTGCCTTCCATCCCAATGCGGCTATGGCCTACTTTCTGCAATCGCTGTACGCTGTAATTCCGCAATCGATTTGCACATTGGTGACGGTTTCGGTATGTTTTCACCCCATAACCAAGGTGATTAAAAAAATCAACTTCTAAAAAAACAGAGGGGAGCACAGCTCCCCTCTGTTTTTCATATTTGCTTATACATAGCACCGGCATCGTCCTTGCGGACGGTTTCGGTGATCTGCAGGACTTCCACGGCTACGGTTTTCGGTCCCATGGTGATCTCAATGCGGTCACCCAGCTTGACCTCGTAGCTGGCCTTCACAACCCGTCCGTTGACGCTGATGCGGCCGTTATCGCAGGCCTCATTGGCAACGGTGCGGCGCTTGATGAGCCGGGATACCTTCAGATATTTGTCAAGCCGCATAAATTACTTCTTGACAGCGTCCTTCAGCGCCTTGCTGGCCTTGAAAGCGGGAACGCGGGTAGCGGGAATTTCCACAGTTTCCTTGGTGTGGGGGTTGCGGCCGATGCGAGCCTCGCGGTCACGGACTTCGAAAATGCCGAAGCCGGAAACCTGGACCTTGTCACCGTTGACCAGAGCGGCGGTGATGGCATCGATAGCAGCGTTCAGAACGCGCTCTGCGTCCTTCTTGGTGACACCGGCGTTCTGAGCGGCGGCGGCGATGAGTTCGGTTTTGTTCATAATACAAATCCCCTTTAATTTTTATTTGTTCTCCATTGACTAAATTACCATATTTTTACCAAAAAAGCAAGGATTATTTTACAAATGGAGCAAATTCGCGATTTTTTCGCCCTTAGGCAGGAGCAAACAATCCTCCCGGGTGATGGCACGGAGTTTGATAGCCGCCAAAAGGTACACCACGACGCCTACTGCCAGTGGTGCGCCGCAGAGAATGACCCGGCTGGTAATGCCCAGAGCGGCGATGCCGTAGTACACGCCAAAAACCGCCGCGCCCATGATGACTGCCGCCAGGACGGACCGGAGCATATTCCGGGCGATTCGGGGGGCGTCGGGGAGAACCCGGCCCATGGCGATGAGGTTCAGCACTGTGATGGACACATAGCACAGCAAGCTGCCAATGGGAGTGCCCAGAATGCCAATGTTGGGATTGCCGGTGAGGATAAACACCGCCACCAGCTTGATGATACCGCCGACAAACATATTTACCACCGGCAGATTTACATGGCCGTGAGCCTGCATAATGGCGTTGGTCAGCAGAACTGTGGCATTAAACAGGATGCAGATACCCAAAATTGCCATCAGGCTTGTGGAAAGCTGGAGACTCTGGCCGGTGTAGCCGCCCAGAAGGCCGGTAACGGGGCCAGCCAGCACTGCCAGTCCCACAGCGCAGGGGGCACTGATGAGGGCGGTGACCCGGGCAGCGGATTCCTCGGTGGCCTTAGCGGCGGAGAGTTCCTTCCGGGTGATCTGGGCGGTAATGGCAGGAATAGCGCTGATGGTGATGGGGGTAATAAAGGCACAGGGCATATTGAAAATCTTCTGGGTGAAGTTGTAGATGCCCTTTTGAATGTCCGCAGACTCCTGGGGCATGACTTCCAAAAGCTGACCCATATAGATCTTGGTTTCCAGCACGGTGAGAATCTGCAGACCTGCGGAGCCGATGGTGATGGGAATGGCGATGGCCAGCAGGCTTTTTGCAATGTCCTTGCCGGAGGAAACGCTTTCGTCGGTCATGGGGATATCCTTATAGGCCTTGCGGAAGCAGTAATTCAGGTAAATGGAGGACAGCAGGCAGCTCATGGTCACGCCGAAGATGGCACCGGCGGCGGGGTATGCCTTGGTGGTGGTATACATCGTCAGCAACACCGCGGCGGCGATGCCCACGATGAGCTTGCACACAGCCTCCAGCACCTGGCTGACGGAGGTGGGGCGCATATTGCTCTGTCCCTGGAAGAATCCCCGGTAGGTGCTCATCAGGCAGATCAGGAAGCAGCAGGGGCCCAGGGTACCGATGGCTGCCCAGGCATCGGGCTGCTCCTGGAAATTGGCCAGCTGGCGGCAGAAAACAGTCATCAGCACTGCGCCCACCAGGCCCAATGTCAGAAAAATGGTTCGGGATACGGTGTAGATCTTCCGCACCTGGCGATAATGTCCCAGGGAGCTTGCCTGGCTGATCATCCGGCTCATGGCCACCGGCAGACCGGCGGTGGAGATCATCAGAAGCAAGGTGTAGATCTCATAAGCGGTGGAGTAGTAGCCGAAGCCCTGGTCGCCGATGATGTGCTTGAGGGGTATGGAATAGAAAGCACCGATGAGCTTTACGATGGCAGTGGACAGCGCCAGCAGCATGGTGCCATGCAGAAACGATTGCTTTTTGGAGGTGTCAGACATGGTTAGGTGCTTCCTTTCTCGTCATGAAACAGCCGGGGGATGGCGTAAAGGGTCAGATCCTCCACGGCGGATTTCAGGTCGATGGTGGGGAAAGTGCCGTTTTGGTACAAAATCTTGCCGCCTACCATGGTCATGGCCACATCGCCGCCCTTGGCGCTGAAGGTCAGGGCGTTGAGGACATTGTGGCAGGGGATCAGATGGGGGGCGGAGAAATCCACCAGGCACATATCCGCGTCGAAGCCCTCTTTCAGCATGCCGCAGGTTTCGGCTCTGCCCTGGGCTCTTGCGCCGCAAACCGTGGCCATCATCAGTGCCGCGGCGGCAGGCAGGACGGCAGGGTCGCCGGCAGCGCTTCGGGCAGCCATGGCGATACCACGGATGGCTTCAAACAGATCCAGATTGCCGGCCTCAATGGCGCCGCCGGTACCCAGTGCCACATTCATACCGGCCTTTACGCAATCCAGTACAGCCAGGGTGGGGTTGCCGTTTTTGGCGGCCTCCAGGGGGCAGGCTACGGCGGAAATTTTCTTTTTACCCAGCAAGGCTTGATCTTCGGGCGTCAGGCAGCCGCAGCCGGCGGCGGTAACAGGCAGATTCAAAACGCCATGGCAGCTTAAGAGCTCCGCAGGACCCAGGCCGGTGCGATCCAGACAGGAGTCCACCTCATTTTGCGTTTCTGCCAGATGCAGCTGGAAGCCCAATCCTTGCTCGACGGCATAGCCCACCAAGCCTTCCCACAGCTTGTGGTTGCTGGTGTACTCGCTGTGGATGCCGGCGTCGATCTTGATGCGGCCATTATCGTGACCATGCCATTTTTCCACAACCCGTCGCAGCTCTGCGCACTGCTCATCGGTTTCAAAATCGAATTCCTCGTTCTGATCGATAAATCGGTAGGCGGACAGGGCAATATTTGCCCGAATGCCGCTTTCCGCGGCGGCTTCCGCCACGGCATCGGGATAGTAATACAGATCGGAAACGGAGGTCACGCCGAACCGCAGGCACTCGGCGATGCCCAGCAGGGCAGAGGCCTTGGCACAGCGGCGATCCATCCTGGATTCCAGCATCAGCTGCTGTTCCAGGGCTTCCTTGGCGCTGAGGTCGTCGCAATAGCTGCGCAGCACCGTGGTGGCCAGATGGGTGTGGCAGTTGATAAGACCCGGCAGCAGCACCATGCCGGTGCCGTCTACGATGGTTTGGGGCTTTTCCTCCGGTGCGGTTTTGCCGATATAGGAGATTTTTCCCTGGGCTACGCCTAAGTATGCGCCAAAAAGCACATCCATGCGCTCATTCATGGTCACAATGGTGACGTTGGAAATTAAAATGTCCAATGTATAAAGCTTCCTTTCGTTGTGAAAGTGAGGTTTCAAGTTTCAGTTTATCGCGCTGTTGGAGCACAAAGTGCGAGCCCCCTTGTGTAAAGGGGCCTTTTTCACAGCAATTCAAACAGGGCTTTTTTGTCCTCCAGGACAGTGTCGATCATTTCGATGTACTGCTCCGGGAATTTGGGGTTGTGGAACCGCTGGAGGTGGCCATCGGGGAGATTGACCTTGTTCATACCGCCGCCGCCCAGGGAGACGATAGAATGGAGTTCCTCCATCATGTAAATGTTGTACAGGCAGTCCTTGCCGTCTTTGCTCCAGCCCACATTTTCAAAGGAGCCGGACATATATTTCTGCCGGTAGAGATAGTAGGGCTTGTAGCCCAGGCTTCGCAGTGTTTCGTTGGCGTAGTCCACCATCCGGGTGACTTCCTGGGCAGAGGGTAAATGAGCCCGCTTTTCAAAGAGGTCTGCGCCTTTTTTCAGCGCCAGGGTGTGGACGGTGATGTTGGCAGGCATCAGGGCGGCCACTGTGTCCAGAGAATGGCGGAAACCGTCAAAATCGTCCTGGGGCAGGCCGGCGATCAAGTCCATGTTAATGGCGTCAAAACCGGCGTCCACGGCCCAGCGGTAGGCCTTTTGCACATCCGTAGCGGTATGGGGACGACCGCAGGCTTTCAGCACCGGGTCTATCATGGTCTGGGGGTTGATGCTCATGCGGTCAGCGCCGTGCTGACGGATGGCCAGGAGCTTTTCCGCATCCAAGGTGTCCGGCCGACCGCCTTCCACGGTAAATTCCATGCACCGGGACAGGTCAAAGGCATCCCGGATGGTATCCAGCAGCTTTGCCATCTGGGGCGTGGACAATGTGGTGGGCGTGCCGCCGCCTATGTAAATGGTACGCACGGTTTTCCCGGATTTTGCCATAAGTTCGCCGGTGATGCGGATTTCCCGCGCCAAAGCCGCCAGGTAAGGATCCAAAAGCTCCGTGCGCTTGCCGATGGAGCGGCTGACAAAGCTGCAGTAGGCGCACCGGGTGGGGCAAAAGGGAATGCCCACATACAGGGAAATGTCGGCATCGTTCATCTGCGCCACAGCATTGGCAGTGGACAGGGAGCAGTCGATGGCCAGCGCCCGGCGCTCAGGGGTGACATAGTAAATGTCCTTCAGCAGCTTGTCAGCGCTTTCGGGAGTGCCGCCCTCCAGAAAATGCCGGGTGGAGATTTTGGTGGGGCGAACCCCTGCCAATGCGCCCCAGGCAGGCAGCGCAGGCAGGAGCTGTATGGCCGCCTGATAATAGCACTGCTGCAGAAGCTGCCGCCGCAGTCGGACAGTTTCCTGATCGGCTTTCAGACGGCGGCGGGCAGTGACGGTTTGTCCGTCTTTGATTATGGTGGTAACGGCGGTGAGCCAGTGCTTGCTCCGATGGAGGGCGGAAACCGCGCTTCCCTCGGAGCTGTGGTCAAACAGCGACATTTGCAGCTGCTCCACAGCGTACCGGTCCTCATGGCCGATGAGTGTCAAAGTCATAGAGATTTCCTCGCAGGAAAAATTTACAGGTAGGGGTTACTGCGTTTTTCGGTGGCCAGGTCAGAGCTTTCCCCGTGGCCGGGGTAAACGGCGTAATTCTTCTCCAAATTGGCCAGTCGCGCCAGGGAGGCCTGGATCACCTTATGGCTGCCGCCGGGGAGGTCTGTCCGGCCGCAGGAGCCGGCGAAGAGGGTATCTCCGGTAAACAAGGCATCCTCGCATTCGTAGCAGACGGAGCCTTCGGTGTGGCCCGGGGTAGCCAGGACAGAGATAGTCAGTCCGGCGACCGCAATGGTATCGCCCTCGTCGCAGTAGCGGACATTGAGCAGCTTCCGGTTGGAGAGGGGGTAGAAAAAGCCGGCCATATAGCCGTTTTGCGGTTGGTGATCTCCGGGATGCATCCAAAGCTCGCAGCCGGTTTTTTCGGTAATTTCCGCTACCGCGCCCACATGGTCAAAATGGCCGTGGGTCAGCAAAATCGCCTCCACAGTTAAGTCTTGCCTTGCGACGGTTTCCAGGACATATCCGGCATCGCAGCCGGGGTCGATAAGGGCGCAGGTATTGGCAGTTTCCTCCCGGAGGATGTAGCAGTTGGTTTGGTAATTGCCCAGGGCCAGGGTTTGGATTTTCAGCATATCAGTTCCTCCGGGGGGTGTCCATCAGCTGGTCGGTGTCCAAAATCAGGGTCACCGGGCCGTCGTTGACGGAGGAAACTTTCATATCCGCACCGAATTGGCCATGCTGGGGGGGATAGCCCAGTTCGGCGCAGATGGACAGGAATTTTTCGTACAGGGTGTTGCCTAACTCAGGACCGGCGGCATCGGTGAAGCTGGGGCGGCGGCCCTTGCGGCAGTTGCCGTAGAGGGTGAACTGGCTGACTACCAGAACTTCGCCGTCTACGGCGTCCAGTCCTAGATTCATTTTGCCGTTTTCGTCCTCAAAGATCCGCAGGCCAAGGGCTTTTTCCGCCAGATACCGACATTCCTTTTCGGTATCGTTGGGGCCTACGCCCAGCAGGATCAGAAAGCCCTTGCCGATGGCACCGACGGTCTGACCGTCGATGGCCACGGAGGCGGAGGAAACTCTTGTCAGTACAGCGCGCATACTAGCACCTCTTTTTTATAGTTGAAAGCAACGCCTTGGCCCCCTCGCTGAGGGGGCTGTCACGCGAACAGTGTGACTGGGGGAGTACTCCCTCAGTCAAAAATCAGAGATTTTTGCCAGCTCCATCAAAGAGGGAGCCAAGAGCACTCTGTACTGCCGTGACTAAGCATTTTTGTTCAGTTTTAATTTTGTCCTCTGCGAGAGCCGACCACATCCCGGATGTTCAGCAGCTTGTTGCGGATGGCATCCAGCTCTGCCACATTCCGGACTTCAAAGCGCACCACAAACACACTGCGGCCGCCGGGCAGATCTCTGCCGTTGAGCTCCTTCACCCGAACCCGGGCGGTGGTCATGGTGGTGGCCACATCCAAAAGCAGACCGTCACGGGTGATGCAGTCCAGCTCCAGGGTAGTTTCAAAGGGCTGCTCCTCAATGTTTGCCCAGCGTACTCGAACCCAACGGGCGGCCTGGATGGGATCCGCCCGGTTGGCGGCGTTGGGGCAGTCGCAGCGGTGGACGGAAACGCCAAAGCCCTTGGTAATAAAGCCCACAATGGCATCCCCGGGCACCGGGGTGCAGCATTTGGCGAATTTGATCATGCAGGAGTCGATATCCTCCACAATAACGCCGTTGACGGCGTGGCGGTTGTGGCGAATACTGTCGCTGTCCGGGGAGGTGCGCAGGGGAGACTGCATCAGCTTGTCGTTGGCCTGAACCTTCATAGCCCGGTTGATGTCATCCCGGATGCGGCCCACGGCCTTCACAGCGGTCAGACCGCCGTAGCCGATGGCGGCGTACATATCCTCCCAGTCGTCAAAGGACAGCTTTTTCAAAAGCTGAGGGCCAACCTCGGGGTCGATGGTGATGCTCAGGGGCAGACCCACACGGCGCATTTCCGCTTCAAAGGAGGAACGGCCGTGCATGACATTTTCTTCCCGCTTTTCCTTCTTAAACCACTGCTTGATCTTGGTGCGGGCCTGGTTGGATTTGCAGATATTCAGCCAGTCACGGCTGGGACCCTTGGCGGATTTGGAGGTGAGAATCTCCACAATGTCGCCGTTTTTCAAAGGTATATCGATGTTGGCAATGCGGTTGTTGACCTTGGCGCCGATCATGGAGTTGCCGACACCGGAGTGAATGGCATAGGCAAAATCGATGGGGGTAGAGCCGGCGGGCAGGGAAACGATCCGTCCCTTGGGGGTAAAGACGAAAACTTCGTCGTCGAACATATCGATCTTCAGGGACTGGACATATTCCTCGGGATCGGACTCCTGCTGGCTTTCCAGCAGATGCCGCACCCACTCGAAGTCCTTTTCGTTACCGTCGCCGGTGCCCTGCTTATATTTCCAGTGGGCGGCGATGCCGTATTCCGCGGTCTGGTGCATATCCCAGGTGCGGATCTGCACCTCGAAGGGAATGCCCTGCTTGCCGATGACGGTGGTGTGCAGGCTCTGATACATATTGGGCTTGGGGGTGGAGATATAGTCCTTAAACCGACCCGGCACCAGATTAAACAGGTCGTGGATGTGACCTAAGACATTGTAGCAGTTGGGGATGGTGTCCACGATGACCCGGAAGGCGTACACATCGTACAGCTCATCCATGGTCTTTCCCTGGGTCTGCATCTTCCGGTAGATGGAGTACACATGCTTGATACGGCCGTAGGTGGTATTGGAGATACCCACCACGGAAAGCCGCTGGGAGATGGTGTTCTGGATGGTGTTCATGAAGGCCTCGTCCTGCTCCTTGTGGGCATTGAGGTAGGTCATGATGTGCTCGTAATCCTCGGGATCCAGATACCGCAGGGCGATATCCTCCAGCTCCCATTTGATCTTCTGCATACCAAGCCGGTGGGCAAGGGGGGCGTAAATATCCATGGTTTCCCGGCACTTGCTGATCTGCTTGCCGCTGGACTGGTACTGCATGGTACGCATATTGTGAAGCCGGTCGGCGATTTTAATGAGAACCACCCGGATATCCTTGGACATAGCCATGAACATTTTCCGCAGGTTCTCCATCTGGGCCTGCTCGGTGCTGGAGAAATTGGCACGGGTCAGCTTGGTAACGCCTTCCACCAGTTCCGCGACGGTCTGGCCGAAGATCTTTTCGATCTCCTCATGGGAAGCGTCGGTGTCTTCAATGCAGTCGTGAAGCAGCGCTGCCAGCACTGCGTCCAGATCCAGACCCATCTCCGCCACGATCTCGGCAACAGCCAGGGGGTGGATGATATAGGGGGAGCCGTCCTTGCGCAGCTGCTGTCTGTGCTTATTACGGGCATATTCCACCGCCCGGTCTACCAAATCCATATCGGTTACCGGCAGACATTCCAAAATCGCCTGCCGCATGGTATCGTAATGTGCCTGAAAGGTTTCCAAAAAAATCAGCTCTCTTTCGCTCGCAGAAGGGTTTGCATGGTTTTGCTGGTGTTCAGGTCGGCCTTTTCGCCGGCCCGGGTAAGGTCGATTATCATAAATTTCCGCATCCGGCGGATCTGCAGCAGACCCACATCCCGGAAAATATCCAGGCAGGTCAGCATCTGACCCAGGCTCAGAGGAGAACCGGACCAGCGGACGATTTTCCGGCACAGGCACATGGGGTCCTCCCGGATGGTCTGCCCGGCGTTTGCCAGGTAGCGCCAGACCATAGCCAGGGTGCTGCGCTCGGGATACAGCCCGGCGGCCTCCTGGGCGGTGATGGTGCCGGCAAGAAGCCCGGCATAACCGGCAGTGCTGGGGGAGCAGGGGGCGGCGCAGCTGGGGCGAATGTCCAGAATATTCATCTGGGGCGTGCGCTCCCCGCGGAATTCGTTGATCTGGGGACTAAATGCCACATCCACAATGTCACCGGGCTCGATGGAGGCGGTTTCCGGGGTGGCGGAGAAATAAATGGCGTTGACGGTATGGTTACCGCTGCGCAGACGCAGGCGCATATGCCGACCGTTGCCTACCAGGTGGATGCGTTCCACCATGAGGTTCTGCATCATCAGCACCGGCTTGGGACAGCCGTTGCCGGTGGGCTCCAGATATGCCAGAGCGTCGATGCCACGAATGGTCAGCAGTTCCGGCTGAATGCAGCAATCCACATCCAGCACCGTCCGGGGACCGGCGTCGGCGTAGAATTCCTGGGCCAGGGCGGTGATCTCCCGGCGGAAATCGCCAATCCGGTGGCGGTTGATGGTGAAACCTGCCGCCAGCTCATGGCCGCCATAGCTTTCCAGCAGAGGGGAAAGGGTTTTCAGAGAAGTGAACAGATTAAATCCACCGTAGCTCCGGGAACTGGCCTTGCCGTGATCGCCGTCCAGGCAAATAAGGAAGGTGGGGCAGCAGTATTCTTCGGCGATGCGGCTGGCAACGATGCCCACCACGCCTTGGTGCCAGCCTTCATCCGCCAGGACGATGGCATCCGGAATCTGACCCTCGGGGAGCATAGAGATGGCCTCGGTATAGATCTGGGATTCCACCTGCTGCCGCTGCCGGTTAAGCTCGCACAGTCCCTGCGCCAGCTCCTGGGCCTGAATGGGATCTTCGGTAAGGAACAGGTCAATGGCAAGCTGGATCTGCCCCATGCGGCCGGCGGCGTTAATC
Source organism: Oscillospiraceae bacterium (assembly GCA_015068125.1). Classification (GTDB taxonomy): domain Bacteria; phylum Bacillota; class Clostridia; order Oscillospirales; family Oscillospiraceae; genus Faecousia. The sequence goes on along the minus strand of SVLD01000006.1, from coordinate 13,801 downwards.
CGGGGTGCCAGCATAAAGCCAATGGAAGCGGCGTTGACGCCAGCGGGCTCACAGTTGCATTCCTGCATCAAAGCGGCAATGCCGGGTCGGGCGGTGTTTTGCAGCATGGCAAGACCCCGGGAAACGAATACCCGATTTTCACCCTGCAGGGGCATCACATCCGCCACAGTGCCCAGGCAGACCATGTCGGCATAGTCTTCCAGCACCTGCTCCTGGGAGCCGCAGAGGGCGGCAGCCAGCTTAAAGGCCACGCCCACACCGGAAAGGGCCTGGTGGGGGTAGGTGTCATCCTTGCGGTGGGGATCCACCACAGCCACGGCCTGAGGAAGCTGATCCTTGCATTCGTGGTGATCGGTGATCACCAGATCGATGCCCAATTCCCGGCAAAGCCGGGCTTCTTCTACGGCGGTGATGCCGCAATCCACGGTGATGATCAGCTTCACACCCTCGCTGTGGAGCTGGTGGATGGCGATGGGGTTCAGACCGTAACCCTCCTCCAGTCTGCCGGGTATGTAGCTGACGCAGTCGGCGCCGTTGCAGCGCAGAAAATCCGTCAGCAGGCAGGTGGCGGTGATGCCGTCCACATCATAGTCGCCGAAAACGGCGATTTTTTCTCCACGGGTCATGGCAAGACCCACTCTGCCGGCGGCCAAATCCATATCCTTTATCAAGAAAGGGTCGGGCAGACTGCCGCTGCAGCTTAAATATTTTTCTGCGTCCGTGGGCCCGGTCATACCCCGGGCGGACAGGATCATGGCAGTCAGAGGGGAATAGCCTGCCCCCACCAGGGCGTTGACGGCATTCATCTCCGGCTGCTGAACATTCCATACTCCGTACTTCAAAGCAATACACATCCATTTTATCTTTTTTCTGAACATTATATCACAAAATGGGTGGAAAGTACAATAGGAGAATGGAAAAAAGTGCGGATTAGTTGTCGCTTGCGGATTTCCATGCCAACTGGGTGACGGTGACCGCCAACAAAGGCGCGATGAGCATACCGAAAATGCCCCAGAGGTGGTAACCGGCGTACAGCGCCATCAGGGTCACTAAGGGGTCTAACCCCAATTGCTTGCCCACCAGACGGGGTTCCAGGATGGATCGCAGCAGCGCCGCAGCAGCATAAATGCCCAGAAGCCCCAGGGCTTGCAGGGAATCGCCCCGGAGGAAACATACCAAACTCCAGGGGATCAGCACCGTGCCGGTACCCAGAATGGGCAAGGCATCCACCAGAGAAATCACCGCTGCCCAAAGGAGCGCATAAGGAATCCGCAGCAGCAGAAATCCCACAGCCAGTACGCACAGGGTCACTCCGGTGAGCTTTGCCTGGGCGATGAGCCAGGCGCCCAGGCAACCTTTCAGATGCCGCAGTCGGGGCAGGGTCTGCTCCTTCCACTGGGAAGGAATGTGACTTGCCAGGTAGCTTTTGATCTGGGGCAGCTTGGCGGAGGTCATGAAGGATGCCAGTATCCAGGTGCCCAGTCCAAGGGCACTGTCCGGCAGGGCTTTGAGAATGCCGGAGGCCAAATTCAGCAGTTTTTCGCTGATCTGATCCATCATCCGACTGCTGCCGGAGAACACGTTTTCTACTCCATGGGTCAAAAGGGGGCGGATGCCCCGGGGCGCTTTGCCGGCCATGGAAAGAAAGAAGCTCTCCAGGGATGCGATGCCGTTGGTGGCGGTGCTTTCCAGATCCGGCACCACGTCGGCCAGGTGGCTTAACTGCCGCAGCAAAAACGCGCACAGGGTGATAAGAATCAAAGCCGCCAGAAGTATGCTGATGCCCACGCCAATGCCGGCGGCAATTCCCCGACGCAGATGCAGTCGGTTTTCAAATACCCTTACCAGCGGCTCGGAGATCAGCGCCAGGACGCCTGCCAGCAAAAAAGGCAGGGCCAGTGGCAGAACATACCGCAATCCCAACCACAAACCCAAAAGCAAAATGACCAGCGCAAAGGCCTTTCTAGAGAACTTTGGAAGCATAGTGTCCTCCTTTCGTGAAAAGAAGTGTTTCAGGGGCTTGCATTTTGTGAAAGATGGTGATACAATACCCTTGATGTTTGACTGGAATTTACAGCAAATTACACAAACAGACGGGAGGCTACATCATGCATCAAACACCTAAGTATTACATTATCGAAGGCTCTGCGCTGCCGGAAGTATTTCCCAAGGTGGCGGAAGCCAAGCGTCTCCTCTCCACCGGAGAGGCCACCACAGTCAATGAGGCAACCCGGATCACCGGCATCAGCCGCAGTGCTTTCTACAAGTACAGAGATGCGATCCTGCCTTTCCAGAATATGATGACCGGACGGATCATTACCTTCCAGTTCATGCTCCACGATGAGCCCGGCGTGCTGTCTGCTCTGCTGGCAACTCTGGCGCAGGAGGAAGTCAACATTCTGACCATCAATTCTATTATTCCCACCAATGGCTGCGCCTTGGTGACCATCTCTGCGGAAACCAGCAAGGTTTCCCTTTCCCTGGAAGATCTGCTGACCCATTTGGGCGGCGTTCCCGGCGTAATTAAAGCAGAGGTTATCGCAGGTTAATACAGATAAACGCCCCGCTTTTGCGGGGTGTTTGTGCACAAATCGCCAGAACACGACATAGATTGGGGCGGAGGTGACAGCAATGCTGATTGTGAAAAAATTTGGCGGCACATCTTTGATGGATGCCCAGCGGATCATCACCGCGGCCCGCCGGGCTGTGGATGCCGCGGCTCAGGGAAATCAGGTCATTGTGGTGGTTTCTGCCCAGGGTCACACCACCGATCAAATGGTGAAAAGCGCCGGTGCGATTACCCAAATCCCATCGGAAAGAGAAATGGACGCTTATCTGGCTTCCGGAGAGCAGATGTCCGCGGGGCTGATGGCTATGGCGATCCAGTCCCTGGGGCAGAAGGCCGTGAGCCTCACCGGCTGGCAGGCAGGCTTGCTGACAGACAGTGTCCATGGTAACGCCCGGGTGACAGGATTGACCAATCACCGGATCAAAGAAGAGCTGGAAAAGGGCAATATCGTGGTAGTTACCGGGTTTCAGGGCATCAATGCCGCCGGGGATATCACTACATTGGGTCGTGGCGGTTCGGATACCACCGCAGTGGCGCTGGCGGCGTTTCTGAAGGCGGATATCTGCCGGATCTATACCGATGTGGACGGCGTGTACGACAAAGATCCCCGGAAGTTTTCCGATGCGGTTCGGTTTGAACAGATCGGCTACGCCGACATGCTGACATTGGCCCGGCAGGGCGCCCAGGTGCTCCATGACCGCTGCGTGGAGCTGGCTATGGAATATGGGGTAAAAATCCGGGTACTGTCCTCTTTCCGGCCGGGGCCGGGGACATTGGTTTCGGAATAGTTTTTCCGATTTTAGGAGAAGATATTCCCGAAAATGCGGAAATATTCCTGAAAAAGTCCTTGACAAGTGGGAAAAGCTGTGCTAGAATGCACTGGTAATAAAGAAGGCTGAACATCCGCCTCACCGCAAGCGACACGCGAAACGGTTCATATTCCACCTTCCCACAGGGAAATTGTGCGAATTATGCGGATGCTTTGGCATCCGCTTTTTTGTTGTTAATTTGGAGGTGCTTACCATCGCAAAGTTAGATCATCAGCTCAATGAGGAAATCCGGGACAAAGAAATTCGTCTGATCGGTGCCGACGGTGCCCAGCTGGGTATCGTGTCTGCCAGCGAGGCCAACGCTATGGCCGAGGAGCAGGGCCTGGATCTGGTGAAGATCTCTCCCAACGCCGTCCCTCCCGTCTGCAAGATCATGGACTATTCCAAATTCTGCTTCGACCAGAAGAAGCGGGAGAAGGAAGCCAAGAAAAATCAGAAGGTCGTGGAAATCAAGGAAATCCGCATGAGCCCCAGCATCGACACCAACGACTTCAATACCAAAGCCAAGGCTGCGATGAAATTCCTGGCCGACGGCAACCGCGTTAAGGTCAGCGTCCGCTTCCGCGGCCGCGAAATGGCACATACCAACCTGGGCGAAAAGCTGCTGATGGAGTTTGCCGAAGCCTGCGCTGAAATTGCCAACATGGAAAAGAATCCCAAGCTGGAAGGTCGCTTCATGGCGATGTTCTTAACCCCCAAAAACAGCAAGTAAGCCATTATTAACGAAAGATACGGAAGGAGAACCACCTATGCCCAAGCTGAAAACCCATAGCGGTGCTAAGAAGAGATTCAACCTGACCAAGTCCGGTAAGGTAAAGAGAGCCCACGCTTACAAGAGCCACATCCTCACCAAGAAGACCACCAAGCGTACCCGTCATCTGCGTGCAACCGCTTACGCCGACGTGACCAATGTCGACGCAATCAAGAAGATGATTCCGTACAAGTAAGGTAGAATAGGAGGATATAAGAAATGGCAAGAGTTAAAGGCGCGATGATGACGCGCAAGAGAAGAAATGCTACCCTGAAGCTGGCTAAGGGCTACTGGGGTTCCAAGTCCAAGCACTTTAAGATGGCCAAGCAGGCCGTCATGAAGTCCGGCAACTACGCCTTTGTTGGCCGTAAGCAGAAGAAGCGTGCATACCGCACCATGTGGATCGCTCGTCTGAGCGCTGCCGTGGCTCCCTACGGCCTGAACTACTCCACCTTCATGAACGGTGTTAAGAAGGCTGGCATCGAGCTGAACCGCAAGAGCCTGTCTGAGATGGCTATCCACGATGGCGCAGCTTTCGCTGCGATCGTTGAGAAGGCTAAGGCTGCTCTGAACTAAGCATTTGAAAAGACCTCGCTGAATAAGCGGGGTCTTTTTGCTCAAGAAAGCGAACGGATATTATGGAACTGAAGCATATAGCCCAGCGGGAGGGGCGGTAATCTGCCGCCCATGTGTCATCCCGAGGGGGCGAAGCGATTCGAGGGATCTACACGCTATCAAGGGCAGAATAGATCCCTCGGCTGCGCTCGGGATGGCAAGGGAAGTTTTTTCGGACGAGCGATGCTCGCCCCTACATGGTAAAAAGAAACGGAAGCGGAATGTATGGAACTGAAGCATATAGCCCAGCGGGAGGGACGGCTGTCCTCTTTTTTGCTGGGGGAAATGAAACTGTCCCTGGGACTGATGAACAAACTCAAATGGGGTGACTCTCTGCAGGTCAACGGCCAGAGCCAGCGGACAAATTATGCAGTTCGTCCCGGAGATGAGATCCGGGTGCTTATGGACGAGGAAACCCCGGATTATCCTGCCGAGGATGGGTTTTTGCAGGTGCTTTATGAGGATGACCACATTCTGGTGGTGGATAAACCTGCCGGGATGCTGATTCATCCTTCCCGGTCCAGAAATACAGGGACCCTGGCCAATTTGGTGCTGGGGTATTATCGGCGCACCGGGCAAAATTCCGCCTTTCATCCCCTGACCCGGCTGGATCGGGATACCTTCGGTCTGGTGCTGTTGGGGAAAAACGCTTATGTTCACAATCTCCTCCAGCAGACGGCGGTGAAAAAGTGTTATCATGCCCTGATTTTGGGAACACTTCCTCAGGAGCAGGGAACCATCGATGCCCCCATCGCCCGGCGGCCACTGCCAAGTTTATTGCGGGAGGTTCGGGCTGACGGAAAACCCTCGGTTACGGAATACCGCTGTCTGGCGTACCGGAATGGGGTCAGCAAGCTGGCGCTGTACCCGGTGACGGGGCGAACCCATCAGCTCCGGGTGCATTGTGCCTATATGGGCTGCCCCATTCTGGGTGATCCCCAGTATGGAAATGAGGCATCCCTGGCTTTGGGCTATCCGCACCAGCAGCTTTGCGCCAAGGAATTGACCTTTACCCATCCTATCACCGGGGAGGAAATGCATATACAGTCGGCCATGGAAGTGTCTATACCCTCTACCTCAAGTACACGCTGATTAAATGCGTAGTGTTGCAAGGTGGTTTGGCCCCCTCTGACGAGGGGGCTGTCAGCCGAACAGGCTGACTGGGGGAGAGAAAGGTTTCTGTTTTGTCTCTAAATTAGCACTTTGCACAACATTTTCTCTCCCTCCGGCCCTGCGGGCCACCTCCCTCATCAGAGGGAGGCAGGGACTGTGCGATTAAATCAGTGTTTGTTCAAGGGGAAGGCTTTGCCAATGATGTTCGTTTGCCAATGAAGGCTTGCGAAAAATTCTGCCTGTGGTATAATAGATGATATCAAGCAGGGCGAAGCCCATGGGAGCGATGAATGTGAAGAAACTGCTTTTGGTTATGAATCCTTATGCCGGCACCCGGCAGGGTGTGCGGTATCTGGCGGATATTATCGGAATTTTTAACCGGGCGGATTATGAGGTTCTGGCCTACATGACCAGCGGCCAGGGCGATGCTCAGAAAATCGCCCTGGAAAAAGCCCATTCTGCGGATCTGGTGGTTTGCGCCGGCGGCGACGGCACCTTTAACGAAACCGTCAGCGGGATACTCCTCAGCGGCGCGGATGTGCCTATGGGCTACATTCCCTGCGGCTCTACCAATGATTTTGCCGCCAGCCTGCATTTGCCCACAAATATTTTGAAAGCTGCGGAGAGCATTGTAAAAGGCAAGCCGGAAGCCTATGACATGGGGCTGTTTGGCCGGCGGCATTTTTCCTATGTGGCGTCCTTTGGCGCCTTTACCAAAGCTTCCTACGCCACACCGCAGAATGTTAAAAATGCCTTGGGACATATGGCCTATATCCTCAGCGGCATTTCCGAGCTGTCACAGATCCGCAAGACCCATGTTCGCATCGAGCTGGAGGATCGGGTGATCGAGGATGATTTCATTTTCGGCGCGGTGAGCAACTCCACCTCTGTCGGCGGCATCCTGACCCTGGATCCTAAACAGGTGGATATGCGGGACGGAAAATTTGAGCTGCTGCTGGTGCGAGCCCCGAAGAACCTGGCAGAGGTGGGAGAGTGCATCCAGGCACTGCAGAGCAAAAAATACAACTGCGCCATGATCACATTCCTCAGCACAGAAAAAATGACGGTTTTTGCCGATCCCACCATGAACTGGACCCTGGACGGCGAGCGTGAGGACGGCCATGAGCGGGTGGAGATCCGCAATCTGCACCACGCCATCCGGCTGATGAAAAAGGAGTAAGCGATGCTTAATACTACCCTTTGTTATGTCCTCCGGGGGGATGAAGTTCTGATGCTCCACCGGACGAAGAAGAAAAACGATGTCAATCAAGACAAATGGATCGGCATCGGCGGCAAGTTTGAGGCAGATGAATCCCCGGAAGAATGTCTGCTCCGGGAGGCAAAAGAGGAAACCGGACTGACCTTGACGGACTGGAAGTGCCGGGGCGTCATCACCTTTCTGACCAACGGCCCCTGGGACGGGGAGTATATGTACCTGTTTACGGCGGAGGGCTTTGAGGGAGATCTGACAGACTGCCCCGAAGGCGAGCTGAAATGGGTCAGTCGGGAATTTTTGGATCAGCTTCCTAAGTGGGAGGGAGATCAGATCTTCCTGGATCTTCTGTGGCAGGACGCGCCCTTCTTTCTTCTGAAGCTGCGATACGATGGGGACAAACTGGTCGAAGCCGTTCTCAACGGCGTGAAAATCCGATAAAAAAGAACCGCCCTTTGGCGGTTCTTTTTTGTTATTTCTTTGCAGCCAGGCGTTTTTCCGTGCGCTCTTCCTTGGTTTTGAAGAAACGCTCCAGCTCCGGCACCAGGATCAGGCAGATCAGGGCAGCGGTGAAGCCGCCGTTGTACAGGCAGAAGCCGCCGTGGAGGGTGGGAACGGAGGTCACCAGCACATAGTGCATGATGGAGGCCGCGAAGCCGTACTGCCAGCCGTACTTATCAGCGATGGGGCTCAGGCCGTTGGCATAGCACAGGCCCACGCAGATGGCCTGGGCATTGATGGCGCCGGCAAAGGCGCCGCCGGTGAGCTTGCTGAGCCAGCCGAAGACGAAGCTGGATACCACATAGCCCAGCATGATGGGCCATACATTACCGGGATGGCTGCCGGAGTTGCAGGTAGCCACCATGCAGAAGATGATGCCAAAGAGAATGCCGTTGAAGGTGGCATCTACCAGGTTGTAGTACAGCAGGATGGCCAGGCCGTAGACGCCCAGGTTCATCAGGAAAGTGGCGTTGCCATAGGTGGAGGAGAAATTGGTTACCAGGGCAGGATCCTTCAGCAGATTCCAGTAATCCTTGGGCTTGCAGCCCAGCAGAAAGGCAAACACAACGCACAGACCAAACAGGCTGCCGCAGAAAATATTGACGGTGAGCCGGGATGCCACCTGGAGGGTTTCTGCACCGGGGGCGGCAGGCAGCGCTACGCCCATGGTCTTATACAGGATGGCCTGGAGGAAGAACGCAGTCATGCCGATGGGCAGAGCGGCGGAGTACAGGTCAAAACCCTTGTGGACCTTGGGGGAATGGGCAAGGCCGGCAGGCAGGAAGAAGCCGATAGCCAGTCCTACCACCATGGCAAGACCCAGGCCGATCCAGTTAAAGCCCACGTACTGAGCCGCGGGATAGCGGAACAGCAGCTCGGAAATGATGGGGGCGATACCGGTGGAGAACAGCATGGCGTTGACCAGGGTGGCCAGCTTTTCTTTCTTGACGACGGCGTACAGCGCAACACCCAGGAAGGTGGGCCATACATTCAGCACATTGATGCCCCAGGAACCGAAGCCCAGGGTCAGGATAAAGGCCAGGGTGGAAACATTGTTGGCCCTGGCGCCGGGCAGGCAGTAAAGGCCGGTGCAGATCAGGGCAACCAGACCCATGTTCAGGAAGGTTGCAGCGTAGCCGCCCAGGGCAAAATAATTGGTGGAGATCTTTTGGGTGCCGCTCATGATCCGCCACAGACCGTTAAACATATCGGCCCGGTCGGGCATACAGACGGCGGCGATGAGGAAGGCAAGGGTCAGGAAGGCGAACAGCAGCTTTAGAAAAGCGCTTTCGCTGAGGGACTTGATTTTGTTCATAACGCACCTCTTATGTAAGAAAGTTATCTTTATCATACCATATCTTTGGAATTTTGCAAGAAAAAAGGGCAATCCTGCAAAAAACAGGATTGCCCAGACGGTCGGCGTTCAATTCCTGCACTCCCTTGCGGTGCTCCGCAATTCCGTCAGTCATGCAGAAAGTGATTATATTATAATTTATTCTTGAAAATTTGTCAACATCGAAATAACCGTTGCTGGGGAAGTCAGTGTAGATTTATATTTTCCTGATATTCGTCCATAGATTTCCAAATTTCCGCCTGCTGCGCCTGTACCTTTTCTACCATTTCAATTGGGACTGCGATGACGGTATAGGTATAGGAAATGGTCGTGCGGGAAGTTTCAGAGGCGGGGTAGGAATAGGACAGCAAATTACCTTCGCTGTCGTAGTCCCATTCATACAGGAATTGCTGCTGGTTATTCTCACTACCGCTGGTGCTGTGCTTTTTCGTTATGCGTCCGGCGCGGTCATAGGTGAAAAGTGTATATGAGGTGAAACCGCTCCAATCGAAGTATTCGCTCAACATACTACCGTCGTGGTCATAGGTCCATTCAGTGTATCTTCTGTTTTCGATGGTGCCGTAGGTGTTTGTGTAGGTCTCGGTTAGCTTGTTGCCGTTGTAGTCATAGGTGGCAACCAAAAGGTTCACATCACCTTGCCAGCCGATATCCTTCCGTTCCAACAGATTCTCATTTTCGTCGTAGGTCCATGTAATAGAGGAGTTGTAGCGCTGCCCGTTCTCGTGGAGATAACTTGTTCGCAGGATCTCGTTTCCGGCAGCGTTATAGGTATACGTGCTACCTGTAAAGGGCTGACCACGGTTCTCCTGATCCTCCGTAAGAAGTCTGCCAGCTTCGTCATAGGTATATTTAAAGGCGATATATACCTCGCCGTCCAGGTAACGACGCTCCTCCAGAAGGTTTCCTTGATCATCATACACCCAATCTGTGCCGCTGTCGGGAGCGGTTTTGTCACCGTTATAAATACGCACACTGATTCGATTTCCTTTTTCGTCATAGGTGTTTTGGTAAGTTTCCCGGGGCGTTCCGTCGCTGTTCAGGAAACACCAGCTTATACACTTACCTTCCTCGTCGTAGGTGTATCGAACATCGTTATACGAAGATTTTACGGTGAGCACATCTCCGTTTTCATTGTAGGTGTAAATGACTGTGCCGTCAAGCGTGTCGTCACGAAGCAGATTTCCTTGCGCATCGTAAACCTTCTTATAAACCGAACCTTTATCCATGTTTTTTGCGAACTCAAGCAGATTTCCGCTTTCGTCATAGACCATGGTAAGCGAATATCCATTGGCCGAGGATCGGCTTGTCAGGCAATAGACCCATACACAGCCTTCGGGAGGAGGGTTGGTGGGCGCATCCAGTGCGGCATCCTGATCTGCGGTCTGGCAGCCGGAAAACAGGAGAAGCAGTAGGGGAAGGATGAAAAGCACGGACAGTTTTTTCATGCTGGCACCTCCAATTTGGAAAATAAAAAGCGCATAGTCTGCCCGTTTCCGGTGCAGCTTATGCGCAAAACGTACCTAATTTATGAGAATTGACTGCCGTATTTTGCAGACAGGCTGCACCATTGCTGTTTGCAAAGCTTCGATGTGTGCAGTCAATCATCCTCTTCATCTTTATAATAGCACAGGTTATACAAAATATCAAGAGTGATTTTTAATCATCATTTGTCGGGGTTTCGCTAAAGCAAAATCCCTGTGGCCCTCAGGCCACAGGGATTTTGATGGTTATTAGATCTTCTCAGCAGCTTCTACAACATGCTTCATCAGCACGCTGGTGGTAACGCTGCCCACGCCGCCGGGAACGGGGGTGATGGCCTCAACAATGGGCTCGACCTCGTCGAACTTGGCGTCGCCGGCGATGGCACCCAGAGTGCCCCGGGCGTTGGGCTTGTTGGCGTCCCAGTTGATGGAAACGTCAATGACGATCTGGCCGGGGCGGACGAAATCAGCGGTCAGGCTGTTCAGCACGCCGGCAGCGGACACGATGATATCTGCGTTGCGGCAGATCTCAGCGGTGTTGACGGTGCGGGTGTGGCAGGTGGTGACGGTGGCGTTCTTGCCCATCAGCATCATGCCGGCAGGCTTGCCGACCACCAGGCTGCGGCCGATGACCACAGCGTTCTTGCCCTTGCAGTCAATGCCGTAGAAATCCAGGATCTCCATGCAGGCGGCGGGGGTGCAGGGGGCGTAGCCCAAGTCACTGAGGCCTTCAAACACGCCGGCATTGGACATGTGGGTCATGCAGTCCACGTCCTTCTTGGGATCCAGACGGTTGCAAATCTCGTTCTGGTCGTTCTTCAGGTGCTTGGGCAGGGGACGGAACATCAGCACGCCGTGGATGCTGTCGTCAGCGTTGACCTGGTCGATGACGGCCAGAACATCTTCCTTGGAAGCGTCGGCAGGCAGGATGAAGTTCTTGACCTCTACGCCGACCAGCTCAGCGCGCTTGGTTGCGCCCTTCTCGTAGGACAGGTCGGAAGGATCTTCGCCCACGCGGACAATGCCCAGGCAGGGGACAATGCCCTTTTCACGCAGGGCAGCGGTGCGGGTCTGCAGATTTGCGTTCAGGGCATCGGTAACTTCCTTGCCCAGCAGCAGCTTTGCCATAAGTTATTTCCTCCAGATATGTAGTGTGTAAAAACCTTGCCTCCCGCTTTGAGGGAGGTGGCGCAAATCGGCTGCAATCAGCCGATTTGTGGCGGAGGGAGTGTAGTGTGATACAGAACAACTCCCCCAGTCAGTGGCGTTTGCCACTGACAGCCCCCTCAGGGAAGGGGCCGAGACTTACTGACCGAAGCCGGCCTTGACGGTGTTGAAGATCTCGTCGGCCATGGCGCAGTACTTGCTGAGCATGCCGTTGGCCTTGGCGTTCATTTCTTCCGCAACTTCCCGGTTCTTCAGGCTCTTGGTGTTGATAAACACATTCAGAGAAGCGGCCTGCAGAGCGGCCTTGCAGCAAACAGCGCCGCAGCCGGCATCGGAAACAGCCAGGCGGCTGCCCTTGGCGGCGAACACGCTGATGTACTCGATAGCCTCGCAGCACAGCTCCATGATGTGCATGGGGGTGGAGCAGGCAATGATGGTGGCCTCCTCCATGATCTTATCCCGGTTGGGATCGTCCTTGGGGATGCCGTAGGCCTTGGCCAGGGGCAGGAAGTTGACTTCGTCGGCTTCCACCTGGTTCAGAAGCTCCGTCTGCAGAGCGTCGCACTTGGCCTTCAGAGCGATGATCTCGGCTTCCACCTCGGCATATTTCTTCTTGCCGACGGTGAGAGAGCCTACCATGTTGCCCAGAGCGGTGCCGATGGCGCCTACCAGAGCGGCAGCGCCGCCGCCGCCGGGAGCGGGGGCATCGGATGCCAGAACCGTGACAAACTCACGGCAGGATGCTAATGTCATATCCATAGATACAATCTCCAATTTCAATAATAATGCCACACAAGCACAGGCAGTTTCCTGCCTGTGCTTGAATGGAAATGGGAATTAGAACAGGCCGGAAACCTTGCCGGTCTCGGTGTCCACATCGACGCGGCGGTAAGCGGGGTCAGCGGCAGTACCGGGCATCATGGAGATGGTGCCGGCCATGGGGCACAGGAACTTGGCTCCGCCGTACTCCAGAATGTCACGGATGGTCAGCTTCCAGCCGGTGGGCACGCCCTTCTTGGTGGGATCATCGGACAGGGACAGGTGGGTCTTAACCATCATGGTGCAGTAGTCAGCGTACTTGGGATCGTTCTCAAAACGCTCAGCCTTCTGGACGGCCAGGGGCTGCCAGATAACGCCGTCGGCACCGTAGACTTCCTTGGCGATCAGCTCAACGCGCTGACGCAGGGGCATCTCCAGATCGTACAGGAACTTGACCTCCACGGGATCCTCACAGGCCTCGACAACGACCTGAGCCAGCTCAGCAGCACCTTCGCCGCCGTAACGCCAGTGGTTGGACTCGGCGCAGCGGACACCGCGCTCAGCACACAGCTTCTTCAGCAGAGCGATTTCTGCATCGGTATCGGTGTAGAAGCGGTTGATGCAGACCACGGGGTTGATGCCGGACTTCTTGATGGTGTTGACATGGTGGAACAGGTTGCAGGTACCCTTCTCCAGCAGCTCCAGGTTCTCTTCCTTGTACTCCTTGGGCAGGGGCGCGCCGGGGGTGACCTTGGGGCCGCCGCCGTGCATCTTCAGGGAGCGGACGGTAGCAACCAGAACGGAAACATTGGGGGTCAGGCCGGACAGGCGGGTCTTAACGTTCCAGAACTTTTCGAAGCCAATGTCGGCAGCGAAGCCGGACTCGGTAACATGGTAGTCGAACAGCTTCAGAGCCAGGCGGTCAGCGATAACGGAGGACTGGCCGATCGCAATGTTAGCGAAGGGACCGGCGTGGATCAGCACGGGCTGATGCTCGACAGAGTAGCACATGGTGGGGTTGATGGCGTTACGCATCCAGGCGGTCATAGCGCCGGCAACATCCAGATCCTCACAGGTAACAGGCTCGCCGGTGCGGGAGTAAGCCACAACGACCTTGCCGATACGCTCGCGCAGATCCTTCAGATCCTTGGCGACAGCCAGGATAGCCATCAGCTCGGAGCCAACAGCGATGCCGAACTTGCTCTCCATCATGAAGCCGTCCAGACGGCCGCCGATGCCGATGATGATGTTACGCAGGGACTGTGCGCAGAAGTCGATGATCCAGCCCATCTCCACACGCTTGGGGTCGATGTCCAGACGCTTCAGGCCCTTCTTGGCCAGCCACTCGTCGGTGTTGTTGCGCTCGTGCTGCATACGGGCGGTCAGAGCCACCATAGCCAGGTTGTGAGCGTTCATAATATCGTTAATATCGCCGGTCAGGCCCAGGG
>SVLD01000029.1 GCA_015068125.1 Oscillospiraceae bacterium | reverse complement strand
ACGGTTACCAATGAAGACATTCAGGTAGTGGAAGATCTGATTAATAATCGTCCCAGGAAATGTCTTGGCTGGAAAACACCAGCCGAAGTTTTGGCTGAAAGTGTTGCACTTGCTTGACAATCCGCCCCTTGGCGTGTGCTTCCAAATCTTGTGGTTTTTCTCCAATTTCTTCTCCCACATCTTGTGTTTCGACAGGTTTCGTGGAAATGTTGTGGTATTATGTTGACACGGGAGCATGGCTCAGCCGCACCACCGCCACCGTGGCGTCATCCGAGCCATCCGGCCGACACAATTCCAAAATCCTGGCCGCCAATTCCCCAACCGGCTCCCCGGCACGCTCCCAGCACAGCCGCAGGGCATCCTCTCCGCCCGCGCCGTCGCTGAGCAGTACCAGCGTCTCTCCCCGACGCAGGGACAGCTTTTCCACCGATTCCCGACCCTCTGTCACCGACAGCCCGGGAGGTGGCGAGGCTGTCCCAATTTTTATGGGATCGCCCCGGCTGAACAGGTAACTGGGCGCCGCGCCCCATTTATACAGCACCGCTTTCCCCGTATCCAGCCGCAGCTCAGCAAGGTCTACCGTTACCGCCCCGGCATTTCCCTGCAAAACGCAAAGATTATTGAGACTTCTCAATGCATATTCCGGGGGATAGCCGGCGGACAGCAGCTTTCGCAGCATATTTCCTGCCTGCTGACCCTCCCGGGCAGCTTCCGGTCCGGTGCCCATGCCATCACACAATACTATATAGTACCGACATTCCACCCCGGCAAACCACAGGCAACGATCCCCATTGGCCCTGTCCCGGCTGGCGGACACCACCGCCACCTCCGGCTGAAACCACTGCTGAGGCGGATTGTTCCGCTGGGCGACACTGTCCGCCAAGTCCTGGAGGTACTCCGATAAGAAATGGTACTGCTGCTCCACCGCCGCCCGGTACTCCCGGCGGCGGTCCCGGTCTGCCCGGATGGTACGAAGCTGCTCCTGACTCCGCCGAAGCTCCTGGAGCATCCGTCCGGATTTTCGACAGGAAAGGGGCAGGTCACCGCCGTTGCCCAAGGGCTTATGGAGCAGAGAAGTGGGTAATTCCGCCGGTTTTTCCTTGCAGTTTTTTCGGCAGGGGCAGCCGCCGCAGGCCCGCTCCGCCGCCCGTTGGATCAGCGCCGCTTCGTCCACAGGGGGTTCAGGAATGCTTTGCAAAAGCTGTCCCGTCTGTCCCAGCACCGCCGAGGCCATCTCCAGCCGCACCTGGGCAACGCCGGTTTCTCCCCGGCGGTGGGAAACATCCGTCTGTCCCGGGATCACCCAGGAGGCAAGGCCGCCGATGGCCAGCCCCGGCAGGGGCATCAGATCCCACACGCCGCACAGGCCCATGACCAGGGCATACACAAAAGCCGGCACGCAGAGCATCCACTTTTTCCGCCCGCCGGGGATCAGCCGCACCAGATAGGAAAGACACATCACCGCCGTCATGGGAACCGGGGTGATCCTGGCAAGATCCAGCGCCATTCCTGCCAGAGCCGCCGCCGGGAACGCCCCGATGCAGGTCAGCAGAGCCGCGGCGATATACCCAAACCCCACATAGGGAATGGGCATGATCTGTGCCAGTGCCAGCACGGCAATGCCGCAGGCCACCCAATCCACCACCGGATCCCGGCGCTCTGTCACGATGGCAAAGAGCCTTGCAGACAATGCCGCCATGGCAACCCGCAGGACATACATAATCACCGGAGTTCTATCCTGCAGCATGGACTGAAAGATAAGTCCCGTTGCCGCCACGATGGTGGCGGCGATGGCAGGCATCAGCAGGGGAGCGCTTCGCAGCAGCGGCCTTCCGCCTAAAATTGTCGCCGCCAGCACCCCGGCCATGACCCAAACCACCCCTTGCGCTCCGGCACTGCCCCAAAACAGCAGATATCCCGCCATGCTCCCACCGGCCATCAGCACCGCCGGCCAGCCGGACAGGGCGCAAAGGGCACCGAAAGCCAGGGGCTGGGGTCGGTTGCTCAAGCTGGCGGCGGAAAGCACCAGGCCGCCGCAAAACCAGGCCGCGGCCTGGGCCAAAGTATGTACCCGGGGATCCAATAGCCACCGCCGCAAAAGCCGTCGTCCCCGACGGACATATATCCCAACGGAAACCATCATTCGTACCACATTCCTTTCCAAAGGTATACACAAATCCTACCACGGACAAGCGGTATTTTTTGTCGGAAACGGTTATGTGAGAAAGTTTCTTGCATAACTGTCAAGGGCGGTGTATAATGATGGTAATTACGAACCTTGGAGGCCAGCCATGGGTAAGGAATTTGAACTGAAATACGCCGCCACCCCGGAGATCCAGCAGGTGCTTTTGGCGGAATTGGGAGATTGCGCCCGAATCGCCATGGAAACCACCTATTACGACACCCCCGGCAGGGAGCTTTCCGCCCGGCACATCACCCTGCGGCGGCGGTATGAGAACGGCGTTTCCGTCTGCACCCTGAAAGCCCCCCTGGGCAAAAACAGCCGCAGGGAATGGGAAACGGAGGCAGCCACCATTGAAGAAGGGCTTCCTGCGTTATGTAAACTTAGTAATTGGCAGGAATTGGCAGAAATTACCGCCCAAGGGCTGATGCCCCTCTGCGGTGCCCGGTTCACCCGCCACGCCGCCACCGTTGCGCTGCCGGACTGCACGGTGGAAATCGCCGTGGATGCCGGTGTGCTGACGGCAGGGGAGAAAGAAGTGCCCCTGTGCGAAATTGAAGTGGAGCTGAAATCCGGCAGCGAGGATGCGGCGGTGTACTTTGCCGGGGTGCTGGCGGCTAAATACGGCCTCCGCCGGGAACCCAAAAGCAAATTCCGCCGGGCCATGGACTTGGTGGAGTGAAGTGTGGCATCCACCTACTGAATATCCCTTGGCTCCCTCTCTGAGGGAGCTGGCAAAATTGGCTGAGTTAAGCCAATTTTGACTGAGGGAGTTCATTTGTTGTGAAAAACTCCCTCCGTCACAGCTATCGCTGTGCCACTATTTTGAGGTGATTGCTATGCAATCCTTGATTTAGAATCGCTTCGCTACCCTCAAAGAGGGAGGCAGGACGGCTGCGCCGCAAAATACCAAAAGAAACGAGGAGAACCCTATGGCTTTGGAATCTTTCTTTGAAAAATACGACCGACTGGTGCTGTTTGACACGGAAACCACCGGACTGCAGTTCAGCCGGGATGAGATCATCGAATTTGCCGCCGTTGTGGTGGAAAATGTGGATGGGAAGCCCACCATCACACAGCAGTACGATGAGCTGGTGACCTTGAGCCCCGGCAGCTTCATTCCGCCCAACATTCAGAAGCTCACCGGCATTTCCAATATGGATATTCAGGAACGGGGTCTGTCCAAAACCCGGGTCTGCCGGGATATCAGCGAGCTATTCCGGGGCAACGCCCTGCTGATCGCCTATAACGCCCATTTTGACCTGAGTTTCCTGTACTATATGCTCCTTCGGGACGGCGACCCCGCCATTCTGAAGGGCAAGGACAAGCTGGATCTGCTCACCGTCTACAAGGATCGCCGGAGTTACCCCCATAAGCTCTGCAGTGCCATCGAGGCCTACGGTCTTTCCGGCCAGGTGGTCAATTCCCACCGGGCGGTGGACGATGTGATTGCCACCGTGGCAGTGATGCAGGCCATGGAAAGGGAGAGGGACGATCTGATGAACTACATCAATCTGTTCGGCTACCATCCCAATTTCGGTCTGGAGGGCAAACCCATCGGCTCGGTTACTTACAAGCCCCAGCCCTACGATTCACCGCTTCCGCTATATCAAAAATAGGGAATACCCCTTGGCTCCCTCTCTGAGGGAGCTGGCAAAATTGGCTTGGCCAAGCCAATTTTGACTGAGGGAGTTCCTTTGTTGTGAAAAACTCCCTCCGTCACAGCTATCGCTGTGCCACCTCCCTCAAAGAGGGAGGCAAGGCGGCTGCGCCGCACAATCTTTCCCTCTTAACAAAACTCCAAGGAGGTACTATTATGATCAATCCCCAAGCTTACGCCCTGGGTGCCAACCGCAGCTGCATCCGGGAGCTGTTTGAATACGGCAACAAGCGCGCCGCCATCGTTGGCCGTGAAAATGTTTACGATTACAGCCTGGGCAACCCTTCCATCCCCGCGCCGTCCCAGGTGGATCAGACCATCCGGGATATCCTTTCCGATACGGATACCCTCCTGGTCCACGGCTATACCTCTGCCGTTGGTGATGCCCAGACCCGGCAGGTCATCGCCGAGGACTTGAACAGCCGCTACAACGCCGGCGTCAAGCCCGAAGAACTGTTCATCGGCAGCGGCGCCGCCCCGGAGCTGGTGGCTGTCCTGCGGGCGCTGACGGTACCCGGCAGCGAAATCCTGGCCATCGCCCCCTATTTCCCGGAATACAAGCCCTTCGCCGAGTCCGCCGGCGCCACATTTAAGGTCGTGCCCCCGGATATCCCCGATTTCCAGGTGAATCTGGAAAAATTGGCGGCCATGCTGACTCCCAACACCGCCGCTATCATTATCAACTCTCCCAACAACCCCTCCGGCGTGGTCTATACCCGGCAGACCTTGGAGGAATTGGGGGCTCTGCTGACGAAAAAAGGTGAGGAATACGGCCACCCCATTTACCTCATCTCCGATGAGCCCTACCGGGAGCTGGTCTACGGCGATGTGGAAGTGCCCTTCGTGCCTACCATTTATCCCAACACCGTTGTTTGCTATTCCTATTCCAAATCCCTGAGCCTTCCCGGCGAGCGGATCGGCTATGTGTATGTTCCCAGCCAGGCCGCTGACAGCAAAGCACTCTACGCCGCCGTTGCCGGTGCCGCCAGAGCCTGCGGCCATGTCTGCGCTCCCTCGCTGCTGCAGAAGGTCATCGCCCGGTGCGCCCATCTGCGGCCGGATCTGGAAGCCTATGACCGCAATCGCAAGGCGCTGTACGAAGGCTTGACCGCCATGGGCTATGAAATGGCCAAGCCCGACGGCGCGTTCTACCTGTTTATCAAAGCCCCCGGCGGCGATGCCAACGCGTTTTCCGAAAAGGCCAAGCAGAAGGATCTGCTGCTGGTGCCCGGCGACGGCTTCGGCTGCCCCGGCTATTTCCGGATCTGCTACTGCGTCAGCTACGAGATGATCCAGCGCAGCCTGCCGGTATTTGCTCAGCTTATCGCAGAATAAAAAACCTTCCCCCGGGGGGAAGGTGGCCGAGCGATAGCGAGGTCGGAAGAGGAACTCGGGAAGAAAGCCGATATGCGGAAGAATGCCGAACCTGGTACAAGGTCTGACATTTGTACAAAACAATCACTTTTCCGCCCGCATTCCTCTTCAGCCCCAGTGTGCGCACTGGGGCAGCTTCCCCCCAGGGGAAGCGATTGCTGCCCCCGGGATGACACAGGGGGTCTAGGCGGGAGGGTCAAGACCCTCCCCTACACATATCACAATACAAAAAGGTGCGCTTCCGCGCACCTTTTTCTTATGTCCTTCTCTTAGCCAGAGGCTCGGACTCATCCTGCAAAAGCAGCAGCTTTGTCAGGATGGTATTGGACAGCAGGAAGCCCTCCGGGGTCAGCCGCCAACGGCCGTCCGCTCCCAGGGCGTGACCTTGCTGCCGGCATTCCTCCAAATAGCTCTCCAGGGGCGTAAAGGGCAGCAGGAAGTTCTTTTCATACTCCTCCCGGCTGATGCCCTGGGTAGTGCGCAGGCGCATCATCAGATACTCGCCGGCACGCTCCCGGTAGGGGATCTCCTGGATATCCTCCAGCACCATGCCTTTATTCTGGATGCCCTGGATATAGCCCTTCAGATCCCGGATGATCTTAAACCGCTTTCCGGCAAAGTCCGAGCTGGCATCGGGGCCGAAGCCCAGGTATTCGCCGCCGGTCCAGTATTTCATATTGTGCCGGGATTCATAGCCCCGGCGGCAGAAATTGGAAATTTCGTACTGCCGATAGCCCTTATTCCGCAGAATCTCCACGGTGCTCAGGTACATATCCGCCTGGGTATCGTCGTCGGGCAGATTGCTCACATCCCGGTATTTATACAGCGGCGTGCCTTCCTCCACCTTCAGGCCGTAGCAGCTGATGTGCTCCGGCTCCAGCTGCAGCACATGCTGCAAGGTTTTCTGCCAGCTTTCCAGGGTCTGACCGGGCAAACCGTAGATCAGATCCACTGACAGATTCTTAAAGCCAGCCTTGCGGATCTTTTCCACTGCCTGGACAGCCTGCTCATACTTATGGGGTCTGCCAATTTTTTCCAATATCCGGTCATCGTCGCACTGGATACCCAGGCTCACCCGGTTAAAGCCCTCCCCCCGGAGCCGCCGCAGCAGCTTGGGCGAAACGGAATCGGGGTTTGCCTCAAAGGTGATCTCCGCGCTGGCGGCAACAGGGAAGCTCCGCCGCACCGCCGTCAGGATCGCCGCCATGCCGTCGGCGCCGAAAAAGCTGGGTGTGCCGCCGCCAAAATAGATGGTATCCACCTGGTAGCCCACGCTGCTGCGGCCGGTTTCCCGGATATGATCGCAGACCGCGTCCAGATAATCCTCCATAAGCCGGTCGGATTTGTCCGTCAGGGAGTAAAAATCGCAATACTGGCACTTACTGCGGCAAAAGGGTACATGAATATAGATCCCCAGAGGGGTCTTTTCTTTTCTTCCGAAAATCGCCATGGGTTACCTCTTAATCTTCGTCGAGTTTCAGCACGGCCATGAAAGCCTCGCTGGGCACGGAAACCGTACCGAAGGTACGCATCCGCTTTTTGCCTTCCTTCTGCTTTTCCAGCAGCTTCTTCTTACGGGTGATATCGCCGCCGTAGCACTTGGCCAGCACGTCCTTCCGCAGCGCCTTAATGGTCTCCCGGGCGATGATCTTGCCGCCGATGGCCGCCTGGATGGGAATTTCAAACTGGGCCCGGGGGATATTGTCCTTCAGCTTTTCGCAGATCTTTCGGGCTCTGGGATAGGCGTTGTCCGCAAAGAGGATAAAGCTCAATGCATCCACCACATCGCCGTTGAGGAGAATATCCAGCTTCACCAGCCGGGAGGGCCGGTAGCCGATGAGCTCATAGTCCAGAGAGCCGTAGCCCCGGGTACGGGACTTCAGCGCGTCGAAAAAGTCGTAAATGATCTCATTCAGGGGCATTTCGTAGTGCAGCTCCACCCGGTTGGCATCCAGATACACCATGTCCTTGAATTCGCCCCGACGCTGCTGCGCCAGATCCATGATGTTGCCCACATATTCCTGGGGGGCGATCAGATTAACCTTGGCAAAGGGCTCCTCCGCCAGCTGGATCTCCATGGGATCGGGGTAGTCCAGGGGGGTATAGACCATCATCACCTCGCCACTATTTTTGGTGATGCGGTAAACCACGTTGGGGGCGGTGGTAATCAAGTCCAGATTATACTCCCGCTCCAGACGCTCCTGTATGATCTCCATGTGCAGCAGGCCCAAAAATCCGCATCGGAAGCCGAAGCCCAGGGCGATGGAGCTTTCCAGCTCATAGGACATGGAAGCGTCGTTCAGCTTCAGCTTTTCCAAAGCCTCCCGAAGATCCTGGTATTTTGCACCGTCGGCAGGGTACACACCGGAAAACACCATAGGCTGCACCGCGCGATAGCCGGGCAAAGGCTCAGAGGCGGGATTTTCCACAGCGGTGATGGTGTCGCCCACCTGCGTGTCCTGCACCGTCTTGATGGAGGCGGTGATGTAACCGACTTCGCCGGCACCCAGAGCATCACAGCTTTTCAGGCCCGTGGGGTGCATGGTGCCCACTTCCACCACCTTATACACAGCCCCGGTGGCCATCATTTTGATATCCATGCCGGGCTTGACGGTGCCCTGCTTGACCCGGGTGTAGACGATGACGCCCCGGTAGGAATCGTACTGGCTGTCGAAAATCAGTGCCTGGAGGGGGGCGCTCCGGTCACCGGTGGGGGCAGGGACATCCTTGACGATCATTTCCAGAACAGAATGAATGTTAATGCCGTTTTTGGCGGAAATTTCGGGAGAATCCTCGGCAGGGATACCGATGATGTCCTCCACCTCGGCCTTGACTTCCGCCGGGCGGGCGGAGGGCAGGTCGATCTTGTTGATCACCGGCAGCACTTCCAGGCCGGCATCGATGGCAAGGTAGGTGTTTGCCAAAGTCTGGGCTTCCACGCCCTGGCTGGCATCC
Source organism: Oscillospiraceae bacterium (assembly GCA_015068125.1). Classification (GTDB taxonomy): domain Bacteria; phylum Bacillota; class Clostridia; order Oscillospirales; family Oscillospiraceae; genus Faecousia. Next base: position 7,160 of record SVLD01000029.1, on the reverse strand, counting down.
ACCACCAGCACCGCGCCCTCGCAGGCCGCCAGGGAACGGGAAACTTCGTAGTTGAAGTCCACATGTCCGGGGGTGTCGATGAGGTTCAGGGCGTAGGTTTCGCCGTCATCGGCGGTGTAGGTCAGGGTGGCGGCAGTGGCCTTGATGGTGATGCCGCGCTCCTGCTCCAGCTCCATGGAGTCCAGGATCTGCTCGGCTCTGTGGCGCTGCTCAATGGCGTTGCACTCCTCCAGCAGACGGTCTGCCAGCGTGGACTTGCCATGGTCAATGTGGGCGATGATGGAAAAATTGCGAATTTTGGAAAGCTCGGTCATAATATGCACCTCTGTATGTTTACAGTTGAAGTTGGTTTTGTTAACCTCTTGGCCCCCTCGCTGAGGGGGCTGTCACCACCTTATGGTGGTGACTGGGGGAGTTAAACTCCCTCCGTCAGTCCGTCGGGCCGCCACCTTCCCCCAGGGGAAGGCTTATGCCAATTTTTGTTCAATTTACAATTATAATAGAAAATCGGAAAAAAGTAAACCGTATGTTTTCGGGAATTATGGGGAAAACTCCGTTTAGTTTCCAAATAATCCTGCGAAAAGCAACAAAATTTGAATTATTTCCGAAAAAACCCTTGTCAAATCGGAAAAATCGGTATATAGTCTATCAGCAATGAAGAAAAAGAGGAGCGATTACATTGAGCACTACGAAGAAAACACCTCCCAAGCCCGAGGATCTCCAGGCCGTGCTGCAGGCACTGATTGCTCAGGGCCGCAAGGATGGCATGCTCCGGGCAGCGGAGCTCAACGCTCACCTGGAAAAAATGGATCTGACTGCCGAGAAGATCGAGGAGATCTACGACCGCTTTGAGGCTATGAACATCCAGATCGTCAGCGATGAGCTGGAGCTGGACGACGACCTGGATCTGCTGCCTGAGGATCTGGACGATGATATTGATCTGGCCAGCGTAGAAGACGAGGAGCTGGTTGACCCTGTGGATCTGGCGGCAGAGTATAATCTGGACGACCCGGTGCGTATGTACCTGAAGGAGATCGGCCAGGTGAAGCTGCTGAGCGCCGAAGAGGAGATCGAGCTGGCCAAGAAGGTCTGCGAAGGCGATCAGTCCGCCAAAAACAAGCTCACCGAAGCCAACCTCCGGTTGGTGGTGTCCATCGCCAAGAAATATTCCGGCCGCGGTCTGCACATTCTGGATCTGATCCAGGAGGGCAACACCGGCCTTATCCGGGCTGTGGACAAGTTTGACTGGACAAAGGGAAACAAATTCTCTACATATGCCACCTGGTGGATCCGGCAGGCCATCACCCGTGCCATCGCCGACCAGGCCCGGACCATCCGTGTCCCGGTGCATATGGTAGAGGTCATCAACAAGGCCACCCGGTGCAACCGGAAGCTGGTGCAGGAGCTGGGCCGCGAGCCCACCGTGGAAGAGATCGCCGCTGAGCTGAACCTGCCGGTGGAAAAGATCATCGAAGCCAACCGCACCGCCGCCGATACACTTTCTCTGGACACCCCCGTGGGCGACGAGGAAGATACCTCCATCGGCTCTTTCGTGGAGGATGAGCGCACCCCCGGCCCTGCCGACGCCACCTCCAACGCCCTGCTTGCAGAAGCCTTGAAGGAAATTCTGGACACCCTGACCGAGCGGGAAGCCGATGTTCTGCGGATGCGTTTCGGCATGTACGACGGCCGCACTCACACCCTGGAGGAAGTGGGTCAGATCTTCGGCGTTACCCGTGAGCGTATTCGCCAGATCGAAAACAAGGCCATCCGGAAGCTCCGCCACCCCAGCCGGGCAAAGAAGATCAAAGATTTCTACTGCTGATATAGCAAACCCACCCGACAGCTTCCGCTGCCGGGTGGGTTTTTCGCATCCCCCCGTAGGGGATTTTGTAAAAACAGGGAAAAAGGAATTGACTTTCCGGCTCTATGATATTAGAATAATATCGATACACTATGCGCCCGGTACGCGCTGAGCGTATCGGATGACTTTAATACTTAGGAGGAAACTAGATTGAAGGATTGGGCTTTTACTACAACCGTCGAGGAAATGGAAGCCGCCACCAATTCTCTGCTGGAAACAGCTCAGAAGGTCGGCGCTGACACTTGGCAGCAGCGCGCCAAGAACCAGAATCCTCACTGTGGCTTCGGCGAAGCAGGTACCTGCTGCCGGATCTGCTCCATGGGCCCCTGCCGCGTGACGCCCAAGGCCCCCCGGGGTATTTGTGGCTGTGACGTTCACGGCATTGTCGCCCGTAACTACCTGATCTTCACCGCCGGTGGCTCCGCTACCCACTCTGACCACGGCCGTGAGATCATGCACACTCTGCACCAGACCCGCGAAGGCGGCAACTATCAGGTCAAGGATCCTGAGAAGCTGATCCGCATCGCTAAGGAATGGGGCGTCGAGACCGAGGGCAAGGACATTTACGCCCTGGCTCACGAAATGGCTGAAATCGGCCTGCTGGAGTACGGTAAGCCCTTCGGCACCCAGCGCTTTGTCGAGCGTGCTCCCGAGCACACCCAGAAGCTGTGGGAAGACGCTGAGATCACCCCCCGCGCCATCGACCGGGAAGTTTCTCAGTCCCTGCACATGAGCCACATGGGCTGCTCCTCTCTGCCCGAGGCTCTGATCCGTCAGGCTCTGCGCGCAGGTCTGTCCGACGGCTGGGGCGGCTCCATGATGGGCACCGAGTTCTCCGACGTTATGTTCGGCACTCCCAAGCCCATTGATACCCAGGCAAACATCGGCGTCATGGAAAAGGAAAACGTCAACATCGTTGTCCACGGTCATGACCCCAGCCTGTCTGAGATGATCGTTTACTATGCCAACGATCCCGAAATGATCGCCTACGCAAAGAGCATGGGCGCAAAGGGCATCACCGTTTCCGGTGTCTGCTGTACATCCAATGAAGTTACCATGCGTCACGGCATCCCCATGGCCGGCAACTTCCTGAACCAGGAGAACGTGGTTCTCACCGGCGCCTGCGAAGCCATCGTCGTGGACGTGCAGTGCATCTTCCCCGCACTGGGCCCCCTGAGCAAGTGCTTCCACACCAAGTTCATCACCACCTCTCCCATCGCCCAGATTCCCGATTCTGAGTTCTATCGCTTCAGCGCTGAAACCGCCGGCGAAAATGCTAAGAACATCGTGAAGATGGCTATTGAGAACTTCAAGAACCGCAAGCCCGAGCTGGTGAACATCCCCAACCAGAAGCAGAACGCCCGTGTCGGCTACTCTGTTGAGGCTATCAAGAAGGTTCTGGACGGCGTTGCCAACTCCCAGCTGGATGAGTTCGGCACCACCAAGCCCCTGATCGAATGTGTCCATTCCGGTGTCCTCCGCGGCGCTGTGGCAATGGTCGGCTGCAATAACCCCAAGATCCGTCCCGACACTGCCCACATCGAGCTGATGAAGAAGATGCTGGAGAACGATATCATCGTCATCACCACCGGCTGCTCCGCCCAGGCTGCTGCCAAGGCCGGCCTGATGGATCCTGTCCAGGCCAAGGAGTACTGCGGCGCCGGTCTGAAGCGCGTCTGCGAGCTGGCAGGTATTCCTCCCGTACTGCACATGGGCTCCTGTGTTGATATTTCCCGTATGATGATCCTGGCTGCTGATATCGCCAAGGATTGGGGTATCAACATTTCCCAGGTTCCCGTTGTGGGCTGCGCTCCCGAATGGATGTCCGAGAAGGCCGTTTCCATCGGTAACTACGTTGTTGCTACCGGTATTGAGACCTTCCTGGGCGTGGATCCCTACTCCAAGGGCTCCAGCGAAGTCACCGAGCTGCTCCAGGGCGAGAACGGCATCAACAAGTGGGTTGAGGCTAAGTTCGTCGTGGATACTGACATCGATTCCCTGGGCGACAAGATGATCGCCTGCATCGAAGCCAAGCGCGCCGCTCTGGGTATCTAAAATACACAATACGGTGCTAACGGAAGCGTAGCTTCCCTTGGCCCCCTCGCTGAGGGGGCTGGCACGCGAACAGCGTGACTGGGGGAGTAAACTCCCTCCGACACAAATCGACTGATGCCGATTTGTGCCACCTCCCTCAAAGAGGGAGGCAAGCGCACTGTACTGACCATTACTTAAACGAGGTCATTTTCTGATGAAAGTTGCAATTACCGGCAAGGGCGGCGTGGGTAAAACCACCCTGTCCTCCACACTGGCCCGTCTCTATGCCGACGAAGGCAGAACTGTCCTGGCAGCCGATGTGGATCCCGATGCCAATCTGGGCTTAGCCCTGGGACTTTCCCAGGAGGAAGTGGATGCCATTGTCCCCATCTCCAAAATGCGTACGCTGGTGGAAGAACGCACCGGCGCCAACGCCGCCAATAAGTTTTTCAAGCTCAACCCCCAGGTTTCGGACATTCCCGACACCTTCTCCAAGGACATCAACGGCGTGAAGCTGCTGGTCATGGGAACAGTGGATGTGGGCGGCAGCGGCTGTGTCTGCCCGGAGCATGTGATGCTCAAAAGCATCCTGTCGGCGCTGACCTACCGGAAAAACGATGTGGTCATTATGGATATGGAGGCCGGCCTGGAACACCTGGGCAGAGGCACCGCCGCCAATATGGATCAGTTCATCGTGGTCATTGAGCCCGGTGCCCGGTCTGTGCAGACCTATCACAATGTGAAGCGCCTGGCAAATGATTTGGGCGTGAAGCGGGTTCGGGTGGTGGCCAACAAGGTTCGGGACCAGCGTGACGAAGAATTCGTCAAAAACGCCATTCCCGCGGAAGACCTGCTTGGCATGATCCACTATAACACAGAGATCATGGATGCCGACCGCAACGGAAAATCGCCTTACGACTTCAGCCCCAAAGCAATCGAAGAAATTCGGAAGATCAAAGATATGCTCGATCAAGACTAAAACAGGAGGAATAAACCGTGACACTTTTTGACAGAGTTTTCGGCGGTAACGACTACAACTATGAGCGTACCGTAGCCGCCATTGACCAGGCCATCGCCACCTACGGCGAAGCTGAGCCTGTTTCCTTCCCCGACACCGCTTACTCCCTGCCCTGCTACTACGGCGTTACCGGTGTGAAGATCAACACCCTGGGCGAGATGAAGGCCGCCATGGACAACATCAAGTCCATGATGACCCGGGCTCCCCGTCTGCAGGACGCTTTCGACAGCGGTATCGCTTCCGCACTGTGTGCCGAGTTCCTGGAGGCCCTGAAGTACCTCCATGGCGCAACCCCCTACACCGAGCCCGAAATGGGCCACCTGACCGACGCTTTCGTCCGTAACCTGGGCGTGCCCCTGGTTACCGGCGATATCCCCGGCGTTGCCGTTATCATCGGCGGCGCTGAGAAACCCGAAGACACCGTGGCTCTGGTCAAGTCCTACCAGAATCAGGGTATCCTGGTCACCATCACCGGCGAGGGCATCAAGCACGTTGCCGATGCCGGCATGAAGACCGGTGAGAATGTCCGCGTCTGCCCCCTGGGCTACGAGATGCAGTCCGTTATCCACGTTGTTTCCGTCGCTGTGCGTGCCGCGCTGATCTTCGGTAACATCACCCCCGGTGACTTCCCCGCTCTGGCTAAGTACACCATGGATCGCGTCCGTGCCTTCGTCAACGCCTACAAGCCCCTGTCCGACGAAATCGTTTCCTACGGCGCCGGCGCCATCTGCCTGGGCTTCCCCGTTGTTTCCAACGAGACCGAGAACATGTTCCGTGTTCCCAAGAGCCTGATCCAGCAGCTGGATACCGAGAAGTGGAACGCCACCTCTCTGGAAGCCCGTGACATCAAGATCAAGATCACCAACATCGACATTCCCGTTGCTTACGCCACCGCTTTCGAAGGCGAAATCATCCGCCGGGGCGATATGCAGGTGGAAGTGGACGGCTCCCGTGTGGACTGCTTCGAGCTGGTTCAGACCAAGGAAGCTGCCGAGGTGGAGGATCACAAGATCACCGTTATCGGACCCGAGATCGACGATATCCCCGTTGGCTCCAAGATTTCTCTGAGCTACACTGTGGACGTTGCCGGCAAGGCTATGCAGCCTGACTTCGAGTCTGTTATGGAGCGTAAGTTCCATGCTTACCTGAACTGCATCGAAGGCGTTATGCACACCGGCCAGCGTGACATGATCCGTATTCGTATCAGCAAGGCTGATTTCGAAGCCGGCTTCAAGTTTAAGCACCTGGGCGAGGTTCTGTACGCCAAGATCAAGTCCGAGTTCGAGGCTGTTGTTGACAAGTGCCAGGTCACCATCGTGGTTGACGCTGAGCAGAACAAGGCTCTCCGCGCCGCTGCCAACGAGGTCTTTGCCAAGCGTGACGACCGTCTGCGTTCCATGACCGACGAGTCCGTTCCCGTTTACTACACCTGCATTATGTGCCAGGCCTTCTCTCCCAGCCACGTTTGTATCGTTACTCCCGAGCGTCTGGGTCTGTGTGGCGCTGTTAGCTGGCTGGATGCCAAGGCAACCAACGAGCTGGATCCCACCGGTCCCTGCCAGATCGTTCCCAAGGAGCGCTGCGTAGACGAGCAGCTGGGTCGCTACGAGGACGTGGATGAGGCCATCGAGAAGTACTCCCACGGTGCTCTGGAGCATGTTACTCTGTACTCCCTGTTCCAGGATCCCATGACCTCCTGCGGCTGCTTCGAGTGTATCTGTGGTGTTGAGCCCTGCTCCATGGGCGTTGTCATCACCTCCCGTGAGCACGCCGGCATGACCCCCCTGGGTATGAGCTTCTCCGACATGGCTTCCATGACCGGCGGCGGTGTTCAGACCCCCGGCTTCATGGGCCACGGCAAGCAGTTCATCTTCTCCAAGAAGTTCATCGCAGCCGAAGGCGGCCCCGGCCGTATCGTCTGGATGCCCAAGGAGCTGAAGGAGCAGGTTCGCGAGCGTCTGGATGCTACCGCTCTGGAGATGTACGGTGTTGAGAACTTCACCGACATGATCGCCGACGAGACTGTCTGCACCGAGGATCCCGAGGAGCTGCTGGGCTTCCTGTCCGAGGTGGGTCACCCCGTCCTGGGTATGGAACCCTTCGATATGTAATTTCCCAAAAGGAACCCCCCGGTAAAACCGGGGGTTCTTCATATGCGGGCATAGCCCTATGTTTCTTGCGTAATACGTAAACGCATAATAACAGCCCGCCAACTGCATTGTTTTACTTGCGACCCGTAAACGG
>SVLD01000028.1 GCA_015068125.1 Oscillospiraceae bacterium | reverse complement strand
GGATGCGCCGTTGCGCTTAGCGGTCTCCACGATCTTTGCCGCGCTGGAGTCGATCAGCTGATGATCATAAGCCTTCAGCCGGATGCGGATCATTTCCTGGTTTGCCATGGTTTGTTTTCCTCCTTGAATTTAACGTACTCAGTTTGCTTGGTGTCTGGGTACGGTCGAACTAATCTGTTCACGCCGCCGTGCGTATCATTCCGGGCCAAGAAAAATGGCCGACGCAAGGCCGACCTTTCCCCTGCCGCAGCGATATACGCGTGCGCAAAACAGAAGCAGTTCAGCCGCCCGATGACCGGACATACTCCGCGGAAGTTACCGTTTTTTAGACGCAATCTCCCGCATCATCGCAGTGCACGCGCAGAATGTCCCTACACGCGCTCGATTATGATACCACCCCTGGTGACTTTTGTCAAGCATTATTTGAGAAAAAACCACAAAATTTTCAATGTATTTTCAGTCATTAAAGAGAATTTTCCGCCCCTCCCCTATCAATCCGAAAGTACTTGTAGGGGCGAGCATCGCTCGTCCGCCGATAGAGAATGCCCCCCGGCGGTGAAACCGCCGGAGATTCGTTTGCGTTGCCGTCCTTAGAACGGACGGCAACTATGGAGCGGCTCGGTCAAGCCCTCGCCGGCGGCGCTCATCCGCGCCGCATTTGGATTTTTCGAATCCCCGGCGGCAAAAAAGCCACCACCCGGATGGGTGGTGGCTTTTTTGGTGATCCGCCGGAGATTCGAACTCCGGACCCACTGCTTAAAAGGCAGTTGCTCTGCCAACTGAGCTAGCGGATCATGTGGCTGGGATGGCAGGATTTGAACCTACGAATGCCAGAGTCAAAGTCTGGTGCCTTACCGCTTGGCGACATCCCAATCTGCACAGGGCGCCCGGTTTCGGACACGCTAAGGTATTATAGCACAGCTGTTTTTGTTTTGCAATAGTTTTTTTCACGAAACCCGCCTTTTTCAGGCGGGCTTCTCTCTGTTTTAGGTTCTGACAGCCTTTTCCGCAAAGGCCAGGGCTATGGAATACAGCAGCGTGGGGCCCACATTGAAGATATGGCAGTCCAGCATACTGGTTCCCAGCAGCACCAGGATACTCAAAGCAATGAACACCTTATCCCCCACCGGCTTGCGCAGGATCATCTTCACCGTCTGATACCGGTGGAAGCCATAGGCCGCCAGACCAACAATACCGCAAGACGCCAGCAGCTGCACCACGGTATTATGCCACCGGGGCGGGAAGATGCCGGAGAAGGCCGCCTGGGAGGAAAACTGGAAGGGAACATACTCCGTGGGGAAGAACGATCCGCCGAAGACCGGCATCCGCAAAAACTGCTTGATACCCTCTACATAGATCTCCATTCTGTCGTCCGAGCTCCAGCCCCGGGCGATCAGCGCCGCGAAGAAGTGCTGGATCTGCTCATACAGCAGCAGAAACGCCGCCAGCAGCGCCGCCGCCACAATTCCCAGACGGATCACCCACCCGGTACGGCTGATGCGCTTGCGGTGAAACAGCACACCATAGCAGATCACATAAATGCCCACAGCCCCCAAAATGGAAGCTCTGGACAGCGTCAGGATCACGCCACCCAGAAAAATCAACGCGACGATCTCGTAAATCCAGGTTCGCTTACTGTTGTTTGCCATCTGGAACACGAAAGGAATGGTAACAGCCAGCATGGCGCCCACATTGTTGCAGGTGCCCCAGCCGCTGTAGATCCGCTCCCGCATGATCCTGCCGCCCTCGATGACATCATTTAATATATAGATGTGCAGGATCTGCCCCAAAATCACGCCACCAATGCAAACACCGGACCAAGCAAGATAATTTTTGGGGACTTCATCCCATTGGATGCCGCCGGTAAACAGGTAGTAGAACAGAAAAACCGACGCAAATTGCATGAAGCCAAACAGGGCATTTCGCCAACCGTTAGCAGTATAATATTTCGTAAACGCGCCGGCCAGCATATACGCGATGCCCAGCACCAGCATACCCGTCATCAAGCTCCGCTTGCAGGTCAGGAAAGCTCTTTGACCGATCTTGGGATCGGTACACAGCCGCACAACGAGACTCACAGCAAACAGGCCTGCGATGACCAAAATATACACGCCGCTGCCCCCTGAGAACACCGAGTCACCATTGGCGCCGGGGTTGTTCTTCAGCGAAGGCGAAATATAGCTCAGCACCGCCAGGGGGGTCAGAGGCAGCAGATCCTTGCCAAGCAGAGTCACGAACAGGCCAATCAGAATAAAGCAGGTATACAGCACCAGTTCCAAAGACCACGCAACGGACGCCACGGTCATAATACCCACAACCGGAAAATACGCCGGAGACCGCAAAAAACGATCTATCGCCCTGCAGACGGGATGCGCCCGCAGCTTGGCAATGCCATGGTCCTGTACCTCAATGGGTGTATCAAGATTTGGTAACATGACAAATAATCTCCGTAACGATAAATATATGGATACAGACAGGCGGTAGAAACCGTTCCTGTCTGATGCACAGTGGCATTGTACCACATAAGCCGATTTTCGTCAAGTTGCGGCAGGAAGTTCCGTTTTTGCAAAAATCACCTCCGGTGGAAGTCGGAGGTGATCTCGCTTATCTCGGGGGACGGACATAGCGCTCATGGCTTCGGGGCGCCGGTCGGGCATATACACCGGACACCAGGCCCAGCATGGCATAAATCGTAACCGTGGAGCTGCCGCCATAGCTGATCAGCGGCAGGGTCAGGCCGATAACCGGCACAACGCCGATACACATACCTATATTAACAAACACCTGGAAGATCAGTGCCGCAGCCGCGCCGAAGCAAACCAGTCTGCGCATATAGTCCGGGCTGCGCCGGCCTACCCAGATGCATCTGGCCACCAGGATAAACAGCATCACCAGCACCAGGAAGCAGCCGATATAGCCCAGCTCCTCTCCGATGGCGGAAAAAATAAAGTCCGTATGCTGGGCAGGCAATGCGCCGGCCTGGATCCGGTTGCCGTTGAACAGGCCCTGGCCGGTGACACCGCCGCCGGTAAGGGCATCCAGACTGCGCTGCAAATGGTAGCGCACACCGGTGCCCATGGGGTCGATATCGGGATTATACAAAGATTCAATACGGAGCTTCTGGTAGTTGTCCAGAAAGTAGTTCCACACAAAAGGCCAGGCCGCACCAATCAAGCCACCGCCCAGCAGAAACCACCACAGCTTTACGCCGCCGGAAAAGGCCATGCCCAGGAAAATAAATATGAAAATCAGAGAAACGCCTACGTCCTCGGACAAAAGAACATTGGTACCCACCAGCAGGATCAGGTAATAACCCATGTGAAACACAGATCGGAAAGACGAGAGATTGTGCTGATGGGAGTTCATCACCGATGCTGCCACAAGTATATAGAATATCTTACAAATTTCCGCAGGCTGGATGTAAAACGGTACCAGCGGCAGGGACAGCCAGCTTTTGTTACCGGAGCCCAGGTCCGTGCCAAAGGGGATCAGCAGCGCCAGCATTGCCAGGCAGAACACCATCAACGCCCGGCGGTGCTCAGAGAAAAACTCCAGATCAATGGAGGAGAATACAGCGTAAAACACAACGCCCAGGCCGATAGCCGCTACCTGAACCAGTACATAACGCAAAAAACCTTGTTCACGATAGTTATTGGTACTGGCAACGATCAGGCAACCGAAGGCCGATATAAACAGACTGATAACCAAGAGCACTATATCGCCCTTGCGAAAAAAGCGCTTCAGTTCCTGCAAAAACTCCCGCACTGCAACCCCCTCCTTTCAAATTTATATTGTAGCATCATCCTGCGGAAAAGTAAATAGAAAGAAACACCAACTTCCCTATCCTGCGCCCCGGTTTGACATAGGGCGGCTTTTCTGCTATGATAGTTTTATTCGAACCGGACGGAATTTCCATGACAAGGAGGGTATTTATGGTTCTTTTGAAACAGCTGGCTGCCACTTTTCTGTGCTTTATGACACTTGTGGGCGCTTCCGGCTGCGGTACGCAAACTCTTGAGATTATCCCTTCCCAGTCTGTGAATCCCAGTGAAGTCACAGCCGCAGCGGCTGAAGCTTACAGCGCCGCCCGGCAGCAGCTTTTGACCGCGGAAAACCGGATTCTGCAATACACTGTTTCCAAATCCCGGACCGTGGGTACCCAGAGTTATGCGGAATCCGCCACCGGCACCGCATCTTTCAGTGGCCTCGGTACCGATGCCCTGATTGCGGTAATCGATGAAAAATTGACCTACGGCACAGTTACCGCCGAGTATCTTCTGAGTTTCTGCAACGGCACAGCTTACAGCCGCATCAGCGGCAGCACCTTTGCCTGCGAACTCAGCCGGGAAAGCTTTATGGAAAAGCAGCTTCCACCGGTTTTATTGGATGCCGCCTTGTATGGCTCCATTTCCCAAACAACCGACTCCGACGGCATATCCATGGTGTTTTCCAGTCCCACCGCTTTGGAAGGTTGGGTCACCGACCTCCCCGGAGCGCAGCTGATCTCTGCCCAGGGCACCGCCTCCCTGGATGTCGCAGGCGCACTGATTCAAACCGGCTATTCCGCTGCCTACACCTGCGGTGGCATCAGTTACTCCCTGGAGATCACCCTCCGCTGTTCTACCCCGGCACAGCTTGAGCTGTCCGCCCTGCACCCGGAGCATCCGGAAGAATGTCCCAAGCTGTCCTGCCTGGAAGCGCCAAAGCTGCTTCTGCAGACCGCCGGTGATATTTTCGCCGCCCAAAGCATCCAGGCCCAGGCCACCGAAACCCTTTACAGCGAAGCCATCCCCGTTACCCGGTTGCGGCAGATCCAGGTCAGCAGCAGCGGCAGCGGCGCTGACCTTTCGGCAAATCTGTCCTTCGGTGTAGAAGTTACAGACTACCGGGGACAGGTCACCACCTCCTCCCAGGCTTACCAAATCAGCGGCAATCTGTGCAAAAGCTCCATAGACGGCGCAGAACCCAAGGATGAGCCCGGCATCACCGCCGAGATCATGCGCACCAGCATCGAAGACACCGTGCTTTCCCCTCTGTTCGCCACCCGGTATCTGGCCGGGGCGGAGATAACCGAGGAAGAAACCTGCTACACCCTTGTCTTCACAGGAAACGAGGCCTATGCCACGGATCTTTGCCGGGATCTGGGTGCGTATCTGGATCTGGATCTGGAGGGAAATGCCACCTCTCACCACTCCACCCAGGCATCGGGTTACCTGTCCATCGACAAAGTCACCAGCCTGCCGGTGGCTATGGGTATGTACTTCACCCGCACCCATGTCTTCGGCGATGTGCCCTATGTATTGGATTATCGGTTGGATCAAACGCTCACTCTGGGATAACCAAAAATGCCACGCCTGCCGGCGTGGCATTTTCATTTATTATCCTCTGTTCAACCGATCTGCCAGAGCCATGGTGACCTGGGCGCAGCGCTGGGCCGCGATGGCCTCGAAGGTGGGGTAATCCATCTCCGCGCTGTCGTCAGCCTTGTCGGAAATTGCCCGCAGGATCACAAAGGGAATGCCGTTGCGATAAGCCGTGTGGGCAATGGCAGCGCCCTCCATCTCGGCGCAGACCGCATTTGTATCGGAAATGATCTTATCTTTCTGCGCCTTGCTGCAAATGAACTGATCACCGCTGGCCACCGTACCGATGCGGTTGTGACCGGGATTGACACTCTCCGCCGCGGCGTAAGCGTACTCAATCATAGTCGCATCTCCGGGGAAGGCGGTAACATCCATACCCGGCACCTGACCGATGGGTCTGCCCCAGAACCGCAGGTCAAAATCGTGGTAAATGGCCTCCCTGCTCACCACCAGATCGCCGATATCCAGCTCCGCGCAGAGAGAACCGGCAATGCCGGTGTTCACCAGGTGGGTAACACCGAAGCAGTCGCAGAGGATCTGGGCACACATGGCGGCATTGACCTTACCCACGCCGCACTGCACCACTACTACATCCAGATTTTCCAGCGTGCCGGTGTAGAACTCCATGCCTGCCACGGTCCTGGCGGACACATTCTGCATATTTTCCTTCAGCGCGGCGATCTCCACCGCCATAGCGCCGATAATTCCCAATCTTTTCATATCCCTCTCCTTATTCCGGGTAAATGAGCCGGCTGTCGTCGGCAGTTTCCAAAAGGGCGGCATATTTCTTGCCCCAGTGATTGGCCATGGGCAGATTCATATCCAGATAATTGCCGCAGTCCTTGGCACTGGCGCCGGGCACCTCCCCGGAAAAGTCAGCAATGAAGCGGAAGCAGTCCTTCACCAGCGACAGGACATCCCGGGAGCTAAGGTCCCCGGCCAGCAGCAGGTAAAAGCCCGTCCGGCAGCCCATAGGACCAAAGTACAGCACCTTATCCCTCCAAACCGGCTCGTTCCGCAGATAGGTTGCCGCCAGATGCTCCAGGGTATGCATCTCCGCGGTGTTCATCACCGGTTCCTCGTTGGGACTGGTCAGCCGCAGATCAAAAGTGGTGACGGTCTCCGCGCCCACTTTATCCTTCCGGGAAACATAGAGCCCCGGCTGGAGCTTAATATGATCGATGGTAAAGCTGGTAATTTTCTCCATAACGCTCTCCTGTGTTGGATTTTTCCTCATTATAACCCAAAGGCCGCCGGATTGCAAGAAAAAAGCCCATCATCCAGCGGTTGAACAGCGCTCAACCAACCGTTGTGCAAAAAAATCCCGAAATTTAACGAATGTTTGATAGCTTTTCTCTTAAGTTTATGGCATGATAATGACAGAATAGAAAGGAGGCCTTCCTATGGAACAAACATTGGGAAAGCGGATCATGCTCTGTCGCAAGAGCATGGGTCTGACACAAGATCAATTGGCGGAAAAGCTGGGAGTTACCGCCCAGGCCGTCAGCAAATGGGAAAATAATCAATCCTGCCCGGATATCACCATGCTGCCCAAGCTGGCAGATATCTTCGGCGTTACCACCGATGAACTGCTGGGTCGTCAGTCCGAGCCTGTGCACGAAGCTCAAATGGTCACTGAGCCTAAGGCCAAAGAAAACGAGGCCGAGGGCATCCATATCCAAAACGGAAAATGGGAATTCCATTACGACAACAGTCGCCGGGGCGGCGTATTCTTCGCCTTGATGGTGCTTTCCGTCGGTGTTCTTACCTTGCTGTCCGAAGCTCTGGACTGGAATGTATCCTTCTGGTCTATCCTTTGGCCCACCGCCCTGCTGGTTTTCGGCCTCCAGGGGCTGTTTCCCAAATTCTCTTTCTTCAGTTTGGGCTGCACCTTATTTGGCGGCTACTTCCTGCTAAACAATCTGAATGTCATCGCCCTGGATTTGGGTGGTCTGGTATTCCCGGCTATTGTGGTTCTGTTTGGACTGAGCCTGCTGGCCGATGCCCTGCGAAAGCCCGAAAAGCACCGTTTCCACTTCTCCCGGAGTGACAAAAAACACGACGGTGTTCCAGTACACAACTGCACCACCGGCGACGAGGATTTTCACTGCGAGCTGTCATTTTGCGAAGGCAGTCAGTACATTGACCTCCCCCGGCTTTCCTTGGGAGAGATCAGCTGCTCCTTCGGCGAACTAACCGTAGACCTCAGCGGATGTCAGGAAGTAACCCAGGATTGCCGCATTGAAGCCGACTGTTCCTTCGGTGAGCTGATATTGCAGGTTCCCCGGCGGTTCTTTGTCCGTCCGGACCAATCCGTGACCTTTGCCTCCCTGGAGACCCAGGGACATTCCGATCCCCAGCCCCAAGGCACCATCTGCCTGGATGCCTCCGTCAGCTTTGGACAGATCACAATTCAGTACATTTAATATTGTAAGCAAAAGCCCGCCGCTGGCGGGCTTTTTTATTGTAAGAGAAAACCACCGGCGGTGCCGGTGGTTCCAAAAAGCTTTCGCTATGCCCAGTCCCGCCGCAGCGGTTTGCCTCCCTCTGATGAGGGAGGTGGCACGGCGTAAGCCGTGACGGAGGGAGAGAAACAAGAAAAGAAATATTCTCTCCCCCAGTCTTTTGCTTCGCACTGCCGCAAAGCTAAGGTAATCGCTACGCGATATTATTTAGACTCGCTTCGCTACCCTCGTCAGAGGGGGCCTTGATGCACACATGACCGCATCTGCGGTGGTAGGGCAGGACACGCAAGCGAAGGATAATTCGATGATCCTATAGGCTCGGCTACTAAAAGGCCCTAAGGGGGGCCTGTGCATACCACCGGCACGGCCAGTGGTTATGATTGCAAACATTTTTCCAAACTTTGGTTTAATCTTCGTATTTCTGGAAATACTGGACTACGGAGGTGCTTAATCCATGAACAACAAAAACAGAAAACCGATCAACTTCAAGGGTAAGGGCTACTACATAGCCCTGATCCTGTGTGCTGTTGCCATCGGGATTTCCGGCTATCTGTACTATCGAAATGACGCAAAAACCGACCCCCAGCTGCAAAACCCCATCACCGATGTGGGCAATCAAAATCCTGACGACATTCAGGCTGTGGCCACACATCCCACCCTGCCCGAGGATAACGGTCAATCCTCTTCCGGTGACAAAAAGCCAATGAAGACCATGTCCCCCGTTACCGGCCAGACGGTGTCCGGCTATGCCATGGACTGCCTGAGCTACAACGCCACTACCCGGGACTGGCGGGTGCACAACGGTATCGATGTTGCCGCCGAATCCGGCACATCGGTATTGGCCGCCGCTGACGGCAAGGTCTACACCATCTACGAGGACGACACCATGGGCACCACTGTGGTGATCCACCACGACGAGGGTTATGTAACGGTGTATTCCAGTCTGGACGGAGAGCTTTCCGTTGCCGTGGGCGACACGGTGAACATGGGGCAGGTCATCGGCTGTGTGGGCAATACCGCCCTGCTGGAATCCGCCATTGGCGACCATGTGCATTTTGCCGTCCGGCATAATGATGCCCCCATGGATCCCCTGGAATTCCTGAAGCTCAACTGATTTTGCTTTCTTCCTTTTTTCTTTCCTCTTTGTTTGGGAGCCGCGGAAACCGCGGCTCCGCTTTTTTCTGCACTGTCATTCTGAGCAAGGCAGCCATAGGCTGCGAAGTCGAAGAATCCGTTTCTCCTTTTTGTGCATTACGGATCCTTCGACTACGGGCTGCGCCCTGCGCTCAGGATGACATGCGGACGGCCAATGGCGGCCCCTACATATTCCCTCGGTCGTGGGCGTAGGGGCGAGCATTGCTCGTCCGCGACGCTTTCCCCATAGGCAGGGCGTTAAAAACCTCCCGGGCTTTGTACCCGGGAGGTTGCATTTACTTTTCTTCTGCGATGGCAATGTGGACAGTATCCAGCTGGATCTGATCCACGGTGGTGGGAGCGCCCATCATCAGGTCCTGGGCGTTCTTGTTCATGGGGAAGGTGATGACTTCACGGATGGATTCCTCGCCAGTCAGCAGCATTACCAGACGGTCAACGCCGGGAGCCGCGCCTGCATGGGGAGGTGCTCCGTAGGTAAAAGCATTGTACATAGCGGGGAACTTGGCCTTCACATCCTCTTCGCCCAGGCCAACCATCTGGAAGGCCTTGACCATGATCTCGGGGTCATGGTTCCGAACTGCGCCGGAAGCGGATTCATAGCCATTGACAACCAGGTCATACTGGTTGGCGTTGATGGCCAGCAGCTTCTCGGTATCTCCCTCGGCATCCAGCAGAGCCTGCATACCGCCCTGGGGCATGGAGAAAGGATTGTGGCAGAATTCCAACTGGCCGGATTCCTCGCCCATTTCGTACATGGGGAAGTCCACGATCCAGCAGATGGCGTACTGATTTTCATCAAAGTGGCCGGGGATGCGCTTGCCCAGCATGGTACGAACCACGCCGGCAGTCTTCTGGGCGGCAGACTTCTTGCCTGCGGCCATGCAGACGAAGGAGCCGGGCTTCAGATTCAGCTTCTGCACAAAAGCGTCCTTGCACTCGCCCAGGAACTTGGAGATGCCGCCGGTGAGCTCGCCGTTTTCGTCCACCTTCACCCAGCAAACCTTGTTGCCGGTCTGGACTTCCACATCAGCAAGCAGCTTATCGATCCACTTTCTGGCCTGAGTGAAATCATCCACCGCCACAGCCTTGACGGTAGCGCCCTCGAAGGGGCCAAAGCCGCAGCCCTGCACCACCTCGGAAATATCGCTGATCTCCAGGTCGATACGCAGGTCGGGCTTGTCGGAGCCGTAGCGCTCCATAGCTTCATTAAAAGGAATGTGACGGAAGGGAGCCTTGGAGATCCGGTCGTACTTACCGAACTTCTCAAATACAGGCACCAGCACATCCTCCAGGGTATGCAGCACATCCTCCTGGGTGGCGAAAGCCATTTCCATATCCAGCTGGTAGAATTCGCCGGGGGTGCGGTCAGCACGGGCGTCCTCATCACGGAAGCAGGGAGCGATCTGGAAATACTTGTCAAAGCCGGAGGTCATCAGCAGCTGCTTGAACTGCTGGGGAGCCTGGGGCAGGGCGTAGAACTTGCCGGGGTGATTCCGGGCAGGCACCAGATAGTCACGGGCGCCCTCGGGGGAGCTGGCAGTCAGAATGGGCGTGGTGATCTCCAGGAAGCCCTTCTCGGTCATGAGCCGGCGCAGCTCCGCCACCACCTGGCAGCGCAGGATAATGTTCTGCTTCACGGCAGGATTCCGCAGATCCAGGAAGCGGTACTTCAGCCGGACATTCTCGTCAGCATCCCGGCTCTTGTTGATTTCAAAAGGCAGCTGAGCGTGGCGGCACTTGCCGAGGATCTGAATATTCTCGGGAACCACCTCGATCTCGCCGGTGGCCAGCTTCAGGTTCTTGCTTTCCCGCTCACGGACGGTGCCGGTGACGGAAATGGTAGATTCCTTGTTGACGGACTTGACGATCTTCATCATGTCCTCGGTCTCAATCACCACCTGGGTGGTGCCGTAGTAGTCCCGCAGGACAACGAATCCAAAATTCGCGCCGACTTCACGGACATTTTCCATCCAGCCGACGATGGTTACTTTTTTGCCTGCATCGGCAAGCCGCAGCTCGCCGCAGTTATGGGTTCTGGACTGGGTCATAAGAGATATCCCCTTTTGCTTCTTTATTTTAACCTGTACATTATTTCATAAAATTGCCAAAAAGTCAACCTCTGCCACCAAACTGGCTTGCCTGTCTTTCCGAGTGTAGCCGAGGAATCCGCATCCCCCGGTTAGGGCAAAAGCCTTCTCCTCGAGGAGAAGGTGGCCGAGCAAGGCGAGGTCGGATGTGGTGGTGTCGCGGAGCGACATTATAATACACGGCTGCTGTCGCAGCCTACACCACATCAGTCACCTGCGGTGACAGCTTCTCCTCCAGGAGAAGCCTTGGCGGCTTGCGCCGCAGAAACCGTGTGTGATTCCGAGGGAGCGAAGCGATTTGAGGGATCCGTTACCCCAAAAGAGAAAACGGATCAATCAACGCTCTCAAAATACCGATCCAGGCCGTTGGCGATGCCGATGGCCAGCTTCTGCTGATACTCTGCCGTAGCCATGAGCCGATCCTCAGTTTCATTGGACATAAAGCCCATCTCCACAATGGTCACCGGCACCTGGCACCAGTTGATGCCGCTCATGGTATCCGTTTCCCACACGAACTGCTTATTCGCCCCGGTGACGCTGACCATTTCCTCCAGCACCAGGGTGGACAGATCCTTGGAGGCCTCATAAAGATCGGCATTATAGGGGTTGTGCTTCGTCTGGCAGATGGTCATGATGCCGTTGGTTTTTGGGTCATCCGCGCCGTTGGCATGCACCCGGACAAAGGCATCCGCATTCAGCTCATTGGCCACTGCCGCCCGTTCGGCGTTGCTGATATTCACATCGTGTGTGGTGCGGATCATGACCACCTCATAGCCCCGCTGCACCAGAATATCCCGCAGCAGCAGAGCAACCTTCAGGTTCAGAACATACTCCTCCAGCCCCGTAAATTTACCCTGGGTGCCGCTGCTTACCTTGGCTTTCATTTCCGTAGCCCCGGGGCCCACAGGCTCTTTTTCGGAATTGCCCTTGGCCTGATGTCCCGCATCGATGACCACCAGGTACTTTTCAGCAGGCTCCGTGGTGGGAGGTGGCTGGGTAGTTCCATTGGTGGGCTCCGTCATTTCCGTGGCAGGAGGTACGGGCGTGGTCATCTGGGTATCCTGTGTCCCCTCCCCAGGCTGCGTTTCGGGAATCATAGGCATCGGTGCGCAGGCTGTCAGCAGAAAAAGCACACTTATCAGCAGTGCAAAAAGCGCGCGGTATTTATGAAGTTTCATAGCAGCATCTCCTTCTTGGTTGGTTGTATTATACCATAGGCACGCCCCCCTTGTAAACGCCTCGCATTTTCACAAAAGCTACAAAAAAGCATACATTTTTTCAAAAATACAGGGAGAAATTCCGCCTGAGCCGGGTGAAATCCAATATTTAACAATTTTGTAACCAACATTTTCAACAAAATTCTCCGTCAACGCAAATTTTTTATGTATAACCTATGAAAAGTTCAAAAAATTATAATTTTTGGATTGATTTTACCAAAACTTTGACATACAATAGGGAAGCGAGCCAAAAAACGGCAAGAGGTGAAATCCTATGCTCAACATCGTGCTGGTGGAGCCGGAAATTCCCCAGAATTGCGGCAACATCGCCCGAACCTGCGCGGCCACCGGCTGCCGGCTGCATCTGATCCGCCCTTTGGGCTTTGACATCTCCGAAAAGGCTGTCCGCCGGGCAGGCCTGGACTACTGGAACATGGTAGAAGTCCGGGACTACGAAAATCTGGACGACTTCTTTTCCAAAAACGATGTCCGCCATATGTGGTGCCTTTCCACAAAAGCCCCCCGTAGCTACACGGAAGCCACATTTTCTGACGGGTGCTACCTGTTCTTCGGTAAGGAGACCAAAGGTCTGCCGGAGAGTTTCCTGAAAGCGCACTACGAAACCTGCGTCCGGATTCCCATGCGTGCCGATGCCCGGAGCCTGAACCTGAGCAATGCCGTAGCCATCACCGTTTTTGAAGCCCTGCGACAGCTGGACTTTCCCGGTCTGTGCGACCAGGGTCAGCTCCACGGAAACAACACGTAAATTACCAAATATGGAGGAATAAACATGAACTACAATAAGAAGTCCATCGAAGACATCGAAGTAGCCGGCAAGCGCGTTCTGTGCCGCTGCGACTTCAATGTTCCCACCAAGGACGGCAAGATCACTTCCGACAAGCGTATCGTTGCCGCTATGCCCACCATCAAGTACCTGGTGGAGCATGACGCCAAGGTTATCCTCTGCTCCCACATGGGCAAGCCCAAGGGTGAGTGGAAGCCCGAGCTGAGCCTGAAGGTCGTTGCTGACCGGATCTCCGAGCTGCTGGGCAAGGAAGTTATCATGGCTTCCGATGTTGCCGGTGAGGACTCCAAGGCCAAGGCTGCCGCTCTGAACAACGGCGATGTGATGCTGCTGGAGAACACCCGTTACATCAAGGGCGAGACCAAGAATGATCCCGAGCTGAGCAAGGCTCTGGCTGACCTGGCCGATATCTTCGTCAACGACGCTTTCGGCACCGCGCACCGCGCTCACTCCTCCACTGCCGGCGTGGCTGACTACCTGCCCGCTGTTTCCGGCTACCTGGTCCAGAAGGAAGTTTCCATCATGGGCAAGGCCCTGGCCGCTCCCGAGCGTCCCTTCGTTGCCATTCTGGGTGGCGCCAAGGTTTCCGACAAGCTGAATGTCATCAATAACCTGCTGGAAAAGGTCGACACCCTGATCATCGGCGGCGGCATGGCTTACACCTTCCTGGCCGCTCAGGGCTACACCGTTGGCAAATCCCTGGTGGACAACGAGAAGCTGGACTACTGCAAGGAAATGATGGCTAAGGCTGAGGCCAAGGGCGTTAAGCTGCTGCTGCCCGTGGACACCGCCATTGCTGACAGCTTCCCCTCCCCCATCGACGCTGAGATCCCCGTTGACTATGTTGACTGCACCGCTATCCCCGCTGACAAGATGGGTCTGGATATCGGCCCCAAGGCCTGCGCCGAATTCGCCGCTGCTGCCAAGGCTGCCAAGACCGTGGTTTGGAACGGCCCCATGGGCGTGTTCGAGAATCCCACTCTGGCCAAGGGTACCATCGCGGTTGCACAGGCTCTGGCTGATTCCGACGCTGTGACCATCGTCGGCGGCGGCGACAGTGCTGCTGCCTGCGAGCAGCTGGGCTTTGCCGGCTCCATCACCCACATTTCCACCGGCGGCGGCGCTTCTCTGGAATTCCTGGAAGGCCTGGAGCTGCCTGGTATCGCTTGTCTGGAAGACAAGTAATTCCTCTGCTATACAAAATCATGGGGCGGCCATGCCGCCCCATACCCAAGCATTTTTTACCTATTGATAACTTCGTAAATTACATCGACCATTCGATGCACATATAAAGGAGAAATTCGAAATGAACAGAAAGTATCGCAAGACCGTCATTGCCGGTAACTGGAAAATGAACAAGACCCCCTCTGAGACCAAGGAATTCATGGCTCAGTTTAAGAGCATCCTGCCCAAGGGCCGCTGGTGCGACATCGCTCTGTGCGTTCCCGCTGTCTGCATCCCCGCTGCTGTCCGCGCCATGCGTGAGACTCGGGTGGGCATCGGCGCTGAGAACTGCAACGCCAACGCTTCCGGTGCTTACACCGGCGAGATCGCTACCAACATGCTGGTGGATGCCGGCTGCAAGTACGTCATCATCGGCCACTCCGAGCGCCGTGAGATGTACGGTGAGACCGATGCCGATGTCAACGCAAAGGTCCTGGCTGCCCTGGATGCCGGCCTGATCCCCATCATGTGCTGCGGCGAGACCCTGGAGCAGCGCCAGAGCGACATCACTGCCGAGCACATCACCATGCAGATCAAGCTGGGTCTGCAGAATGTTCCCGAGGACAAGATCCGCAAGGTCATCATTGCCTACGAGCCCATCTGGGCCATCGGCACCGGCCTGACTGCCACCCCCGAGCAGGCTGAAGAGGTCTGCGAGCTGATCCGCTCCGTTGTCCGCAAGCTGTACTCCTCCAAGAACGCCCGTGCCATCTCCATCCTGTACGGCGGTTCCATGAACGACAAGAACGCTTACGAGCTGCTGGCTCAGCCCGACATTGACGGCGGCCTTATCGGCGGTGCTTCCCTGGTCCCCGAGAAGTTCGTGAAGATCATCGAAGCTGCCAATCAGCCCACTGTGTAATAAATTTTTTGAGGCAGCCGCAAAAGCGGCTGCCTCATTTTTTGTAAAGGTGAATTATACTATCAAGTGCAACACTTGTAAAAAAAGAAGAAGTTCATACAGATCTCTGGTAGAATAAAGTTACCACACAATAAACCACGAAAGGAGATCTGTATGAACTACCACCATCTTAC
>SVLD01000027.1 GCA_015068125.1 Oscillospiraceae bacterium | reverse complement strand
ATTACACTAAAACGAAACCTGGCGTTGATCAACGCCAGGCCTCGCAAGGTTCTTAAATTTGTTTCAGCTCAATATCTTTGGGATCTTGAACTTCAAAAAGTGTTGCACTTAGTTTGACAAATCACTGATTTTACAGAGCGAAGTAAGCCTTTGCAGCTTCACCGTAGACCACCAGTGCCTTACACAGGTCAGCCTCGGCGGAATTGCCGTTGATCTTACTCTTGGCGTAAGCCTCAACGTTGTAAGCAATGATGCCACTGTAGTGGCAGTTGCTGTCAGCGTCGATCAGGTAAGCGCAGGCATAAACTGTGTCCTCGTATTCCTTGGTAGCAAATGCTCTGGGGTAAATTGCGGAATACTTGTCGGCAGTAGCGGTAGCCTCCAGCTCGCCGGTGTAGGTGGCGCTGGATGCATCCAGAACGGTAGCCGTCGCATAATCCTCGCGGCTCCAGTACAGCATGCCGGTATCCTTGGCGGTGCTCATGTACTGTGCGGGGATGGTGAAGGTGAAGGTCATCTCGATTTTGACCTCCAGAGCCAGGGACGCGCCACGGCTGGAGAAGACAGTCTTATCTCTCTCCAGATCTCTGTCGATAGCAATCGCGGGAGTGATCATGTCAGCGCTGTAGTTGACAACCTGACGAGCTGCGCTCAGCTCAGCATTAGCGGGAGCATCCAGATTGTGCGTGAAGAACTTCTGTGCCTCGTAAACTGCGTTCAGCATGGAAATACAGACTTCCTGCTCCGCCAGATCCTTGGCAGTGGGATTGGTCAGGCTGTCCACGGCGTTGATGCGACTCATGGCGTACCTCTTGCCGCTGTAAGTGATCACACGGCTGTACATAATGGTGCCATCGGGCAGCTCAACGTAGCTGCAGATCTTCAGATCGTCGCCCAGGTTCTTCAGAGCGATATCCTCGGTGGTGCCCAGGTAACGGCCGTTGCCGGTGTTGTAGGCCAGACCGGGAACCACGATGGCGTTGGCGTCATCGATGGACACCACGCCGTCAGCGGGGAAGTTCGCCGCATTCCAGTAAATTAAGCCACCGTGGGTTTCAATGTAAGCCTGGCTCAGAGTGCCGCCGGTGTACTCGCTGTAAATGTTCAGGAAGATCAGGTCGTCCAGGGACAGGGTAACGGACTTGGGATTGATGACACCAGCGGTGAAGCTGGGCGCGGGCTTGCTTTCTCCACAGTAGGCGCAAGTGTTTCCGTTCCAGGCGTGATACTGCCGAACAGCGTTAGTCAGGGGCGTGTTGCCGGCGCTCACGGACAGGGCGAGCCAATCCTCCGCTGTGCCGCAGAAAACCAAGTCGCTCAGCTTACTGCAGCCCAGGAACGCATACTCGCCGATCGTGGCAATACTGCCGGGAAACCGCAGACTGGTAAGACCGGTGCAGTAATAGAATGCGGAATTGTTGATTTGCGTTACCATATCCGGAATGCAAATACCGGTAAGGCCGGAGCAGGCGTAGAACGCGGATTCGCCGATAGTGACCAAACTGTCGGGGAGGGTAATGCTAACCAGACCGGTGCAGCAGTCGAAGGCGCTCTTGCCGATTCGGGTGATGCCCTCGGGGATCACTACACTGGTAATGTTGTTTAGCTCGGAGAAAGCGTAATCTCCAATGCCAGTAACACCATCTTCGATAACCAGAGCAGTGATGGAATAGACGTGACTGCTCCAGGGTGCGGTGCGATGGGCATAGTCGTACATATCCCCACTGCCGGAGATGGTCAGCGTGCCTGCGTCATCCAATGTCCAGGTGAGGTTTGTACCACAAGTACCACTGGCCACAGTTGCCGCCCGAGCCTCAGTAGGCAGCAGTAGCACCGCGGCGATGAGCACCACGGCCAGAGCTACTAAAATTGTTGTCAATCTTTTCATGGTTTGCGTCCTCCTTGAAAGGTAGTACTCAGCTAATATGGAATATACCACATATTTCCTCACAACACAAGGTTTTTCCTTTGCTCGAAGACAAAAAAACTTTTCTGACGCACAACACCTGGGAGAGTTTCTGCGTGACTGTACTTCCTCAGAGAGGGAGCCAAGGGAGCTTCTTCGGGACGAAAAAGTACCCCCGGCGGTTCTCACCGCCGGGGGTGCATCATTACAGCGTATCGATCACAGCCTGGATGCGCTCGATGGAGCGCTCCTTGCCCAGAATCTGCATAACCGTGTACAGATCCGGGGAATTGGTCTGGCCGGTGACAGCCTGCCGCACAAAGGTGGACACATCCGCCACAGTACCGGGGAATGCGGTGGGATCTGCCTTGTAGGCCTTCATGTCGGTGGTGAAGCCGATCTCCTCGGTGATGGCCTTGACCTTGTCGAACCAAACTGCAGAATCGTCAGCCGGATCATAGGAAACCAGGAATTTTTCAAGAACCGTCTTGATAACATCGTTTTCGAACCGATCATCAAACACCGGCAGCTCCAGGTAATCATCATAGAAGAAGCCCATGTAAGGCTTGGCATCCTTCCAAACAGCCAGATCCTTTCTCGGCTTCTTGCCGCCACGGCCGATAGCCAGGATGGACACGGCAAAGTCCTTGTCCCCAGTCAGCTTCTCGGCAAATTCGGGGTCAAATTCCTTAGCCCACTCCGTCAGCAGCTCGTAGACCTCCTCGGCAGACATCTTGGAGATGACATTTTTCGAAACATCCACCAGTTTGGCATAGTCAAACAGGCTGCCGGCAGGATTCAGCTTCTTGGGGCTGAACTTGAACTCGTCGGTATGAGCGTCCGGATTGGCGCGCCGCCAGTCCTCGAAATTGGAGTTCAAAATGGTCATGATATACTCATAAACCGCCTTGACGGGGAAACCCTCGGCTTTGTAAAAGGTCAGCGCCAGCTCCGGATCCTTGCGCTTGCTGAGCTTGCGCTTGGAGGTGCCGTCCATCTTCATCAGCGGTCCGATGTGGACATATTTGGGCAGCTTGAAGCCCAGAGCCTTGAACAGCTGAATGTGGAAGGGCAGGGTAGGCAGCCACTCGTCGCCACGGACAACATGGGTGGTGCGCATCAGATGATCGTCCACCGCGTGGGCGAAGTGGTAGGTGGGAATGCCGTCGGACTTCAGCAGCACATGATCCACATTGTTCTCGGTGATAGTCAGCTTGCCCTTTACCAGATCGTCAAACTTGAACTGGTTTTCGATGCTGCCGGTGCTTCTGAACCGCAGAACCCAGGGATTGCCGGCAGTCAGCTGCGCCTGGATATCCTCCATGGAGCGGTCACGCCACATGGCGTACTGGCCGTAGTAGCCGGTGGTCTCCTTGTTGGCTTCCTGCTTTTCACGCATGGCGGAAAGTTCCTCTTCGGTGCAGAAGCAGGGGTAGGCCTGACCCTCGGAAACCAGCTTCTTGGCGTAAACATGGTAAATGCCGGCTCTCTGGCGCTGCCGGTAGGGGCCGTAATTGCCGCTGTCGCCGTCGTGGGTAGCGCCCTCGTCAAAGGCAATACCGTAGTGCTTCAGAGTATCGATGAGCACCTCAACCGCGCCGGGAACCTCACGCTTGGCATCGGTATCCTCCACCCGGAGAAACAGCACGCCGCCGCTCTGGTGGGCCATGCGCTCAGAGGTCAGACCCTGCACAAGGTTGCCCAAATGCACAAAGCCGGTGGGGGAGGGAGCCATACGGGTAATGACCGCGCCTTCGGGGGCGTTTCTCAGGGGAAAACGCTCCTCCAGCATATCCGGGGTATCGGTGACCTCCGGGAAAAGAAGCTGCGCCAATGCTTGATAGTCCATAGTTCTACCTCTTTCGTACAAAATATTTTGATAAAGTATAACACAAACCGCAAAAGAAATCAATAAAGGGTTGGCAGAATTTGCCCTTGCGGAAAGGAAATAACTGTGATAATATAACTGTTAGTAATTCTTAGAAAGAAGTGTGAGTGTAATGAGCGAAGAAATTCTGGAGCAGGCAGCACCGAAAAAGAGAATGCTGTCCGGCATCAAGCCCTCCGGCGACCTGACCCTGGGCTCCTACCTGGGCGCGGTGAAGAATTGGGCTGAGCGGGCTGACCAGTATGATTGCTTTTATTTTATGGCGGACTTGCATGCCATCACGGTGCGGCAGAATCCTGCCGACCTGCGCCGGCGCACCCTGGAGCAGCTTGCCCAGTATATTGCCTGCGGCCTGGACCCGGAGAAAAACACCCTGTTTATCCAGAGCCATGTCCACCAGCATGCGGAGCTTGGCTGGATCCTGGACTGCTATTCCATGTTCGGCGAGCTGAGCCGCATGACCCAGTTTAAGGATAAGTCTGCCAAGAATGCGGATAATATCAATGCCGGCCTCTTTACTTACCCCAGCCTGATGGCTGGCGATATCCTGCTGTACCAGCCGGATCTGGTGCCGGTGGGCGAGGATCAAAAGCAGCATGTGGAGCTGACCCATGTTATCGCCCGGCGCTTCAACGGTATCTACGGCGATGTATTCAAGATCCCGGAGCCCTTTGTTCCCAAGGTGGGTGCCCGGATCATGAGCCTGACCAATCCTCTGGCCAAGATGTCCAAGTCGGAAAACGAGGATACCGGCCGGGTGCTGCTGATGGATGCGCCGGAAGTCATCATGAAGCAGTTCAAGCGAGCCATTACGGACTCTGATACGGAAAACTGCGTCCGTTACGACAAGGAGAATAAGCCCGGAGTCGCCAACCTGATGACCATCTATTCCGCTGTCACCGGCAAGACCTATGAGCAGATCGAAAACGAGTTCATCGGCTGCGGTTACGGCAAGTTCAAGCCCGTGGTCGGCGAAGCTGTGGTAGAGCACCTGCGGCCTATCCGGGAGGAATCCCTGCGGCTGATGAAGGATAAGGCCTACCTGGAGAGCGTCTACCGTGACGGTGCACAGAAGGCTTCCTATGTTGCCGAGAAGACCCTGCGAAAGGTCTATAAGAAAGTCGGCTTTGTTGCCAAATAAAATCAGAAAACACAGGGCTTTGTGCCCTGTGTTTTTTTGCACCTCAACTCAAAAAAACTTATGTAAACCCCTTGACACAGCGATGCCTGTAAGTTACAATTAGTTACAGATTATGACAAATAGGAGAGCAATATGTTACATAAGAGATTTTGGGTTCCCATACTTTGTGGAATCCTTTGCCTGATAGGTCTGCTTTTGGCGCGCACGCCGGTGAGTGCTGCTTCATCTTCCGAGATTCGGGATCAAATCACTGCTATGGAGCAGGAGCAGGAAGCGATCCGGCAGCAGATCACACAGCTTGAACAGCAGATCTCCACAAATGCGACGGAATTGAAGCAGTTGGTGGCGAATAAGCAATCCCTGGATCAACAAATCAATTTATTGCACAGGCAGATCGACAACAGTAACCAGCAAATTGCTGCATATGCGCTGCTTATCGCCGATAAACAGTTGGAATTGGATAAGGCCGAGGAGAATCTGGCAAGATTCAAAATGGAATATAAGGAACGCATCCGAGCCATGGAAGAATCCGATGGCGTGTCTTATTGGTTGATCCTGTTCGAGTCCCGGAGTTTTACAGATTTTCTGGATCGATTGGAGATGGTCAGGCAGATTGCGAAAGCGGATCAACACCGCATGGAAACCATCCGCTTAGCCACCCAGCAGGTGCAGCAGGCTCAGGCTGAGCTTGCCGCTGAAAAGGCCGCTTTGGAATCCGCACGTCTGGCATTGACCCAGACCCGGCAGCAGCTTGAAGCAAAGGCGGAATTGTCCGGCGCTTTGGTTCTGGAGCTTGTAAACCGGGGCGACGAATACGCACAGCTTCTGGAGCAGGCCGAGCAGGATGAAGAAAAGCTGATGGATGAGATCGCCAAACTGGAAGACGATTTCGATGATGCTGTTTACCAGGAATGGCTGGCCACCTATGTACCCCCCACCACAGCCCCGGAAACACCCACTGTGGGCGACAGCGGATGGCTGACACCGGTAACAAATTACCGCCTGTCCAGTCCCTTTGGTAATCGACTGCATCCCATACTCGGCATTTACCGTATGCACAGCGGCGTAGACATGGCCTGTCCGGAATGGACACCCATTTATGCCACCCGGGGCGGTAAGATTACCATCGCTAAGTATTCTGACTCTGCCGGTAACTATGTGCAGATCAATCACGGTGACGGTTATGCTTCGGTGTATATGCACATGGTGCAGCATGTGGTGTCTGTGGGCGACTATGTCGCGCAGGGACAAGTGATTGGCTATGTAGGAAATACCGGTTTATCCAAGGGTAATCACCTTCACTTTGGCATTTCCTATAATGGAGAATATGTCAATCCTATGGAATATATTGATTAAAAACACAGGGCTTTGTGCCCTGTGTTTTTCACATCAGCAGATACAGCGCCAGGGTAAGCAGTGCAGAATTCTTTTCCTCCGGGCAGTCGGCGGACATCAAAAGCAGCAGAATGATAATCAGCAGATCCCCGGTGTCCAGATCCTTTGGCAGCAGCTTCCGCAGAAAATCTCCGGCTCCGGTGGAAGGCCGGGGAGGGGGGCAAACTTCCGGCGGATGATGTTCCGGTTTCGGATGCTCCGACGGGGGACATGGCCGGGGTTCATCCTTGACAGGCGATGGTGGTGTTGCTGCCGGCCTGCGCCGCTGAGGTGCGGGAGAGGACATTTGTGAGCGGCGGTAGGAGCCGTCGGGCTGAGGAATATAACGGTTGTACATGCTATCACCTGCCTGGAAGAAATAATGAGCCTGCGCCGCCCAGGGCGGTAGAGGCGATGCCCGCGATTTTAGCTGCCCGCATGGCCTTTTCCAGCTTCACGATCCGCTGACTGCTTAAGTATGGCCGCAGCGCCCGCAGTAAATTCTGCTGATTCTTGTCAATGCCGGATTGCTGCGCGATACCGGCAATTTTGGCCAGCATCCCCGGATCCAGACCGGCAGAAGGCAGGGAAGGAGCTGGCTTTGGGGCGGGCGAAGGGGGCGGTGCAACGGCTTCTTTCTGCTCTCCGCTGCCGCCCAATGCCTGGGCCATGTTCATGATCTGCGCCATCATTTCCGGATTCCCCAGAATGGAATTTAACTTCTGCTCCATATCATCCATCGGACTGCCTCCGCATTTTCTCCATCAGTTCTTTTGCCTGGGGGGAGTTCATCATGGCAGACATCGCCTGCATGGCCTTGGCATAATTGCCGCTTGCCGCATCCTCCATGACTACCTTTAGCTGATCCCCTTGGGTCTGCTGCAGCAGAGCAAACAGCTGCTTACCGGCGTCACTGTTTGCCATTTTCTTCGCCTGTTCTACGGAATAATTGTGCTTTTCATCCATACCTTAACGCCTCCTGTCCAGCATTTGACGGAATTGTTCTGTAATACTATATGGATAAAATGAAAAAATGTGCCTGGGATGAGTGGAATTTTCCGTGTAGATGTGTTATACTAACTTATCAAGATACAATAGGCGGTTTTTATGAAGATATTAGTTCTGTCCGATTCCCATGCGGGCCTTAGCTTTATGCGCCGTGCCATCAGCGCTGTAAAGCCCGACGCGGTGGTGCATCTGGGAGATTATTACGAGGATGCCATGGCTATGGAAGAGGAGAATCCCCATATTCGCTTTCACATGGTTCCCGGCAACTGCGACCGCAACCGTATGCTGCGCTACGCCCCGGAAATGCTCTGCTATGATGTATGCGGCGTGAGGCTGTATATGACCCACGGGCACAAGCACCAGGTAAAATTGACCCAGCACCGTCTTTTGGCGGATGCCCGGGGCATGGGCGCCGCGGCGGCATTATACGGACATACCCACAGCCCTTACTGCCAGCAGGAAGCTGACGGACTGTGGGTACTGAATCCCGGTTCTTGCGGAAGCTCCGGGGGCAGCGTGGGACTTATCGAAACCGACGGAAGTACAATCCTGGGCTGCCGGATTTTACGGCAGACAGATTTGGAGGAATGATTATGATCTTAACAGTGGATATTGGCAATACCAACATCGTGATCGGCGGCGTGGAAGGGGAGGACATCGTCTTCGAAGCCCGCATCCGCACCGATGCCACCAAAACATCAGATGAATATTGCATGGACTTAAAGCTCCTGCTGGATGTCCAGGGTGTTGACCCGAAAACCATCGAAGGCTCTATTCTGGCTTCCGTTGTGCCTCAGGTTCTTAATTCTTTCCACACAGCCATTATGAAGCTCACCGGCAAAACCAGCCTGGTGGTGGGCCCTGGACTGAAAACCGGACTGAATATCAAGATCGAAAACCCCGCCCAGACCGGCGCTGACCTGGTGGTAGGCAGTGTGGCTGCT
The DNA here is from genome assembly GCA_015068125.1 of Oscillospiraceae bacterium. Taxonomy (GTDB): domain Bacteria; phylum Bacillota; class Clostridia; order Oscillospirales; family Oscillospiraceae; genus Faecousia. The sequence continues at coordinate 8,341 of SVLD01000027.1, read as the reverse complement.
CTCCGGGAGCACAAGCCCCCCATGATTATTGTGGATATGGGCACGGCCACTACCATGGTGGTGCTGGATCAGTCCGGCGCGCTCATCGGCGGCGCCATCAGCCCCGGCGTGAAGATCTCCATGGACGCACTTACGGAGCGTACCGCCTTACTTCCCGGCCTGCAGTTGGATCAGCCTAAGCGCGCCATCGGAAAGAATACCATCGACTGTATGCGCAGCGGCATTATGATGGGCGCAGCCTGTATGCTGGATGGCATGGTGGAGCGAATGGAGGCAGAGCTGGGGTGCAAGACCACAGTGGTTGCCACCGGCGGCATTGCCCGTTTCGTGATCCCTATGTGCAAGACTCCGATTGTTTATGATAAAGATCTGATCATCAAGGGCCTTGCTGCCTTGTACCGGGATAATAGGCGCCCTTGACTCAAATCAAAATGAGAAACAGCAGCGCTGCTACAAGCCCCACGGTGGCTGCGGCGGTCAGAGCGTAATCGATGGCTTTGTCGATGCGGTATCTGCGGCTGGCGGCATTGGGATAGGTGTTCTTCAGTACAGCGGTGTTTTTCATGAGATTTGACCTCCTTTGTTGTTGTAACCATAGTCTACAACGCAAAAGGTACAATAAAACGGACTAAATAAATGCGTAACCGTACATTTTTTCGCAAATAAGGCGGTTGCGTAAATGGAAAAAATATGCTATCATGCATAGTAATGAGTCATACACCTGGGAGGTGTCCTATGAATTTCCTGGAAACCGTAATGGATAAGTGGAAAATCTTTGTGGAGAAAGCAACGCCGGTGCTGGAATCGGTAAAGCAAGTCTGCAAGGATGTAGGCGCTGTTTTCTGCAAGATCGGCAAGTATATTTATAAGATGCGGAAAATTTTTCTCGCTGTTCCTGTAGCATGGGCAGCCATTTCTCTGGCGATTTATAATGAAGCCAGCCTGCCCCCGGTAGTGGGCCTGGATCTGCAGATCAACGGCGATTTTGGCCTTCAGATCATCCGGGAGCTGGCTGTCCTTGGCCCTGTGGTGATTACCGCGGTGTGTCTGCTGTTGATGTTCGCCTCCCGGCGGCTGCTGACACCCTGGCTTGTCAGTGTGTTCACGCTGCTGCTGCCGTTGTTCATTCGATTGATTAACACATTCCCGTCATAAAAAAGAAGCGAGCGTCAGCTCGCTTCTTTTTCTATCATGTTAAGAAGTTCTTCCGGAGAATTGGCGATGTCAATCGCCCCGGCGTTCATCATTTCCTTGCAATCTCCATAACCCCAGGCAACGCCGATGGCGGGGAGCTTATGGGCGGCGGCACCATTGATGTCGAAAATCGTATCGCCGATCATCCGCACCTCCTGACCCTCAGGCAGGGAACGCAGAAGATATGCGATAACATCCTCTTTCTTACTGCGGCTGTCGTCAGGGGTAGCGCCGCAGATTATATCAAAGTAATTGGCAAGACCGAAATGCTCCAGAATTTCCACGGCCATGTGCTCCGGTTTGGAGGTTGCCACATAGAGCCCATGACCATGGCCTTTCAGCGTTTCCAGTAATTCACGGATGCCGGGGTAGGGGAAGTTCTCAAATTTTCCCACAGTGGTGTAGCGCTTTCTGTAAAGGGCGATGGCTTCGTCCACCCGATCCAGGGGAACGCCAAACTTGGGAAAAGTATCCCGCAGGGGAGGACCCACAAATACCCGCAGAGCTTCCCGTGACGGGATCGGCAGATCAAAATGCTTGAGCGCGAAAATCGCGCAGTTAATAATGCCCACACCGGAATCCGTCAGTGTGCCGTCCAAATCAAAGAGAATGTTCATGGGTTCGATTGTCCTTCCGTTGTTTTTGGTTAGTATAACATAGTTTGCGCCATTGTCAAACATTATTGACACCCGTCTACAGTCCTTCGGACTGCGTCCCGGTTCCAATGGATTCTCCCCCGGCCTAAAGAATATGCCACCGGCATATTCTTTGCCTCGCTTCGCTCGGTCGGCCCCTTCGAATCCCACTCGACCAATAAAAAAGCCACCCTTTTGGGTGAAAATGTTGCTAGTGCGGTATGTAACGGACTTGATTGGCATCAGTCCACAGTCATTCGGACTGCGTCCTGATGCCAATGGATTCTCCCCCGGCCTAAAGAATATGCCACCGGCATATTCTTTGCCTCGCTTCGCTCGGTCGGCCTCTTCGAATCCCACTCGACCAATAAAAAAGCCACCCTTTTGGGTGGAAATGTTGCTAGTGCGGTATGTAACGGACTTGATTGTCATCCGTCCACAGTCCTTCGGACTGCGTCCCGATGCCAATGGATTCTCCCCCGGCCTAAAGAATATGCCACCGGCATATTCTTTGCCTCGCTTCGCTCGGCCGGCCTCTTCGAATCCCACTCCGCCAATAAAAAAGCCACCCTTTTGGGTGGCTTTTTTATTGGCGGAGAGAGTGGGATTCGAACCCACGGTGGGTTGCCCCATCACCAGTTTTCAAGACTGGCTCCTTAAACCCCTCGGACATCTCTCCGTTCATTGGCACACCAGAAGGAATTCGAATCCCCGACCTTCCGCTTAGGAGGCGGACGCTCTATCCGGCTGAGCTACTGGTGCATATATGCCCGGTTATTGTAACGAAAAAAAGCCATTCTGTCAACAAAAACGGATAGATTATTTTCTCCTTGCAGCATATACTGTCCGGTAGGCATCCGGGAGGGAGTGATTTTATGGACGAGACCAAGAAAAATACCACAGATCTGGACGATTGGATTTTCGAAGAAGAGGAAACCGGTCCCAGTCAGCGATAAATTTCACTTTCTTTGCGATTTTTCCTTTTACCACTTTACAGAATGACCTGTTTCGGCTATAATATTACGGAAAAATCGAAACTAAGAGAAATGGGCGTATTTCTATGAATATTGAATTTGATTCCTATAAGCAAAAGCTGGGCGATATCAAGCCCGCCCTGGACGGCCTGGCAGAATCCCTGAACCTGGAGGGCCTGCGCAATGAGCTGGAGCGTTTGCATGCCATGCAGGAAGCTCCCGGCTTCTGGGACGATCCCGAGCGCAGCCAGAAAATGGTCATGAAGTCCAAACAGACGGAGAACAAGATCAACCGCTATGAAAAAATGGTGGCCTCCTGGGAGGATATGGTGACCATCTGCGAAATGGCTGAGGAAGAGGACGACGATTCTATGCTCCCTGAGCTGAAAGACAGCTTTGCCAAGCTCACCGCAGAGATGGAGACCTGCCGTCTGGAAACCCTGCTCACCGGCAAGTACGATAAGAATAACGCCATGATGAGCTTCCAGGCCGGCGCAGGCGGCACTGAAGCCCAAGACTGGTGCCAGATGCTCTACCGTATGTACACCCGCTGGGCAGAGCGCAGCGGCTTCACCTATAAGATCCTGGACTTCCAGGAGGGCGACGAAGCCGGCCTGAAGTCCGCATCCATCATGGTTGAAGGGGAGAATGCCTACGGCTTCCTCAAGGGCGAAAGCGGTGTCCACCGCCTGGTTCGCGTATCTCCCTTTGATGCCAACGCCCGCCGTCAGACTTCCTTCTCCGCTATCGAAGTAATTCCCGAGATCGAGGACGATTCCGAGGACTTCGAGATCAAGCAGGAAGATTATGAAATGCAGGTGTTCCGTTCTTCCGGCGCCGGCGGTCAGCACATTAACAAGACTTCCTCCGCTGTCCGTCTGATTCATAAGGCCACCGGTATTGTGGTGTCCTGCCAGACCGAACGCAGTCAGTTCCAGAATAAGGAAACCTGCTTGCGTTTGCTGCGCAGTAAGCTGGTTGAGATCCGTGAGCGTGAGCATCTGGCCACCATTGCGGATATCAAAGGCGTCCAGCAGAAGATCGAATGGGGCAGTCAGATCCGCAACTATGTGTTCATGCCCTACACCCTTGTCAAAGACACCCGCACCGGCTGCGAAACATCCAATGTCAACGCCGTCATGGACGGCGCTTTGGATCCCTTTATCGAGTCCTATCTGAATTGTCTGGCCTCTGGAAACTGGGTTACAAAATAAATTCGTCAAAATACTTGAATTTTCCAAATGGATGTGCTATAATCGCTTGGAATTGTGATATACCCGTGGAGGGAGGTTAAAGAAATGCCTGCTATTGTTAAGACTATTCTCATCATTGCTGAGATCATTGTCAGTGTTGCTCTGATTGCCGTCGTTACCCTGCAGTCCGGTAAAGAAGCCGGTATGGGTGCTCTGACCGGCAAGAGCGACTCCTACCTGAGCAAGAGCAAGTTCGGCACCATGGATAAGATCCTGGCCGCTGCCACTAAGTGGATCGCTCTGGTCTGGATTCTGCTGACTCTGTCTCTGAGCATGGTTGGCTAATGCATATAACCACAGGGTTTTGCCCTGTGGTTATTTTTATGGACATTGCCCTGAAAATATGATACGATAGGGCAAACAAAAAGGAGGCATCATCATGAAATCTGTAAAACTGGCAGGGCTGGAGCCTGCTGCGGTTTTTGCTTACTTTGAAGAAATCTGTGCCATTCCCCATGGCTCCCGAAATACAAAGGCCATCAGCGATTATCTGGTGTCCTTTGCCCAAATTCATGGGATTCGCTATATCCAGGACGAACTGAACAATGTCCTGCTGTTCCAGGAGGGAACCTGTGGCTTGGAAGATCATCCGCCTGTAATTCTCCAGGGTCACATGGACATGGTCTGTGAAAAGGACGAAGATTGCCCCATTGATATGGAAACCCAGGGGCTGGACATCGCTCACGACGGCGAGAATATCTTCGCCAAGGGTACGACCCTGGGCGGCGATAACGGCATCGCCGTGGCCTACGCCCTGGCACTGCTGGCAGATAAATCCATTCCCCATCCGCCTCTGGAGGTCGTCATCACTGTGGATGAGGAGATCGGCATGGAGGGCGCTGCCGGTGTGGATCTTTCCATGCTGAAAGGCCGCACCCTGATCAATCTGGATTCTGAGGACGAGGGGATTTTTACCGTGTCCTGCGCCGGCGGCGCCCGGGGAACCATTACGCTGCCCGTGCAGCGCCGGATGGTCTACGGCCCCTGCGTCCGACTGACAGTGGAGGGGCTCCAGGGCGGTCACTCCGGCGTGGAGATCCATAAGAACCGCGCCAATGCCAACAAGGTCATGGGCGAATTTTTGAGCCGTGTCCAGAAGCTGATGCCCCTGTGCATCACCAAGCTCCAGGGCGGCGCCAAGGATAATGCCATCCCCCGATCCTGCCAGGTGACCCTGGTACCTCTGGGGATGTATATTGAGCGGATCAATGATGTGGCTGCACAGCTTCAGGAGGAGATCCGCAGAGAGTATGACGAACCGGATGCCGTTATCCGCGGCGATGATGTGGATGCCCTGGGAGGCAACGCTTTGACTACCGAGGAAACTGCCAAGGTCATCGCATTGCTTAATGCCGCTCCCAACGGTGTCCAGGCCTGGAGCCAGGATATCTCCGGCCTGGTGCAGACCAGTCTGAACCTGGGCGTTGTCAATCTGGAAGAGGAACTGACCATGACCTTCGCGGTGCGCAGCAGTGTCAATTCTGAGAAGCGGGAGCTTCTGGCAAAGCTGAAAGCCCTGGCGGAATTTTACGATGGCGCTTACAGCGAGATGGGCGACTATCCCGCCTGGGAGTACCGCAAGGATTCCGTCCTGCGGGATACCATGGTTCGTATTTTTCAGGATATGTTTGGTAAAGCACCGGAAGTGGTGGCAATCCACGCCGGCCTGGAATGCGGTCTGCTTAGCGAAAAACTGCCGGGGCTGGACTGCGTTTCCATCGGCCCGGATATGCAGGATATCCACACCAGCCGAGAGAAGCTGAACATCGCTTCCACCGCCAGAACCTGGCAGTTCCTGCTGGAGATATTGAAAGCACTATAATGAAAAATGACCTGCTTCGGCAGGTCATTTTTTACGTAGCAAACCCCTAAGCCAGGTAATATCCCGTTTGTTCAGCACTCCAAACAGAAACAGCAGGCAGAGGAATATAGCCCCGTAGCTCACTGCTCGACTGATACCGCCGGTTGCGAACCCTGCGGCAAAGATTCCCAGCCCGGCGGCGCAGACCGTCAGCGCTGGGATATAAAAGGGGATGCGGATATGGGTGATACGCAGAAGCAGCCGCAGACTTAGGACAAAGTTAATGAGATGTGTAATAAAGAAACTGAAAAAGTAGCCGGCAATCCCGTATTTCGGCAGCAGAAGAAACAGCAGAGCAACATCCATGGTGTTGGTGATAATATTGTACCGTACCGAGATTTGTTGCTGTCCCAAGCCTTTGATCATGGCATCGGTTACCGCATCCAGATACAGCATCACCGCCAGTAAAGAGAACCACTTCAAATACCTGCCGGCATCCGTGTTGGCATAAAGTGCCAGACACAGTGGCTCTGCGCACAGGAACAGGATTCCGCCGCATAAGCCCCCATACAGCAGGGCCACCCGAAGACTTTTCACTGCCAGATGGCAGATCCTTCGCTGACTGCCCGCTGCCCGGCTCCGTGCCAGCTCCGGTATCAGCAGCTCTGTCAATCCAAATAAAATCGCTGCCGGAAACATCAGTACCGGGAAAACCATACCGCTGACGATGCCAAAATCCGCCAGAGCGGAGGTTGTTCCCGGGTACAGCGCCAGCCGCTTTGGTACCATCAAATTCTCCACAGTGCTGATGCCGGTGCGCAGGTCATCCGCCACCGCCAGGGGGATGGCCGTCCGGGTCAGCCGCCTTGTAAGAGGGATTTTTTCTCCCATGGGGGATTTATCCCGCAGCCTTAAAATTACCAGCACACTGAGGGTCATTGCCGCGCCCAGGCAGCCGCCAAAAATCACCGCCTGGCATGACCTGCCGGGATCGTGTCCGGCCCATAGCTGCAGAAGAACCAGCGTGCATACCATGGAGCAAAGCTGCTCCGCCACCTCCACTGCCGCCAGGGTGCCGATGCGGTTTGCTCCCGTAAAATACCCGGTCATCACACCGGAAAGGCAGCTCACCGGCAGGAATACAGAAAACAGTCGCAGCGCGTCCACGATCTGCATATTGCCGATCCAGTTTTTCGCGATCAGGGGCGCGAAAGCGGCCACACCCAGCCCCACAGCGCTGCTGCAAACAACGCTGTACACTAGACATCCCGACAGCACCCAGGGCACATTCTTTGGCCGCTGTTTGCCCAATTCTTCGGCGGTCAGATACATGGTGGTGGTGCGAATACCTGCCATCCCAGCCACCATAGCCATTGACCCCACGGACATGGTAAGCTGTAAAAGCCCGATGCCCTCAGCACCGATTCGACCGGAGAGATATACCTGAAACGAAGTACCCACCAGACGAAGCAGCAGGTTTACGCCGGTGAGCATCAGAGCGCTGTAAAAAATCGGCAGTTTCCTGGACAAAGCAAATCCCTCCTTGTCCACAGTTTATGCGGAGAAGGAGGGGAGTTAGAACGCTCTTATTTTTCGCTTCTGTTGACTTCGTCGCACCACAGTGCCAGGGAGCACTCGGCGCACTTAGGGCTTCTTGCGGTGCAGATTTCCCGACCGAAAAGTACGATACGGTGGCAAAAATCCGAGCTTTCCTCCGGGGGCAGAATAGCCCGAAGCTGCTGTTCCACCTTCTCCGGATCCTTCCCTTTGGAAAGACCTAATTTGCCGCAAATGCGGATGCAGTGGGTATCGCAGACCACGCTGCCCGGCACACCGTAGAGATCTCCAAGCAGAAGATTCGCTGTTTTCCGTCCCACACCGGGAATGCGCAGAAGCTGCTCCATGTTCCCCGGCACTTTGCCGTCGTAGTCGTTCAGAAGCATTTGACAGCCCAGGACGATGTCCCGTGCCTTGTGCTTGTAAAAGCCGCAGGAGTGCACCAATTCCTCCACATGCTTAATATCCGCCCCAGCCATAGCTTCCAGGGTGGGATAAGCGGCAAACAGGGCAGGGGTTACCAGATTCACCCGGGCGTCGGTGCATTGGGCAGAAAGCCGCACGGCGATCATCAGTTCATAGTCCTTGCTGTAATGCAGAGCACAGGGCGCAACGGGGTAACGCTCCTTTAGGGCACGAATAATGGCAGATACTTTCTCTTTCAACACTTTTCGCCTCCTTTTTACGCCATTGTACCACAAAATACAAGACTTGAAAAGAAGCAGTTTTCGGTAATTCAACTTGCAATTTGAAACTCTGTATGGAGCGCGTAGCGCGAGCCTCCCCTGTGTAAGGGGAGGTGGCAGGTTATAATTCGAAGTGCAACGCCCAAAATAAAATAAGACAATATGCAAACCTTAGTGTAAAATGTAGTTGTCACACAATCAAACTACACGGAGGTAAGCATATTGTCCTACACACATTTTA
>SVLD01000005.1 GCA_015068125.1 Oscillospiraceae bacterium | reverse complement strand
GTTTACGGGTCGCAAGTAAAACAATGCAGTTGGCGGGCTGTTATTATGCGTTTACGTATTACGCAAGAAACATAGGGCTATGCCCGCATATGAAGAACCCCCGGTTTTACCGGGGGGTTCCTTTTTACAAAAATTTCATTTCGGTAACAATTGCATATTGGCATTTGGTGTGGTATAGTATAAAAGAACAATCATACACCCGGAGGCGTTTATGACTGAATTAACTGCTATGCAGCGTGAGTTGGCAACCCGTTTGCCCCATATAGAGATGCGATTTTCCGAGCCCATGACCAATCATACATCCTTCCGTATCGGCGGTCCTGTGGAAGCTATGATCTTCCCCAAAAGCAGGGAAGAACTGTCGGAAATTATGTCTGTGTCCGCTTTATTGGACTGCAAAAGCGCTATCTTAGGCGCAGGAACCAATGTCCTGGCGCCCGATGATGGAATCAGCGGCATCGTGATCTGCCTGAAGGACTGCCTTTCCGGTATGGAGCTGCTGGATGATAACCGAATTGGCGTTATGGCCGGGGTGACCATGACCAGAGCCGCCGTGTTTGCCGCAAATCACGGTTTGGGCGGCATGGAGTTTGCTCACGGCATCCCCGGCACAGTAGGCGGTGGCGTGTATATGAACGCCGGCGCTTACGGCGGTGAGATCTGCCAAATCTGCGAGTCAGTGGAAGTCATGGATAGCAAAGGTACGATCCGTCAGGTCAGCGCCGCGGATATGCGGTTTTCCTACCGTCACAGCGCCCTGGAAGAAACAGGTGAAATTGTCATCAGTGCCATCTTTTGTCTGGAGCCCAAGCCTGCCGACGAGATCCGTGCCAAAATGAAGGAGCTGATGGGTAAACGCTCCGCTTCCCAGCCCCTGGATATGCCCTCCGCCGGCAGCGCCTTTAAGCGCCCCGTGGGCGGTTACGCCGCAGCACTCATTGACCAGGCCGGTCTGAAAGGTTACAGCGTAGGCGGTGCAGCGATTTCTACCAAGCATGCTGGCTTCGCCGTGAATCTTGGTGATGCCACTGCAGAGGATGTGAAGAATCTGCTGTCCAATGTTTCGGACATCGTCTTTGAAAAATCCGGTATCCGTCTGGAGCCGGAAGTCAGAATCTGGTAATTTGCGAAAGGAGGCCTGACATGGCCATCTCCTTTTCCGGCGCTGCCAAGGCAGAAATATGCCGGGCGATTCCGCAAAAGCAATGCTGCTGCCTTGCCCAGTGCTTCGGCATTCTGCTGTTTTGCAACAGCTTTGGCGCAGACGGTATCCGCATCATAACAGAAAGCCGGGAGTTTGCGTCCATTTTGCCCCGGCTGTTCAAGCGCGCCTTTAATGTCAATTTCGACCTTTTTCCCAGCATTGAAGCCCCGGGCAAGTTGGTTTTCCAGATCAACGATCCGGATAAACTCACGGAGATCATGACCATTTTCGGCTTTGACCCCAAGGATACCTTGTCCCTGCATGTGAATCTGCCGGTGGTTGAGGAAGACTGCTGCAAGACTGCCTTCATCCGTGGCGCATTCCTGGCCGGCGGCAGCGTGACAGACCCCAACAAGGGCTATCATTTGGAAATCGCCACCAGCCATCACAGCGTATCCCGGGAAACCTTCGCCCTTACCCAGGAAATCATGGGTTTTCCCATGAAATCCGCCAGTCGGGGTGGGGGACAGGTGCTTTATCTGAAACAGAGCGAACAGATCTCCGATTTTCTCACCTTTCTGGGCGCGCCTGTGGCTGCCATGGGCATTATGGAAGCCCGCCTGGAAAAAGAGCTGAACAATAAAGTAAACCGGCGCTGCAACTGCGACGACGCCAATACTTCCAAGGTTGTTGAGGCTGCCCAGGAGCAGCTTTCCGCCATCCGCACGTTGCGGGAACTGGGACTGCTGGAAAGCCTGCCCCAAAAGCTGCAGCAGGCCGCTGTGGCCAGGGAACAGCACCCGGAAGCATCCTTAACGGAGCTTGCCGCATCCATAGAACCGCCAATCAGCAAACCCGCTATGAATCATCGGCTGAAAAAGCTGGTAGAAAATGCAAAGGAGGCTGTGAAATGAGCTTTGTACATCTGCATGTCCATACCGAATACAGCCTTCTGGACGGCGCTTGCCGTATCAGCAAGATGATGGATCGGGTCAAGGAGATTGGCCAGGATGCTATTGCCATCACCGACCACGGCGTTATGTACGGCTGTATTGATTTCTATAAGGCCGCAAAAGCCGCCGGTATCAAGCCCATTATCGGCTGTGAGGTTTACCTGACCCGCCGGACCATTGCCGACCGTGTCCATAAGATTGACGATGATCCTTACCACCTTGTTCTGCTCTGTGAGAATAATAAGGGCTACGAAAGCCTCTGTATGCTGGTGTCCGAAGCCTTCACCAACGGTTTCTACGGCAAGCCAAGAGTGGATCTTGCCATGTTGGAGCAGTACCACGAGGGCTTGATCGCACTGTCTGCCTGCCTGGGCGGCCCCATCCCCCAGTTTTTGCTGGAGGAGAATTACGAGGGCGCAAAGGCATACGCTCTGAAGCTGGCTGATATTTTTGGCGAAGACCGTTTCTATCTGGAGCTCCAGGATCACGGTATTGATGCCCAGACCCCTGTAAACCAGGGCATTCTGCGTCTGAGCCGGGAAACCGGTTTGCCCCTGGTGGTTACCAATGACGCCCACTATCTGCGCAAAGAGGATGCCGAAATGCAGGATGTCCTGCTGTGCGTGCAGACCGGCCGGACTGTGGACGAGCCCAACCGCATGAAATTTGAAACCGAGGAATTCTACCTCAAGAGCGAGGAAGAACTCCGCCGGTTATTCCCCAATTGCGACGAAGCTTTTGAAAACACCATAAAAATTGCCGATATGTGCAATGTAGAGTTTGTTTTCAATCAGTATCACTTACCGGCCTTCCCGGTGCCGGCAGGCTATACTAACGAGGAATACTTCCGCAAGCTCTGCTATGACGGCTTTGCCCAGCGCTACGCCAATCCTCCTCAGGAATATAAAGACCGCCTGGAGTACGAGATCAGCGTTATCAGTGGCATGGGCTATACCAACTACTACCTGATCGTATGGGATTTCATCCGCTATGCCAAGGAAGCCGGCATTCCCGTTGGCCCCGGCCGTGGCTCAGGCGCTGCGTCCATCGTGGCATACTGCCTGCATATCACCGAAGTGGATCCCATGAAGTACGCCCTGATTTTCGAGCGTTTCCTGAATCCCGAGCGTGTCAGTATGCCGGACTTTGATACGGACTTCTGCCAGGAACGCCGTGGCGAGGTCATCGACTATGTCACGGAAAAGTATGGTAAGGATCATGTCGCCCAGATTGCTACCTTCGGTACTATGGCTGCCCGGGGCGCTATCCGGGATGTGGGCCGCGCCCTGAACTTTACCTACGCGGAGACCGACGTGGTTGCAAAACTGGTGCCCAACACCCTGCACATCACTCTGGATGAAGCATTGAAAACTTCTCCCCAGCTGAAAGCCATGTATGATGAAGATCCTCGGGTACGTCAGCTCATCGATACCGCCCGCAGCCTGGAGGGTATGCCAAGAAACACCTCTACCCATGCCGCCGGCGTTGTTATCACCGCCGAGCCGGTGTGTACCTATGTACCTCTGTCCCGGAACGAGGATACCATCGTCACCCAGTACACCATGACCACCATCGAAGAGCTGGGTCTGCTGAAAATGGACTTCCTGGGACTTCGCAACCTCACCGTTATTGAGGATGCCCAGCGGGAGATCCGCAAATTGGAGCCGGATTTCAATATTGATACCGTGCCCGATGATGATCCCGCTACCTTTGCCATGCTGGCGGAGGGCAAGACCCAGGGCGTATTCCAGCTGGAATCTGCCGGTATCACCGGTGTCTGCGTCAATATGAAGCCCACCTCCATCGAAGACATGACGGCTATTGTGGCGCTTTACCGTCCGGGTCCCATGGATTCCATCCCTACCTTTATCGCCAATAAGCTGGATCACCGAAAGATCACCTATAAGACGCCCTTACTGGAGCCCATTCTGCGGGTTACCTATGGCTGTATCGTCTACCAGGAGCAAGTGATTGAGATCTTCCGTTCCCTGGGCGGCTATACCATGGGTCAGGCGGACAACATCCGCCGTGCTATCTCAAAAAAGAAGATGAAGGTCATCGAGTCTGAGCGAAAAGTCTTCGTCTACGGCGATGAAAAGCAGGGGATCACCGGCTGTATCGGTCATAATATCCCCGAATCTGTGGCGCAGTCTATCTATGACGAGATCGTTGACTTCGCCAACTATGCCTTTAACAAGGCACACGCTGTCTGCTACGCCGTTGTTTCTTATCAGACAGCTTATCTCAAGTGCCACTATCCCCGGCAGTACATGGCGGCGCTGATGACCTCTGTGCTGGATTCCGCAACCAAGATCTCCGGCTATATTGCCGAGTGTAAGGAACTGGGAATCCCCGTTCTGCCCCCGGATATCAACCATTCCGACGATCCCTTTACCGTTGAGGGCGACTGCATCCGCTTCGGTATGGGCGCTGTCAAGAATGTGGGCAGGGGACTGATTCGCTCTGTTGCAGCAAAGCGAAATGCAGACGGTCCTTTCCGCTCCCTGGAAGACTTCCTCCAGAGAATGGGGGAAGGTGAGTTGAATAAACGCGCTGTGGAGAACCTCATTAAGTGCGGCGCTATGGACTGCTTCGGCAACCACCGCAGTGAGCTGCTGGCAGTATATGAGAGCATGATGGACAGCGTTGCGTCCTCCCGGAAGAAGAATCTGGAAGGCCAGATGGGACTGTTCGGTATGCTGGAGGCCGATGACGAAGCAGTCAGCGCCATGCCCATTCCGAAATTGGCGGAAATGAGTAAGGCGGATCTTATGTCCATGGAAAAGGAAACTACCGGCATCTACCTGTCCGGACACCCCATGGACGATTATCGCCAGTACCTGAAGGGAACCCATGTTGTGCCCATGGCGAAGCTGATGGATGAGGAAAGCCATTACCGGGATGACAGCATCGTCAGCGTGGCCGGTATTGTTCAGAATGTGAAGATGAAGACCACCCGGAACAATTCCATGATGGCCTATGTCACCGTGGAGGATGATACCGCTTCTATCGAAATGTTGGCTTTTTCCAATGTTTTGAACCAATTTGGCGGTTATCTGCGGGAAAACAGTGCCGTGGTTATCACCGGCAGGCTGTCCATTCGAGATGAAAAGGAACCCCAGATCGTCATCAACCGCGCACGTCCCATCTCCGACTTTGCCAACGAACCGCCCCAGCCCAACGAACCTGTTGAAAACAAGGTTCTTGAAGGCACGCTGTATCTGCAGCTGAAAGGGGAGAGTGATCCCCGGTACGGCAAGGTTCGCGCCATTATCAACATGTTCCCCGGCAACAGTACCGTCAAGGTGTTCTTTGCCGATACCCGCAAAATGCGTGGCACTACCGCTGCGTTGGACACCAGAATGCTGGCGGAACTGAAAAATCTGCTGGGAGAAGCAAATGTTGTGCTGAAATAACTTTCCTTTTTCCCATATATGTGCTATAATACTTGTTTGGAAGGATGATACGCTGTGAGATATCGCAATTTCATATTCTTGCTGATTGCAGCGGTTTTTCTTCTCAGCGGCTGCAACATGACCTCGGTCAACGACCTGTACTGTCTGCCCAAGCGTTCAGAATCTTATACCAATCTCCAGAACGAGATTGATAAGGTCATGGAGGGCCTGGAATACAGCGCCCCCATATCCGGCGAGTACCAGCAGACTGTCCAGATGGCAGATCTGGACGGCGATGGGCAGGAGGAATATCTGCTGTTTGCCAAGGGCAGCGCGGACAATCCGTTGCAGATCTTCGTTTTTTCGAGAACTGAGGATGACTACACCTTGCTGGGAAACATCAAAAGTACCGGTTCCAGCTTTCAGCAGGTGGAATATGTGGACATGGATAAGGAGGGCGGCCTTGAGATCATCGTCGGTCGTCAGATCAGCGACCAGGTTGCCCGGTCGGTGTCCGTCTATTCTCTGCGAAACGGTCAGTTTGAGGAGATCCTGAAAACCACCTATACAAACTTTGTCTGCACGGATATGGACATTGACAGCAAGAAGGAACTGCTTCTTCTGCGGCAGGGCGAAGCGGAAACTCACAACGGCGTAGCAGAGCTCTATAACCTGGAAAACGGCGTTCTGGAGCGCACAGCCCAGGCCAGTATGTCCCGCCCTGCAGAAAACATCATGCGCATTATGGTCAGCCGTCTTCACGATGGCTTGCCTGCGGTTTATGTTGCCAGCGACGCCGGCAATGACGCCATCATAACGGATGTGTACGCAGAGGTTCGCGGTGTGTTTCGGAATGTGACATTCTCCAACGAAACCGGCACCAGCATCCAGACCCTGCGCAGCTACTATGTGTTTGCAGATGATATCGACGGCGACGGAACACTGGAGCTGCCTCACTTGATCGACAGCCGCCTGCCCGAAGATACCATCCAGGAGCAGCGGCAGCACATTGTGCGCTGGTATGCCATGTGCAGTGACGGCCGGGAGGCAGACAAGCAATATACCTACCATAATTTTGTCGGCGGCTGGTATCTGCAGCTACGAAACGACCTAGCCTTGCGGACGGCATTTGTGCAGAAGGGCAGCAGCTATGAGATGTACCTTTGGGATGAAGATTTTACTGCTTCTCAAAAACTGCTTACCATCCATGTGCTGACCGGCTCCAAACGGGAAGAGCAGGCAACCGAACAAAACCGATTTGTCGTCCTGAGAACAGATACCGTCGTTTATGCGGCGGAACTGGAAGTGGCTTCCGCTACCTACGGTATGAGCCGTGAGGGACTGATCAATAATTTCCACCTGATCGTGCAGGATTGGAACAATGGTGAAACATAAGAGGGATTCGATATGAAAAAAGTGTTGATTCTGGAGGACGAAATCAATATTCGCAGCTTTGTGGTCATTAACCTCCGCAGAGCGGGCTACGAGGTCATTGAGGCCGGCACCGGCCAGGAGGCTTTGGATAAGCTCCGGGAAACCCCGGACATCGGCGTGGCGATTCTGGATATTATGCTGCCGGACATTGACGGTTTCGAGGTCTGCCGGCGTATCCGGGCAACCAGTAAGCAGATCGGCGTGATCATGCTCACTGCCAGAACCCAGGAAATGGACAAGGTTACCGGCCTGATGACCGGCGCTGACGATTATGTGACCAAGCCCTTTTCTCCCGCCGAGCTAACCGCCCGCATTGACGCACTGTTCCGTCGGATCGGTGGTGACAACACCGCCAATTCTGAGATGCTTAGCCAGGGACCCTTCGTTATGAACACCCGCAACCATACCCTGGAAAAGAACGGAAGCCGCATCAAGCTGACCCAGGTGGAGTACTCCATTCTGAAGCTGTTCATGCAGAATCCCGGCAGAGCCCTGTCCCGGGAAGACATCCTGGATGCCGTATGGGGTCGAGATTATGACGGCGAGCTGAAGATCGTGGATGTCAACATCCGCCGCCTTCGCATCAAGATCGAAGACGATGCCACCAGCCCCACCTATATCACCACTGTCTGGGGCTTTGGCTATAAGTGGGGGATCTGATCCTCCGACGAAAGTGAGGGGTTGCCCGTGAAACGCATCGGCGGCTTGCATAAGCGTTGGATTCTGAATACCGTCATGGTGGTTTTTGCTCTGGGCATGCTCTGCGTGATTATCGTCACCGCGGTCTTTTCTGCTTATTATCATACCAGCGTCCAGGCGGATCTTCGCTACCGGGCGGAGACTACCACGGATTTTTTCGCCGACTACGGCAACTTGGACTATAGTACCTACTATCAGTCCTGTATCAACTACGCGAAAACCTTTGAGGACCGAAACAAGATCGAGCTTCAGTTCATCAGCGCGTCCGGCCGGTTGGTGGCATCCTCTTATGGCAACTGGACCGGACAAGCCCCTGTCACCTCGGATATCCAGCTTGCCATGGACACCCGAGCGCCCCAGCCCTTTATTGGCAAGGACGAGTGGACCGGCGAGCGGATCATCGCGGTATCCAGCCCTATCATTTACAGCAACGGCCAGGTCATCGGTGTGCTGCGCTATGTCACATCCACCCGTCTGCTGGACTGGCAGATTCTAAAAGTGTTTCTTTATTCCATTACCATTCTGGCACTTGTGATGCTGGTGGTTCTGCTCAGCAGCGGTTACTATATCCGCACCATCCTTGTTCCGGTTCGGCAGATCACCAAAAAAGCCCATAAGATCGCCAATGGCACTTACGGCATTCAGATCCAGACAAAATACAACGATGAGATCGGAGAATTGGCCTCCGCCATCAACGAAATGTCCACTCAGATCAACCAAAACGAGGTCATGCAGCGGGAATTTATTTCCTCTCTGTCCCATGAGCTCCGTACACCCCTGACCGCCATTACCGGCTGGAGCGAGACCCTGCTTTCCGATGAAAATATGGACGCAGATACCCGCAGGGGCATGACCATCATCCAGCGGGAAGCCCGGCGTTTGACGGAAATGGTAGTAAGTCTGCTGGACTTTAACCGCATCCAGGACGGCCGCATGACGCTGAACATGTGCCAGGCTGACCTCCGGGGCGAGTTTGAAGATATTGTTTATATGTATTCCAGCCGTCTGAAGCAGGAGAATATCCAGCTGGAATACCTGGATGATGACGAAGAAATTCCGGAAATCACCTGCGATCCCGAAAGATTGCGGCAGGTTTTCCTGAATATATTGGACAACGCTGCCAAGCATGGCGGCGAAGGCGGCAGGATCGAAGCATCCATCCGCCGACAACAGGGTCGCCTAGTGGTGCAGATCCGGGACTTTGGCCCGGGCATCCCCGAGGACGAGCTTTCCCTGGTCAAACGCAAATTTTATAAGGGCAGTTCCAAAGCCCGTGGAACCGGTATCGGTCTTGCGGTCTGTGACGAGATCGTTGCCATGCACGGCGGCGATTTGATTTTGGAAAATGCCCCGGGGGGCGGCACATTGGTAACCGTATCGTTGCCGATCTCCCAATAGGAAAGGAACTAGTATGAGCAAGAAAGAAACGCAGCCCTGCTGCGAGAAGTTTAAAACCATGATCGGCGGTCAGGCACTGATCGAAGGTATTATGATGCGTGGTCCTGAAAAGGATGCCATTGTCGTGCGAACCGCAGACGGTCTGGAGGTTGAAACCACCCCCAGAAAAAAGCGGAAGAAGGGTTCTTTTGCCACATGGCCCTTTATCCGCGGCGCGGTAAATTTCTTTGATTCCCAGGTTGTGGGCGTAAAGGCGTTGATGCGCTCAGCTGACCTGACCCCGGAGGAGGGGATGGAGGAAGAAGAATCCTCCAAATTTGATCAATGGCTGGAAAAGAAGCTGGGCAATGAGAAGTTCCAGAAAGCCATCATCGGCTTTTCCGTATTTCTCGGTCTGGCCATGTCCATCGGACTGTTCTTTGTCCTGCCTATGATCGCCAGCAGCCTGCTGGACGGTGTTATTCACAGCACAGTCCTGCTGAACCTGGTGGAAGGTATCGTCCGGATCCTGATTTTTGTGGGCTATATGCTCCTTGTATCCCGAATGAAAGAAATGCGCCGGGTATTTGCCTACCATGGCGCGGAGCATAAAACCATCCGCTGCTATGAAGCCGGCTTGCCTCTGACTGTGGAGAATGTCCGGAAGCAAACCCGTCTGCACCCCCGGTGCGGCACCAGTTTTCTGCTGATCGTCATGGTCATTTCCATTCTGGTCTTTTCCGTGGCATCCTCGGCCCTGCTGGCGCTGATCCCGGCGCTGAACGCTATGCGAGGGCAGTTCCTGTACCGGCTGATTATGATCCTCTTTAAGCTGCTCCTGCTGCCTTTGGTGGTGTCCGTTACTTATGAGATAAACCGCCTGGTTGGACGCCACGACAATGCATTCACCCGGGCACTGTCCGCCCCTGGTATGTGGTTTCAGAATTTTACCACCAATGAGCCCGATGATTCCATGATTGAAGTGGGCATTGCCTCCTTGCAGGCAGTCCTGCCGGAAGAAGAGGGGACAGACCGTTGGTAAAGAAGTATTCCCAGCTTTATTTGGACGCACGCCGGGCACTGCTGAAAACTGAGGACAAAGAAACCGCCGGCTTCATGGCACGAAACCTGATCTGCCACGTTTCCGGTAAGAACCAGGCGCAGCTCCTTGCCGACGGCGAGCAGTACGCTTCTGAAGCCGTCTGTGAAACCGTAGAGGCCGGAGTCGATCGGCTGCTCAGCGGAGAGCCCCTGGCATATATCCTGGGTCAGTGGGAGTTCTACGGCCTGCAGCTGTATGTGGACGCTAATGTTCTAATCCCCAGAGATGACACCTGCGCCGTGGCGAAGCTGGCCATAGATCGGGCATCGGCCTTGGACGGCGATCCCCGGATTCTGGACCTTTGCACCGGATCAGGCTGCATTGGCCTTGCGATTGCCAGCCGCGTTCCCAACGCCCGGGTCACACTGGCGGATATCTCCCAGGAAGCCCTGGCAGTAGCGAAGAAAAATACGGTTTTGAATCATCTGACCGGACGCGTATCCTGTGTTCAGTCGGATGCGCTGGGAATACCGGCGGTATTTTTAGGTAAATTTGATTTGATTGTTTCCAATCCCCCTTATATCACTACAGAGGAAATGATCCAGCTTCCCACCAGCGTAAAGGACTATGAGCCGCACCTGGCGCTCCATGGCGGCACTGACGGCCTGGATTTCTATCGCTGTATCGTGGAGAATTACACCGCGGCCCTGAAACCCGGCGGATATCTCTGCTTTGAGTTCGGCACGGGGCAGGGGGATGCGGTTTGTCAGATCCTGACAACAAAAGGGTATACCATTCTGGAACGCTCCAGAGATTATAACGACAGAGAACGGGCAGTCATTGCCCAATTTGGCAGGAAGGAAGATTAACCATGGCTACAAAGAAAACCGCTTACGAAGCACCTACTCCCGCATCCGATAAGAAAAAGGCACTGCAGACCGCCCTGGCACAGATCGAAAAGAACTTTGGCAAGGGCACTGTCATGCGTTTGGGTGACCGCCCTGAAATGAATGTGGACGCCATTCCCACCGGCTCTCTGGCACTGGATGCCGCACTGGGCATTGGTGGCGTACCCAAGGGTCGTATCATCGAGATCTATGGACCGGAATCCTCCGGTAAAACCACCCTGGCACTGCACATCCTGGCGCAGGCACAGAAAATGGGTGGCGAGGTAGCCTTTGTGGACGCAGAGCACGCCCTGGATCCTGTCTATGCTGCGGCCCTGGGTGTAGACACGGATAATATGCTGGTTTCCCAGCCCGATACCGGTGAGCAGGCTCTGGAAATCACCGACGCTCTGGTTCGCAGCGGCGCTGTGGATGCCATTGTTGTGGACTCCGTAGCCGCCCTGGTTCCCAAGCAGGAAATCGAGGGCGAAATGGGTGATACCTTCGTGGGTCTGCAGGCTCGCCTGATGTCCCAGGCTCTGCGCAAATTGGCCGGTACCATCGCCAAGACCAACTGCGTGGTTATCTTCATCAACCAGCTGCGCATGAAGATCGGTGTGATGTACGGCAACCCCGAAACCACCACCGGCGGTAACGCTCTGAAATTCTACGCCTCCGTCCGTCTGGACGTCCGCAAGACCGAGTCCATCAAGGAAGGCGGCAATGTCATTGGCAATAAGACCCGCGTTAAGGTGGTCAAGAATAAGGTCGCGCCTCCCTTCCGTGAGGCCCATTTTGACATCATGTACGGTCAGGGCATCAGCAAGTGGGGCGAGCTGGTGGAGCTGGCAGTTCAGATGGATATTATCCAGAAGAGCGGCAGCTGGTTCTCCATGGGCGATGAGCGTATCGGCCAGGGTATCAATTCCGTGAAGGATTACCTGATGGCCAACCCCGATATTGCAGAGGAAGTGGAAGCCAAGGTTCGTGAGAATCTGATGAAGGCTACCCAGACTGCAGTCAAAGCACCTGCAAAGGCAGCGGATAAGCCCATCGCCGTAAGCGCCGACGATTTTGACGATGAGGCTTGAGCATCTGTCCGCTTCGCCGGACAGAGCAGGCAGATATCTGCTTCGTTTTGATGACGGCAGCATTATGCGGCTGTACCGCCAGACCATCGAAGATTTCGGCCTCTATACCGGCTGCGAGCTGACCACCGAGCAAATGGATGCTCTGCGGATAGCAGCCGGGGAAATGTCCGCCAAAATGCGGGCTGTCCGCATCGTATCTGCTTCCAATGTTTCCAAAGGAGACCTGGAGCAGCGGCTGGTGCGAAAAGGGGAGGCCCCTGAGCAGGCCAGGCTGGCAGTACAGTGGATGTCGGATATGGATCTTTTGGACGACAGCCGAACCGCAGAGCTTGTCGTCAATAGCTGCATCCGCAAGGGCTATGGCCTCGCCCGGGCAAAGCAGGCACTTTACGAAAAGCGGATTCCCAAATCCCTTTGGGAGGATGCCCTGCGGGACTACCCGGAACAAACGGATGCTATTTCCGAATTTCTGCGAAGCCGGCTTTCCGCTGATTCCGATCAAAAGGAAGTTAAGCGCGCCATTGACGCGCTGATCCGCAGAGGTCACAGCTACGGCCGAATCCGCCGCGCATTGGATCAACTTTCATTGGACACTGAAGAATTCCCGGAGGATTAACATGGCAAATATTGGTTTTATCTCCCTGGGCTGCGCCAAAAACCAGGTAGACTGCGAACGGATGATGTACCGGGTCCAGGAGGCAGGTCATACCGTCTGCGGCGGCGTTGCCGGCTGCGATGTGGTGGTCATCAACACCTGCGGCTTTATCGACTCGGCAAAGTCCGAAGCCATCGACTTTATTCTGCAGATGGCTGCATTGAAGGATGCCGGTCAAATTGGCAAGATTCTGGTCACCGGTTGCCTGTCCCAGCGCTATCAGGAGCAGATTTTGGAGCAGCTTCCCGAGGTGGACGGCATTCTCGGCACCGGCAGCTACACCCAGATTGTCCCGGCGATCGAAGCGTTGCTGAATGATCAAGCAGTCCGCGATTTTGGCTCCATCGATGCCCCGGAGGAAGAAACCGGCCGTATCCTGACCACCCCGGAGCATTACGCTTACTTAAAGATCGCCGAAGGCTGCGACAATCGCTGCGCCTACTGCATTATCCCTTACTTGCGGGGTAAATTCCGCAGCCGCCAGATGGACGATGTACTTTATGAAGCCCGACTTCTGGCTGCCTCCGGTGTTAAGGAACTCATTGTGGTGGCTCAGGACACCAGCAGATATGGCACGGATCTTCCGGAGCATAAACGGCTTTTGCCAGAGCTTCTGCGGCAACTGTGCGCCATTGAAGCGCTGCACTGGGTGCGCATTCACTACATCTATCCTGATGAGATTGATGACGAGCTCATCGATGTCATCGCGCAGGAACCCAAGATCGTCAAATATCTGGATATCCCCATCCAGCATTGTAACAGCAAAATCTTGAAGCTGATGAACCGCAGGGGAGATGGGGCGTTCCTCAAAGCCCTGTTTGCCAAGCTACGCAGCCGTATCCCCGGACTGGTACTGCGTACCAGTGTCATCACCGGCCTGCCCGGTGAGGGCGAGGCGGAATTTGAGGAACTGTGCCTGTTCCTGAAGGAGCAGCGGTTGGAGCGCGTGGGCGCGTTTGCCTTCTCTCCCGAGGAGGGTACGCCCGCTGCTGAGATGGCATATCCCGACAACGCCGTGGCACTTGCCCGAGCCGAGATGATCGAAACCGTCCAGTCCGACATCATGGACGATTACAGTCAATCCATGATGGGCAGGGTAGTGGAAGTCCTGGTAGACGGCTACGATGAAGAATTCCAGCAGTATTTCGGCCGTACCTACGCCGACTCCCCAGACATTGACGGCAGAGTCTGGATCGCATCCGACGAACCCATTTCCGAAGGTACATTTGTAACCGTTCAAATTGACAGCATCATCGACGGTGATCTGTCCGGATATCTCGTGGAGGTAGAAGCATGACAACAGCAAGTAAGATCACACTGATCCGGGTGGCTTTTATCCCGGTGTTTATGGTGTTCATGTATCTCAGTGGCGGCATGCCCGGCCCCTGGATGTGGGCATCCCTGGCGCTGTTCATTATCGCCAGCCTGACGGACTATGTGGACGGCCATATTGCCCGAAAGTATAACCAGGTCACCGACTTCGGTAAGTTCCTGGATCCTCTGGCCGATAAGCTTTTGGTCATCGCCGCCATGGCTATGCTCTGCGAATGGGGTAGATTCCCCGCTTGGGCGCTGATGATCGTCCTGACCCGGGAATTTGCGGTAACCGGTCTACGACTCATCGCTGTGCAAAAAGGCACCGTCATTGCCGCCGGCTGGAGCGGCAAAGTAAAAACCGCCAGCACCATGATCGGCCTGTGCGTCTGGATGGGTTTTCCCACCGTCGATTGGCTGGGCTGGCTCGTTACAGCAGTTATCGTTGTGACGACCCTTTATTCCGGCATTGAATACTTCATCCAGAATTGGAAATGCCTTTGGGACTAACGGAAAACTCCCGGTTTTCAGCCGGGAGTTCCTTATGCAATCTATTGTAAAACGAGGTTAGCTATGAACACAAGAGAAGTCGGCGAAATTCGCCGGCATATCCGCCGGGATCGCAGCAATATGCCTGCCATTTACGGCTGCTATGTCAATGAAAACAAGGAAATTATCTCCGAATTTCGGCTCAGCACCGCGCTGATGTCGGAAAACGAGGGTGAAAAATATTTTGGCCTGCTGAAGCGGAGCCTTTCCGGCACCCTGGGAAAGAATCTGATCGATATCAGCTTCCAAACCAGCCAGGTCGCCGGAAGTCCCGAGCATAAGCTGTTAATGGATCTGCGGCAAACCGGCCTTAAGGATGAAGCCCTGCGGATGCAGTTTTATCAAAAGGCTGTGGAGACCATATCCCTCCACGCAAATTACCTCATTCTCCTGGGCTGCGACAGCTATGATGTTCCCTTTAAGAACAAGGACGGGGAAGGAGACTCCGAGCGCAGCGACGAGACCTTTACTTTCCTGCTGTGCGCCATCTGCCCTGTGAAGCAGACCAAGCCTAACCTGCACTATATTCCCGAGAGCAAGGAATTCCATGATGGCGGCATCGTCAATACCGTATCCGCCCCGGAGCTGGGTTTCCTGTTCCCGGCGTTCGATGGCCGCAGCACCAATATCTATAATGCCCTGTACTACACCCACAGCCCCAAGGACAGCCACGAAGCCTTTGTGGACGCTGTGTTCCGCACCAAGATCCCCAAGCCCGCCGCGGAGCAGAAGAAGCACTTTGAGGCGATTCTGGGCAATTCTCTTAAGGATGAGTGCAGTCTGGATGTGGTTCAGTCTGTTCACGATCAGCTCTGCCAGCGTATCGAGCTGCACAAGCAGAGCAGACTGCCGGATGTGCTGACGGTAGGGAAGAATGATGTGGAAGATGTTCTGTCCTCCTGCGGCGTCTCTGCGGCTCACATCGCCAAGTTCAGCCTGGATTATGACGAAGCCTTTGGCGTTGACGCTCAGCTTCACCCCAAGAATATCATTGATCACAACCGCTTCGAAATCAAGACCCCGGATGTTTCCATCAAAGTAGCGCCGGACAAGGCTGATCTGATCCAGACCCGGATCATCGGCGGCGTGAAGTACATCCTCATCAACGCAGAGGAAGATATCGAAGTCAACGGCGTCAGTATCCATATCCAGGATGGCGTCCCCGCCGAGGTTTGATCGTGGGCTCTTGCAATTTCTTCCTGTATGGAGTATACTAGTGTCAACGGGAGGTGCGGAATTTGAAATTTCAGCAGTATGATCGTTATGTAGTGGATTTTAGAAGCAAATGGATCACCCGGTGCAGCGCACTGATAGGTGTGTCCCTCTTTGTTCGTGTTGTATACTTCTTTGGACTGGTCAACCTGACCCAAATGAATATTTTCCAGGTCATTTTCGATATGATTCTGACCATGGGCCTATCGGTGGCATTCTTGGTGTTTTCCGCAGCGCTTCGCCGAAATGCGCCTGGGCTCTACGCCATTATGGGCGCCGGTTTCTGCTTGCTGATGCTGATCGCCGGCTTCTTTACAGCCGATGCACTACGGATTGTCCTGGCATTCCTGGGCTATATCCTGGCCGGCGGCGTATTGGTGATCACCGTTGCCGGTTATCTGCCAGGTAAGCTCCTGTCCTCGGCGCTGTTTATACTTCCCATGGTCGTTCGGGTTTTGTTCTATGATCTGGGCAAGATCGGCATCTTCCAGTGGGTATTAGAGCTGTCTTCCTTGCTGATTCTGGCGGCGCTTTTCTGCTTGACCCGGGCTTTGATTCCGCTGAAAACCAAAGAAGAAACGAACGCATAACAATCATCGGGCGTGCCGAAGCACGCCCGATGATTTTATTCATCTTTCAGCAGATTCAGAATCAGTTCTGCCGCCTGTTCCACCCCAATGGTAGCGGTATTGATGCAGATATCGTAGTTTTCCGAGGCGCCCCAATCCCTGCCGGTATAGTGCTGATAGTTTACTGCCCGGCGCTTGTCTTTTTCTTTCAGACGCGACTCAGGACTCTTTTCAGAGTCGCCGTACAAGCGTACAATGCGATCAGCCCGGTAAGGCATGTCCGCATGTATGAACACGTGAAGCACATCCTTGCGATCTTTGAGTATGTAGTCGGCGTTCCTGCCAACAATAACACAGGGGCCCTGATCCGCAAGCTGCAGGATCACGCCGCACTGGATATTCCAGAGGAAATCCGCTGTGGACAAGCCCTTCATCACGCCAGGCACACCCTGGGGCGCGAAGGCATAGGACAAAAGGCTTTTTCCCGGGGAATGTTCACCGTGCTCCTCCACAAACTTAGGCGCGAAGCCGGATTCCAGAGCGACCTGCTCCACCAGCTCCTTGTCATAGAAGGGGATACCCAGTTTTTCCGCAACCATGCGGCCTACGGTTCTGCCGCCGCTGCCAAACTGACGGCTGATGGTGATGATTGTCTTTTTCATGCGCTGATCCTCCCTCGGCTTGTTCTGATTACAGTATACCACTTAAAACTCAAAATGTCAAAGATTTCATTCTTCCAGATACGGCGCCAACGCAGGCAAACTTTTAAAGAATGCCAAGGCTGCTGCTTCATATCGCTCAGGATCCGTCATATAACACAGGCCATGTCCCGCACCGGGAAATATCTCCAATTGGACAGGGGAAGCGCAGCTTTGCGCAACCCCCCTGCTCATATCACAGGGAACAAAGCGATCATCATCCCCGTGGAGCAGCAAAATCGGCACTTTTGCGTTGGTAACAGCCTTCTTCGCGGAGGTCTCCGTCAGAGAAAAACCGCCAAAAAGCCTTGCAGAAAGGCGAATAAAGGGGAATACCAGCTTTTCAGGAAATCCCCGTTCGCTGCAAACTTTACGAATGATACCGGCAGGGGAGGAGTAGGGGCAATCTGCCATAATACCCACCACATTCTCGGGCAGCGGCAGATCCGCAGCCATCAATACCGTTGCCGCACCCATGGAAAGTCCGCTTAAAAGAATTGGTAGATCGCTTCCGAATCGCTGATTTACATATTCGATCCAACTCAGACAATCCCATCGTTCCATAATGCCGAAGCTGATTACAGTTCCTTCGCTTCTGGCGTGAGCTCGCTGATCCGGCACAAGAATATTGAAACCCAGAGCCCGACTTAACGCGAATCCGCCGCAGCCGTCCCGAAGCGCGCTGCTTTTATAGCCATGAAACACGATGGCAGTGGGGGCATTGTCCCGGGTGTGATAGTACCGGCCATGTAAGGTAAGACCGTCCTTTGAAGTAACCGACACCCACTGACACGGCGCCTTGTCCATCACCCTGGTGCATTCAGTGATGACATGGGCCAGTTTTTCGTACTGTTCGCCCTCAATCAGCTTATATGGATCTTCGACCCGATTTTTGGGCGAGTAGAAGCACTGTAAAAACGTGTATATACAGACCCAGCCCACCATAAGGACAGTGGCAAAACCTAATAGAAACCAAAACATATATTGTCCTCCCGGCATCAATATAGTTTAGTATAACACAAAAGTTGCATTATTGCGCATCTTATTGTATAATTTGCTTATAAAAGGAGGTGGTAGCCATGAATAGCGGCCTGCAGATCCTGCTTCAGAAGGTCCTGGTGGTACTTTGCGCGAATTGTTATCCCTTGCTTCGCATCAGCGGTTGGTTTGTAATACTGCCTCTTGTGCTGAATCTCATCGCCAATGCGCTGCCCCTGCTTGTAATGAAGAAAAGACCCACCTTCCGGCTGCGAATCTGCGCTCACGGCAACCAATGCCTTACCGCATTCTTAATCTCATTACCCATCACCATTCTGATCCAGCTGGGGCTTGGATGGCTGTGGCTGCCGCTGCAGTGGAAGCACTGGCTGATCAGCATAGCTATCAGCGTTCTGGTGGAAGCTATGCTATTCTGGAATGGCATGATCAGCGTTTACGGCAGCTCTGTGCAGCTTGGCATCACCCACCGCGCAGTGGGATTGCTCCTTGGTTTGGTTCCCATCGCCAATTTGGTCATGCTTATCAGGATCATTCGAATCACAGGCAGGGAAGTCCGTTTTGAAGAAGAAAAGCACGCCCTGGAAGAGAGGAGAAAGGATCAGTTTCTCTGCAAGACCCGCTACCCCATTTTGCTTGTCCATGGCGTTTTCTTCCGGGATAACCACCTGTTAAATTATTGGGGACGAATTCCCAAAACCCTGCAAAGAAACGGTGCTGTAATCTACTACGGCGAACATCCCTCTGCACTCTCCATTGCAGACAGCGCGAAGATCTTAGCGGAACGTATTGAAAATATCGTAGAAAAAACCGGCTGTAATAAGGTCAATATCATCGCTCATTCCAAGGGCGGGCTGGACTGCCGCTATGCCATGGCGTACTTGGATACCGCGAAATATGTGGCATCTTTGACCACTGTAAATACGCCTCACAGAGGATGTATATTTGCAGACAATTTGTTGGAAAAAGTTCCGGTGAAAGTTCAGAGAAAGGTAGAAAATGCCTACAATTCCGCCCTAAAACACCTGGGCGATCCGGATCCCGACTTTATGTCTGCCGTTCGTGATCTCACATGTTCCCATTGTTCTGTCTTTGATGCACAGACACCCCAACCACAAGGTGTATACTGCCAAAGCATCGGTTCTTTGCTGAACCGCAGCAGCAGCGGCCGATTCCCCATGAATCTGTCCTACCGTCTGGTAAAGCACTACGACGGCCCCAATGACGGCCTGGTAGGGAAGGAGTCCTTCCAGTGGGGCGATCACTACCAAATGATTACAACGGAAGGCAAACGGGGCATTTCCCATATGGATATCATCGACCTGGGTCGTGAGGATATACCCGGCTTTGATGTCCGCGAATTCTATGTAAAACTGGTTTCTGATTTAAAGCAAAAAGGCTACTAAAGGAGTAAAATTATGCAAAATAATGTTGTAGATGTATTGATTGAGATTCCTCTGGGATCTAAAAATAAGTACGAAATGGACGAAAAGACCGGCCGTATCCGCCTGGATCGGGTGCTGTATTCCGCTATGATCTATCCGGCAGAGTATGGCATTATCGAGCACACTTTGGCGCCTGACGGTGACCCGCTGGATATCCTGGTTATTTCTAATGAACCCACATTTCCGGGATGCATCGTTCCGGTGAGAGTCCTGGGCTATCTGGCGACCAGGGACAGAGGCCAGGAGGACTATAAGCTGATCTCCGTAATAGACTGTGATCCCAGATATGCCAATGTCAATAAGCTGGAGGATTTGCCGGAGTTCACTTTGAGAGAAATCGCAAACTTCTTCCAGAATTATAAGGTGCTGCAAGGCATTACAGTAGAAGTAGGCGATTATTATTCCATGGAAGACGCGATCCGCGTCATCGATGAATGCCGCAATCGCTATTTTGAAGCAGAATGACAACGCAAACACATAAAGGTACATCTAAATTTCATAGACTTGGCAGCTAATAAAGCCCAGGGAATAACCCTTGGGCTAAATACCTCTATCGAAACCTAGCGCAACAAAATAAAAATTTTGTTGCATTTACAGCAGGTTTATGCTATCATATATGCAGCCAGGTAGATTTCACACATGCAAGGCCATTTTCTGCCTTTTTCTTATCATTCTATGATATCTGCCCTCAGGAGGTAAATTTATGCGCCGATACGACGATGTCCCACTGATTGTCCGCGATTTTCTGATCTATCACGAAAATATTAAAGGCCAGTCCGCACTTACCATCAGTGAATACCATTTGGACTTGCGTATGTTCCTTCGGTTTATGAAGCTCATGCGCAGTGATATGCCAATCCACACACGGCTGGACGATATTGATATCAAGGATATTGATCTTGCCTTTATCCGTAACATTACCACATCCGATGTCTTTGATTTCCTGTCATACCTTGCGAACGACCGTACAGCGAATCCCGACGCTGCTTCGCCGGATTACGGCATTTCTCCGGCCTCCCGTGCCAGAAAATTGTCCGCACTGAAATCCTTTTATAAGTATCTGACCGTCAGAACCAAGCAGCTTGCAGAGAATCCTGTGGCTGATTTGGAATACCCAAAATTACGGAAAAGCTTACCGAAATATCTGACTTTAGAGCAATCTGCCGCACTTTTAAGTGCAGTATCCGGGCAAAATGAGAAGCGGGATTATGCGATCTTAATGCTCTTCCTCAACTGCGGCATCCGACGCAGCGAGCTTGTTGGCCTAAATTTGACGGATGTTTACGAGGATCGCATCCGTGTTGTCGGTAAAGGCAATAAAGAACGTATCGTCTACTTCGGCTCTGCCTGCCGGAAAGCCATCGATGCCTACCTGCCCGAACGCAACAAAAAAGTACTAACGGACAATCGGGCGCTGTTCGGCTCCCGAAACGGCAACCGAATCAGCACCGACGCGGTACATAGCCTGGTAAAGAAGGCGCTGCTGAAGGCCGGTCTGGATGCCACACAGTTTTCTGCCCATAAGCTGCGTCACACAGCGGCCACCATGATGCTTTCCGGTGGCGTGGATGTCAAGACGGTACAGGAAGTTCTGGGACACGAAAATCTAAATACGACCCAGATCTATACCCATATCGAAAGTACCGAACTGAAGCTTGCAGCGGAAGCCAATCCCCTATCAAAACTGGACTTTTCTGATCGTGATTAATAAAAAACAGCCTGTTTTCTGTAAAACAGGCTGTTTTTGTTACTTTTTATGTAGTTTTCTGTAGGTGCTGGGGCTGATTCCCTCGGAATTCTGGAACATTTCCGCAAAATAGGAATCACTGCCGAAGCCGCACAGTGCCGCGATCTCCGTAATTTTCTTATCACTGCCGATAAGTTCCTGTTTGGCAATGGTCAAACGAAGCTCGTTTCTGTAATCCAAAATGGTGGTTCCCGTGCAGCGCTTGAACAGGTGGCACATATAGAACCGGCTGATGCCCAGCTCCCCTGCCATCCGGGTCAGATTCATATCCTCCCGGACATTCTGCTGAACCCATTTCTGGATCCGCTCCACCGTCGGATGCATGGGCTCCAGATGACCGGCCATGGTCCTGGCCAACGCGATAATCTGTGTCAGCTTATCGCAATCTCCGTAGCTGTCATCTTCAAAATCCGCGATCAGTTCGTCCATTTTCAACTGATAGCTTATATTTTGCTCCCAGCACTTCAAAGGGTAAGCATCAAAAACGGACTGGATGATTTCCTCGTTATTGCGCCTTTCCAGCAGCTTGCAGGCAAACTCCCGGTCAGAATAAAGCTGGGGTTCGCCAAAAGGATTGGTGTCCTTACCATGATATTCTCCCAGTTTGGAAACGATCCGCTGCAAGTAAGAACCCGGATCACGAACCTCTCCTGCGAGTATATCAGCCTCGGTGACTCTGGCCAACAGAATCTCCCGGGCACTGGCATAAACTTCGCCCATATTCTTCTTGTAAGCGCCCCGTTCCCGGTCGTAAGTGATGTAGATGTAGCCGTGATCGGCTTCTTTTACATCAGGATAGGAAACCTCACCTCTGGGATCCAGCATCAGTCTGGCACACCAGGTCTTGCCGTCATCTTCCGATAGTAACGCCATCAGATTGTTTCGCTTATCAAAATCCACATGGTTAATGAGCAGTATTCGACCGGATTTCAGCCGGCAAATATGAAACCGGGAGCTTGGGCCACCCAAACCGCTGTCGGAGTCCGTGCTCCAGGTCTTTCCTCTGTCGCTGGAAAAGGCTTGTCCGATGCCGTAAAAGGTGCGCACCAGCATCCAAAGCCGGCCGTCCTGCAGTTCCAGCACCATGTGTTCATCAAAATGCCGCTTGTAAACATCCGCGCGGCCCAACCGCACAAAGGTCTTGCCGTTATCGGAGGTTTTGTACACAAAAGATCCCTTTTCCGGGGTTTTGCTGTCAAATTGAGGCGGCAAAGATCGGATCCCCGGCCCCCATACCGCCAGAGGGAACAGCCATTCTCCTGTGGTCAGGACGATGGGCTTGTTCATCATAATGTCGTGGCCCACCTTAAAAGGCTCCCCCCACTGCAGCACATCTGCATCCGGATTGTCACAAATAGAAGCAAACAGTGCATCATCGGGGCAAATCGACCAGGTAAACCACAGCCGTCCCAGAGGATCGATCCACAGGCAGGGATCGTAGCACCGGTAATCATCCATGTACGCGACAACCACAGGCTCTGTGAAATTCACACCATCATCGGACATAACCACCATGGCGTAATTGCCAATTTCTTCCTTAACGCCGCCGGCATAAAATGTAACAAAAACTCTGCCGTTTTTCGTCACTTCCACACTGGGAATGCCCTGCCAGATCCGCTGATCGGCATAAAATTTGCGAAGCTCCCCGGGATTTGTGATGAGCATGCAACCGCCTCCTTTACATGCTTATGCTAACAAAGGACAACGGCAAAAGCTATAACAAAATTGCTTTTATACCATGTCCATCAGTTCGTGCAGATAGACAAAGGGAACAAGCACCCCCTGGCGATCCAGTTCCAGGATTTCCTCCTTGGTGACCGCCCGGGCGTCGCAGGTCTCCCCTTCCAGCAGCTTCACATCCTCAAGGGAAAACTCCTGCTGAAAGTACCAGATATCCGCAAAATGATCGGATGCCTTGCAGGTCATCATGAGCCTCCCGTTTTCCGGCTTCAGTACCAATCCGGTCTCCTCATTGACCTCCCGTAGGGCTGCAGTCAGGCTGTCATCTCCGGCAATTGCGGAGCCGGCTGTCGTCTCCCACATCAGCGGAAATGTCTTGTTGGGTGAGCGCTTGGTCAGCAGAAATTTGCCGTCTGCGCGCTGCATCCAGATATGTACGGTTAAGTGATAATCCCCCTCTGGCAAGGGGTCTCCACGGCGATGGAGTCGTCCGGTAGGATTCCGGTTCTCGTCAAGAACATCCCATAGTTCAATCTGTGTCACATCGCCACCTCAATGGCCTCACGGATGTTCCGCACCCGGTAAACTGACAGGCCCTTGGGAATCTCCAGCTTGTCCGAACCGTTCTTGGGAATGATGCACTTGGTAAAGCCCAGTCTTGCTACTTCGGAAAGCCGCTGATTCATATTGGAAACACTCCGAATCTCTCCGGTCAATCCCACCTCACCGATGGCAGCCAGATCTCCGTGGATCACCGCATCCCGATAAGAGGATGCCAACGCCAAGACCACAGGAAGATCCGCACCGGGTTCATCCAGCCGCAGTCCGCCGATCACATTGATGTATGCGTCAAACATGCTTAGCTTCAGTCCTGCACGCTTTTCGGCCACAGCCATGAGCAGCGCCGCCCGGTTAAAATCAAAGCCGTCAGCCGTTCTTCTGGGCACATTAAAACTGGTCTTTGTTACCAATGCCTGAACCTCTGCCAAAATGGGGCGGCTGCCCTCCATCACACAGGCAACGCAGGTACCGGAAGCCGCTTCCGGTCGGCTATCCAGCAGCATTTGCGAGGGATTCGGTACTTCGATAAGCCCCTTATCCGCCATCTCAAACACACCGATCTCATTGGTAGAGCCAAAGCGGTTCTTCGCCGCCCGAAGCAGCCGGTAGGAGGAATTGGAATCGCCCTCGAAATACAGCACGCAGTCCACCATGTGCTCCAGTACCTTCGGGCCTGCGATGTTGCCATCCTTGTTGATATGTCCCACCACAAACACCGTAATGCCTTCCTGTTTGGAAAGCTGCATCATGGTCATGGTGCAGTCCTTCACCTGAGAAACACTGCCGGGAGAGGATTCATTGTCCTCGTTGTACAGTGTCTGAATGGAGTCCACGATCAAAATGTCCGGTTTGGTTTCCTCCACTGCCTGCAAAATGTCCGAAAGTCTGGTCTGAGACAGGATCAGCAGATCCTGAGGTGCGACCCCCAACCTCTGAGCCCGGAGCTTCAGTTGCTGCTCACTTTCCTCGCCGGAAATATACAGCACACTGCGCTCTTTGCAAAGCTCGTTGCAGATCTGCAGCAACAGTGTGGATTTGCCGATTCCCGGTGCGCCGCCTACAAGCACCAGGCTGCCTGCCACAGCGCCGCCGCCCAAAACCCGATCAAGTTCACCCAGGCCGGTGAAAAAGCGGATCTCGCTGCCACTGACGACCTCTGAGAGCCGCTGGGGCTGCCGGGTTGTACCAATGGACTCAATTTGCCGTCTGCCGGCAGCAATGGGCTTTTCAATATGCTCCTGCATGGTATTAAATGCGCCGCAACCGGGACAACGCCCCATCCACTTTGGGGTCTCACATCCACAGTCGGTACAAAAGAAAACCGTCTTCGTTTTGGCCATATCGGAAATAGCTCCTTCTCTGTCTTTTTCTCGATTATACCAATCATTTGTTTGCCAGTCAAGCATTTATATACTCGGAGATAGACGCCGCAATCACTGCGCAGAGCTTAATCTGATAGTCCTTGCTGCGAAGCAGGTATTCCTCCTCAGGGTTTGATAAGAAGCCACATTCCACCAACACGCCGGGGCAGGAAATACGCTCCAGCAGATAGATCCCCTCCCCTTTTTTTGCAGTGCGTCTGCTGCCGGGATTTAAGGATTTTACCAGAGCGCTTTGCATCCGGTCGGCCAGCTGTTTACTGCCCTCCGTAGTGGGATAAAACACCTGGGCACCGCCGTACCTGCTGTCAGAAAAGGTGTTTTGGTGGATGCTGACCAGAATGCTGCCAGGTGTTTCATTGACGATCCGTACCCGTTCCTTTAGATCCGATACTTTCTTGGCAGCGATGGTCTCTCCTTTTGTGTAAACGGAAATATCCGTTGTGCGAATCATCACCGTATCGTGCCCCAGCAAATGCATTACATCCCGCAGCCGCAGGGCAATCTCCAGATTGATCTGACTCTCAAGAACCCCGGTGCAAGATGTGGCGCCCCCATCCACACCACCATGCCCGGCATCAATGACAATCCGATGCTCCCGTCGGACGGGCGAATTTTGCACCGAAGCCGTCACAGCCCTGCTGCCAGCGGCAGCGAACCCAATAACTATAATCGCTGTCAGCAAGTAAAACGGAAGCAATCCCAGATACTTTTCCAATTTCATGGACAACACCTCTTTATAAGGTATGGCGGTCCCCTAACTGCAAGAACCCAAACAGAAATTGCGGCATAGAATGACCCGAAACGACAGTTTCGATTCTAAGCGTAAGGAGGAATCCCTTTGAAATCCATGAAAAACCACCCAGAGGGCAGCATGGGACGCCTGCCGGCCATGGCGCCGCTGGCAAACCCCTATGTACCGTTTCAATTGGAAAGCCCGCCGAAATACGAAGCCCGAAAGGGCCTCATCCGGGGCACCCTGTTTCCCGGTCTGGATCTTCCCTTTATGGGAATGGTCAACCAGAAAGAGCTGCCGGTAACGCCCAAATCCGAGCTGCAGGTCATGGGCTTCGCCATCCAGGAGCTGGCACTGTACCTGGACACCCACCCCGATGACAAGGAAGCCCTGGAACTTTACCGCGCGTACCAGGACATGATGCACAAGGGCATGATGGCTTACAGCGAAAAGTGCGGCCCCATGACTCACCACACCCCGGTCAATCATGACTCCTATACCTGGATGGACGATCCCTGGCCCTGGGAATACGCCGCGAATAAGGAGGGTTAAGTATGTTTTTGTATAATAAGAAGCTTCAGTACCCCGTGAAGATCGCCCGCCCCAACCCCAGACTTGCCGGTATCATCATCAGCCAGTACGGCGGCCCTGATGGCGAGTTGGGGGCATCGCTGCGTTATCTGTCCCAGCGGTATTCCATGCCCTTTGACGAGCAGAAAGCCCTGCTGACGGACATTGGCACAGAAGAGCTGAACCACTTAGAGATGATTGGCGCCATCATCCACCAGCTCACCCGAAACCTGAAGGAAAAAGATATCGAGGGCACACCCTTCGAGCAGTATTTCGTGGATCATACCGTAGGCGTCTATCCCACCTTTGCCTCCGGTACTCCCTGGACTGCTGCCACCATGCAGGTCAAGGGCGATCCCATTGCCGATCTGACCGAGGATATGGGCGCCGAACAGAAAGCCCGGGTAACCTATGACAATATCCTCCGGCTCAGCGACGATCCCGATGTCAACGACGTCATCAAATTCCTCCGGGAGCGGGAAGTCGTCCACTTCCAGCGCTTCGGCGAATCCATGGAGCAGCTGCGTCAGAAGCTGAATCCCAAAAATGTCTACTTCATGAACCCTGCTATGGATATGTAACACCATGCCGCATCCCTCTGATTTATACGCAGAGGGATGCAAAACTAAGGATTGAAAGATGGAAAATAATGTGGTATACTGATAAAAGAATATAAAAAAGGAGTTGTTACCATGGAAAACGGCAACGTACATATTCATCAGTTCCAGGATACCGTTGTCCCCTCCACCTGCAAAGACTGCGGCTATATCCTCCACCGGTGCGCCTGCGGCTACGAGTATAAGGACAACTTTAAGCCCCTGATTAACCACAATTTTGGTGTAGTGGACGAAACGAAGCCCACCTGCACTACACCCGGCTCCCGAACCATTCGCTGCGCCGTCTGCGGTGAAACCAAGGTTCAGGAAGCTGCGCCCTTCGGTCATGTCTGGGGTGCCTGGAGTGTACAGCGCTTCGCCTCCTGCACGGAAAGCGGTATGCGCGCCCACACCTGCCAGCGCTGCGGCGTTTTGGAGGAGGAGGCGATCCCTGCTTTGGGTCACCAGCTGAGCAAGCCCAAGAAGTCCGAAACTCAGAAAGGTATGCAGGAGGCTTTCTGTTCTCGCTGCGGACAGACCGTGGTAACCCCCGTCCCCAAAACCTTCCGGAACATTATGCTGATCCTTACCACACTGGCAGTGGTTGCGGCCCTCGTGCTGTCCTCCGTTTTCTTCTTCATTCCTTTGTTTAACTACAACAGCGCAAAGGATCTGATCGAAAGCGAGAACTATGCCGAAGCCTACGAAAAGCTCCAGAAATACCCGGAATTCCAGGACACGGAAGAGCTGCTTTCCCATTTCATTATCGTCTATGAGGAAGTCGTCGTAACGTACACTTACTATCCCAATGGCGAAAAGCCCAGTGTCAGCGAAAACCGGTATGAATATGATTATGACAAGGCCGGTCACCGCCTGCGCTATGTTTACTATGACGAAGAGGGCAATATCGACACTCAGGCAGATTGCGTGTATGACAAGGACGGCAATCCCACCGTCATGTCCTACTACGATGGCAGCGGCAATCTGAAGTATAAGTACGAGCAGGCCTATGACGACCACGGCAATGTAACAAATTATAAGCGTTACGACAGTACCGGCGCCCTGACCACTGAATACCGGTACGAATACAAGTACGACAAAAACGGCAACATGACCCAGGAAATCTCCTACTTCACCGATGATACCGTGGCCTACAAGACCACTTACGAGTACGATAAGAACAACAACTGCATCCTCGAAACCAATTACAGTGTCGATGGCTCTGTCTCATCCAGTTATGAGTATGACTACGACAAAGACGGCAACATGACCCTGGAGATCTACCGCACCAGCACCGGCGATATCCACTCCAAAACCGAATATGAATACGAAGATGGCAATTTGACATTGCAAGTCACTTATGACGACAATGACGATATGAAATCCAAGTATGTCTACGAGTACGACAAGGACGGCAATCGCACGCTGTACGCAGAGTACGACGGCGATAATGATCTCGAGAACAAGACCGAATACGCCTATGACAAGGATGGAAACTGTGTAGAAGAGATCTGCTACGACGAAGACGGTGACAAGACCTATATGTATGAGTACGCATACAGCGGCAAGGTCGTCTGCTACGATCCAAACAAGACCGACAGTGACAAATAATCCATACCACCCCCTGATCTTCTCGGTCAGGGGGTAACTTTTATTGCCAAACCGACAGAATCGTGATATAGTATCCATAGAACGAAACGAGAGGAGTTGACACTGTGGAAAACAAAAAACCGAAAACCGTCAAAATCGTTCTGTTTGCCGCCCTGGCAGTGCTGCTGGTGTCCGCCATCGTTCTGTCCGCCATATTCTACTTCACTCCTTTATTCAACTATAACAGCGCAAAGAAGCTGATTGAAGCCGGTAGTTACGCCGAGGCCTACGAAAAACTCCAAAAATATCCCCAGTTCCTGGATACAGAAGACCTGCTCCCCTGCTTTATCATCAAATATGAGCAAAAGGATGTAAAATACTGCGCTTACCTTAACAATTCCGAGTATGTCAGCAATGAGCGCTATGCCTATGTCTTCGATGAAGCCGGCAATTGCATCAGGATCACCTACCAGAATGTGGAAGAAGGAACCACATTCTGTTCTGAGTACACTTATGATGAATCCGGCAGAAAATTAACCGCTGTTGAAGCCCAATACGACCTCACCGGCAGTTTGACATTTAAAGAAACACATACCTATGAATACCACGAAAACGGCAGCCGTTGCTTATATGCTTTCTATGACAGTAGCGGTATCTTGATGTCCTCTGACAAGAGCGAATACGACAAAGACGGCAACGAGATCTTCCATGCCCACTACACCAGCACCGGCGAACTGGTTTTTACAAATGAATACGTCTATGACGCCGAAGGCAATTGCACCCTAACTGCCGCTTATGATCAAAATGGCGTATTGGAATTTAAAGACGAATTTTCCTATGTCTATGTCGCAGATTCCATTGGCAGGGTTATTCAGCAGACCTGCTACAGCATCGATGGTGCCATGCTGTACAAAGACACCTACGCCTACGAAAACAGCATGCTGGTGTCCACTGCTCACTACGACGGCAACGGCGTACTGGAATTCAGCGAAGCATATACCTACAACGCAGCCGGACAGCTGACGCTGTCACTTCAGTATGACTACCAGGGCAACCTGCATGACAAGTTGGAGAACACCTACGATGAAAACGGAAATATCCTCCTCACTGTCCACTACGGCAGCGACGGCAAGCTGATGGAGAAATATGAGTATTCCTACGGCGGAAAGATCGTCTTTTTCAATCCCAATTCCAAATAAAATTCAGTATTCCAATGTAAGGAGATGTTACCATGAAAAACGGCGCAGACACACAAACAAATAAGGCTAAGAAAATCAAAATCATATGCATTTCCGCCGCCGTGGTGATCGTGCTTATCATTCTGCTAGTGCAAGTCATCATTTCCTATCTCGTCCCCAATTACCACTATCAGCAAGCTCTGGAGCTGATCGAATCTGAGGACTATAACGAAGCGCTGGAAGAATTGGATCAATGCCGGGATTTTAAGGATACTGAGGAAATTCTGGATCGTTTTACTGTATGTTACGAAGATAAGCGTGTAACAAATACGAACTACCTCGGTGGCGAGTCCACAAGAGAGACCACATATAAGATAAAGTGCGAATATGATGACTATGGTAATCCCATCCTGGAAATCTATTACGACGAAGACGGCAAAATCGAGAACAAATATGTCTACACATACGATGAGCATAACAATTTGCTGC
Source organism: Oscillospiraceae bacterium (assembly GCA_015068125.1). Classification (GTDB taxonomy): domain Bacteria; phylum Bacillota; class Clostridia; order Oscillospirales; family Oscillospiraceae; genus Faecousia. The sequence goes on along the minus strand of SVLD01000005.1, from coordinate 55,389 downwards.
AAGCCACTGTCTATGACAAAAAAGACAATGTGATCTATGAAGCGAAACTCACTTATGTTTACGACGAGGATGACAGAATTTCGAAAATGGCTTTTTATGACGAAAATGAATCATATAGCCTCTTGTTCAGATATGATAACGGCGATGATCTTGTCACCCTTTGCGTACACTATGGTAGAAACACTGATATAGAAAGCACCTACGAATGTGAGTACGACGAAGACGGCAACGAAGTTCGCAGAATTTTCAAAAACGGCAACGGAAAGAAAACCGGTGAAACCACCTATAAGTACGATGAGTACGGAAACCAAATTCGATCTGTTACCTACGACGCCGAAGGCGAAATAACAGAAAAGACCTCTTCCGAATACGATAGATACGGAAACCGAACCCGGTATACTGTATACAACAGCGATGGCACTCCTGACTACAGGCAAAAAGTATCCTACGATGATATCGCCATTGTCGTCTACGACGAAGATAAAGAATAAAGATCAACGCCCCTGACCTCTCGGTCAGGGGCGTTATCATGCTCAATCAAGTAGCCAGCAGATCACGGAAGAAGCCCTGCAGCTCCTCTTCTGTGTCCAAAATGGCCACATACATCAGGTTGCCCATGGCACCGGCCAGCGCATCTGGCATTCTGCCCTGCATCTTCATTCTGGAGCCGTACTTAGCCATGACAGTCTCGTGATTCATGACATACTGATGTCCGTCCCGCCTGCCAACAAAGGCGCAGTAATGCCGGGGGCGATCCGTAGGAACGGTACAGGTGTCAAAAGCAATCATGTCCGCCCAGAGCTTATACACATCCAGCTCATAGGCAAAGTTATACATATCCGGAGTAAAACCGCCGGCAGGCCGCATATTGACCTCCAGGCCGATCACATCGCCGGTTTTGCCCAGTCCCTCCTGGTCAGCATCCAGCACAAAGAACTCCAGATGCACAAAGCGGCTCTTTACGCCAAATGCCTCCACTGTCCGCAGGCCGGCATCCCGAATCTTGGGAGAAACCTCCTTGACGATGTAGTAAATGGAATCCTCGCCGTTGTTCACCACATCCATCAGCGACAGCGGCGTTACATTACCGGACTCGAAAATGGGCTTGCCTTTTCCATCGATAATGGCATCAAAGGTCTCCACATGACCCTTGACATACTCCTCCATGATATACACATTGTCATCCTTGTGATCGATGAAGAAGTGCAGGTCATCGTCACACTTGAGGCGGTAGGTGTTGTTGGCTCCCACGCCGTTGTCAGGCTTGACCACAACCGGGTAACCGACCTTGTGGGCAAATTCAGCCGCGTCGGCATAGCCCTTCACCAGATGATACCGGGCGGTGGGCAGACCGGCCTTGGCATAATATGCCTTCATGCCGGATTTCAGCTTGATACGATCCATGTCGTCATCTTTAAAGCCGGTGGTGATGTTAAACTCCGTTCTCAGCTTGGCATCCCGCATGAGCCAGTATTCGTTGTTGGATTCCAACCAGTCGATCTTGCCGTATTTGAAGGAAAAAAAGGCCACAGCCTTGAAAACCTCGTCGTAATTCTCCAGATTGCCGACCTTGTAATACTCATCCAGAGAGTCTCTCAGCTCCTGCTTCAGCTCCTCATAGGGGCAATCGCCGATACCTAGCACCCGCAGGCCATTAATTTTCAGTTCCGCGCAGAATTTCCAGTAACTTGCAGGGAAATTCGGGGAAATAAACACAAAATTCTTCATTTTCTTTCTCGCTTTCTCATTTTAACCAAGCAGTTCGGGAACATAGGTTTCCACCATCTTGAACCACCAGGGCCAGTCGTGGGCAACATCCAAGCCCCAGTATTCAAATCTGGCCTTAATTCCCTTCTGTGCCATCACCGTGTCCAGCCAGCCGGTGCTCTCCAGCAGGGGGCCTTCCCAGTCGCCCTGACCAACCACGATCATAATTTTCCGCTGATTGTACATCTCAATGTAGGGATGATCCCAGGGCATATTGGCCAGATAATGTACCGGGCTGTTTCGGTAAACCAGTTCATCCATGTAATCTCCAAAGAACATATTGGAGTCGTACAAACCGGAGATGGCAAACACCGTGTCAAACAGATCCGGTCGGCGGAAGAACAGATTTGCCGCGTGCATAGCACCCATGGAACAGCCGAAGGTCATAATTCCCTGATCGTATCCGTTGCGCAGTCCGCTCAAATGGCGAATGGTAGGAACAAGCTCCTCGATGATGTAGTTATACCAGCGCTCGTGATTCTCAATGCGCCAGCGGTTGTCTGCCCACTGGGCAGCCCAGGCTTCATCATCGATGCAGTCTGCGCTGTAAACGGTGCATCTTCCCTCTTCAATCCACTTGGCCCAGTGATCCACCATTTTGAAGTTCTCAAAATCGAAGAACCGGCCGCTTTGGCAAGGGATAAACAGCACCGGCTTACCGGCATGCCCGTAGATCTTAAATTCCATCTCCCGGTTTAAGTGGGAGCTGTAATGCTTTTCGTAACGAATTTCCATTGTTTCCCTCACAGTCCTAAGCAGTCCATAAACACCGGGATCTGCCGTTCCCAGCTTGCTTCCGAATGATCTCCGCCGGGTACGACCCGGAGCGCCAGATTCACCCGCTTCGTCAGCAGCAGATGGGATGTGGAAATCAGCGCCTCGGCATTGGCGGCATGGTTAAACATTTCCTCGCTGCCGTAGTCCATATAGATGCAGGTATCCCGGCGAATGTGGGCCCGGGCCACCATTTCCAGCACCTTACCCGAATCAACCCACAAACTGGGCGACAGGCAGGCAGCCCGCTGGAAAATGTGGTTGTACACCGTTGCGGCATACAGTGCCATCAGACCGCCCATGGAAGAGCCGCAAATGATGGTATTTTTCCGATCCGGCAGGGTGCGGTATTTTTCGTCAATAAAGGGCTTCAGGGTGTTGACCAGCCAATGCATGTAGTTCTTTCCCTTGCCCTTGATCTTGCCCAGAGTGGCATTTTCAAAATTGAAGGGAGAATACTCCTGCAGCCGGCCGTTGCCCACGTGGTTACATTCCACAGCCACAATGATCAGCTCCTTACCGGATTCCTGCATAAACCTATTCATACCCCAGGATTTTCCATAGGTTGCGTCGCTGTCGAAGAACACATTGTGGCCGTCAAACATATACATAACAGGATACCGCTGATCCTTCTTTTTCTCATAGGAAGCCGGCAGATACAGGTACACCCGCCGCTGCAGATCACCGGAAAGTTGCGGAATCTGCACAAACCATTTTTTAATCATTTCCCATCTGCCTCCATTGTTTTTGTATATTATAATTTGATTTTACTCCTATGTCAACAGAACCAATTGCATTTAAAATAAAGCTATCTTTTTGTCGAAAATTCCACTTTACAAGCCTTAAACAAATGGTTAAAATAACGATAGAAATGATCTTAGGAGGATCCCATCATGAGCATCAAACGAATCGGTGTGCTGACCAGCGGCGGCGACGCCCCCGGCATGAACGCTGCAGTCCGGGCTGTGGTCCGTACTGCCCTGTTTCACGACGTGGAAGTCTACGGCATTCTGCGCGGTTATAACGGTCTGATCAACGGCGATATCATCCGCCTGGATGAAAAGAGCGTTTCCCGTACCATCAACCGTGGCGGCACCATTCTTTATACCGCCCGCAGCAAGGAATTTATGACGGAGGAAGGCCAGCGCAAGGCGGTTTCCACTTGCAAATTCTTAGGCCTGGACAGTGTGATTGCCATCGGCGGCGACGGCACCTTCCGCGGCGCACGGGCTCTGTCCTCCCACGGCATTAATGTGGTCTGCATCCCTGCTACCATCGATAATGACATCAGCTGTACCAATTACTCCATCGGCTTTGACACCGCAGCCAATACCGCCATCGAGTGCATCGATAAGCTCCGGGACACCATGCAGTCCCACGAGCGCTGCTCCGTGGTGGAGGTCATGGGCCGCAACGCCGGCTACCTTGCCATGTATGTTGGCCTCGCCGTCGGCGCCACGGCGGTTCTGGTACCGGAAAAAACCATCGATTTTGATAAGGATGTCATCGAAAAGATCCGCCAGGCCCGATTCAACGGCTTCACCCACTATATGATCGTGGTTGCTGAAGGCGCAGGATCTGCATCGGAAATTGCCGCAAAGATCAAGGAAGCCATTGACCTGGATCCCCGTGTTACAGTCCTGGGTCACATCCAGCGCGGCGGCTCCCCCACCGGCCGTGACCGTGTCAACGCCACCAAGATGGGCTATCTGGCTGTGGAGCTTCTGCTGGCCAATAAGACCAACCGTATCGTCTGCACCAGCAAGGGTAGCTTCACTGATGTGGATATCGACGACGCCCTGCAGATGCACCGCAGCATTCAGTCCATGGAAGTGGATGTCCTGGCCGCCATGACCGGCCTGTAAGTACATAGAAAATCCTCATTAACTGAATGGCTTCGGTTAATGAGGATTTTAAATATGCAGCTCATCAGTATTGACAAATATTAATTATACCTATATAATAAAATTGTCAAAACGACCAAAACATGAGTGTGAAAGGAGGATGCCTATGGTCTGAAATAATGTATTGGCAATATAATTAACCAACAATGTGAAAGGATTTTTTAGAATGAAAACCAAAATTTTATCTCTTTTGCTCGCAACCGTCTATTTTTTGGCACTGTTTACGAATGTAGCAGCAAGCGAACCGCTCTCCTCTGCTAGTACATCTAATGAAGCGTTCGTAATTTCTAAAGATAATTTTTCACAAGTGTTTTCTGGCCCCAAATCAGAAGCTATGGTAGCAAAGCTTTTTTCCGAAAAAAGTTTGTCAACTACTAGCGCCTTCGTTACAAATATTCAACTTACGGAAGATGTACTTTCGTGTAGTTTAACTGTCGCTATAGGAGACAGATATATAACTTTACCCATTTCTGGTACTCTTGCATCTGGCGTTCGTACACAAACGGGCATGAACAGCATTATCGTTGAGGTTCCTGACAAAGTCAACGGGTACACAGTTCGCTTGTTTGAAATCATCAACGATCAAAAAGAAGATACATGGTTGCTTTACAGTTCTGTTACTTCACAAAAGTCCGTGTCCGGACAGCCGCACATGAGAATTTATCTGGAAGATAATCAGGGAATCCTTTATCTCTTTGAATGTGCGCTTCCAAAAGCACTTCAAAAACTATACGCAAGCGATTATCCTCAGGCAGACAAATATAAAGATGCTATTCTCTGGGCAACCGACATTGTTGAGCACCATATTGAGGAATTTCCTGTAACCGGAGAAGTTCTGGATGACTTCGGACTAACTTCAAATTCTAGAGGACTCGACGAATATACATTGTGGGCACCAGACAGCGGATACCGAGATACCTTCTATGTGGGCAACACGAAAAATATATGTAGCTCTCTCCCCTACCTAAGTTATATGCATTCTAATTTGGAAAGTTCTGCAGATACAACCTGGGTTGCATCATTTAAGGTAGCCGAACATAATAACTGTGGCGGCACTACTCTATATGGATATAACCCTTTTTACTACACTAATCTTGATATTTCCATAGCTTGCGGCAATTATACTACAATTTTGGAGTCTGTGCATGAAGGACGAATGTATGAATTTAATGGGTCAACTACGGTGTTCGAATATGGATCGTCAATAACGATTGGCTTATTGAAGCATACTTCGAATTCGCATCATGTTGCTTCTACATTTGCGACAGTGTTAGGAATACTGGATAATTTGGCTGACCTACCACTTGTTTATGACGAAATTGAACTTGGATCTCCATACACGAAATTATCAGGAAAGACCGTTCTTGCTGTTAGAGAGAATCTTACTGATAGGAGATTCAGTGAGTGCACAGATCAGCCGGGTCATGACGAAGAAGGTGACTACTTTACCATTCACATTGATGTTAAGCGGCTAGGCACGCCGCAAACCACAGCTACTACGACTGGATTACTAATGTTGAGTTTTGATGTATGTTATAGTGGGACGAAAAAACATACACTTTACGCCACTCTACCTTTAGGGTATACGGTATACGCACCTAACGGAGGTTAGCATAATGAAAAATCGCAAAAAAATTCTGGATTACTTTATTCGTTCGTCCAATGACGCAGTTGCCTTTGAAACCTTATTTCAGAAAGCGGCCATCATATTTCTGATTATATCCGTGTTGCTTTATGCGGTTGCGTTTAATTCCATTGACTACTGGAAGGAATTGTCAAAACGTCTTACCTCTCTGCACACCGAACAGGAACAGTTTCGCTTCCGCATCTTATGTGCTAATTTCTTGATACCCGCTGTTAGCACAAGCGTACTGTGCGTGATCTCGTTCGTTTCGTCGATATATGCGCATAGAAGATGCCTTGAACTGGCTTCTTCCAATAAGGAATAAGTACAAGTCATAACCTCCGGCTAAGCCGGAGCCTTGATTGTATAAAGAAAACCACGCGTCTAACGCGTGGTTTCCTTTATACAAAAAGCCTACTGTGTTTCATTTCACAGTAGGCTTTTATGCTTTGGGATGGCACTTTTCGTAAACGGATTTCAGCTTTTGGTTGATCATGTGGGTGTACATTTGAGTGGAGGAAATATCGCTGTGACCCATCAGCTCCTGCAGAGAGCCCAGATCAGCGCCGTTTTCCAGCAGATGCACCGCAAAGCTGTGCCGCAAAGTATGAGGGGTAATTTCTTTCTCGATGTGCGCCGTGGCCTGGTAATGCTTCAGGATCTTCCAGAAGCCCTGGCGGCTCATCCGCACACCGCTGACATTGACAAACAGCGCCTTTTCCTCCGGGTCTGCCAGCATGCTCCGGCGAATGTCCGTTATGTAGCTGCTCAGCGCCTTCAAAGCGCCGGGGTACAGCGGAATGGAACGGGATTTCTTGGCACCGGCGCACTTGATTGTCCCCAGCTCAAGGTTCACATCGTCCAGATCGAGATCGATCAGCTCTGTGACACGAATGCCGGTGGCATACATCACTTCAAGCATGGCCTTGTCCCGGATACCCTTGGCATCCACAGTGGCCGGCTGCATCAGCAGCAGCTCGATCTCACGTCCGGTAAGGATCTGCGGCAGCTTCTTTTCTCCCCGATCCACACGGATGTCCGTTACAGGCGTCTGTTCCATGAAACCACTGGAAACCACATAGCTGTAAAAGTTCTTCAAACTTGCCAGACCGCGGGACACCGTAGCAGCACTGCGCCCTTCGCTTTCCAGGTGGGACAGATACCGGCTGATATTCACTTGCTGAGCATCCACGATCTCCACGCCCTCACCCTTGAGCCACTGGTCATACTGCCGAATGTCCCGGATGTAGGAAGCAATGGTGTTGGCGGATGCCTGCTTTACCTTGGACAGGTAATTTTCGTATGCAGCGATCAAGTCCAACATGAATTGCGTACCCTTCCATTTTCTAATTCTCTGTCAAAATCACCAAAAAAGGCGATATCAAACTAAAATCCAAATATCCCACCAGCATCACGATTCCGCCGTAAAACATAGCGTCCGTCCGAAATGTACGCCCCTTTCCTTTCAGATGCCGTAATGCAAACCAACACAGCACAGGAACCGTACAAATATCCGAAAACTGGAGCAGCCACCGAACCAGCCAGCCGGCAGATCCATAGGCAACACAGATACCGTATCCGCACATCGCAAAGCAAAAAGCCTTTACAAAGCAGATCAGATACAGCAGCTTGGGTTTGGAAATGTAAACCGCAAATGCGGCGAACAGATAAGGCAGCACAACAGTTGCCAGCAGGCCGGCGATCGTCACGGAACAGTCGGATGCTCCGCGCATCAAAAGAAAGTAATTGTTTCCTGCGTGGGCTGCAAAACAGGTGCCCAGGATCAAAGCGACCAGCCAAACTATCAGAAAAAGCACCTGATACCGATGGCGAATGAAAGCTTTCAATCCAGGTTTTGCATAGGGTACAGCAACCATTTTAACCTCCTGAAGTTACATCCTGCGCCAAAACACAGCAACCGTACATTCAGGGTAAAATGGGCATAAAGATACCCGGTCGAAAATAATGTATGAATACTATACCCCAAAATCCATTGAATTGCAAGGTGTTTTGGCTTTTTTTACGATTTTTGTAAATTATGCCGATTTTTATGTCAACATCATTATGTCAACTCATGCAACTAATCCACTGCACATTTTTACCATTTTCAACTATATCCCTACATCTTGGGTGACCGGTATCCCAATGTGTACCAAATGTTGTTTTTGCAAGATATCTTTCATAATGCAGTCACAGGGGTAAACAGCGCTTACCCGTCCAAGTTTCTTGTGCAATTTAACGATAGGCAGGTATTTTGTGTTTGCGTTTTGGTGTGTTTCCTCCCCTTCCGACGATCCATGCCGCAAGCACGCTCCCCAAAAGGATCATCAACCCCGTTACCAAAACCCCCTGGTATTGCCCACCAAAGAACAAAGCATTCATTGCCAGAAGCGTGAGAAAATATCCACCCCCGGTAATCAAGCTCATCGGCATAATCTGGTGCTTGATCTTAACGGCAGTAACCACCGCACCGGCAAATGCCGCTATAAATTGCAGCGCCATTCGCCAGAACCCCAGCGCCTCCATACCGATGCTTTCGCCAGCTAACAAAGAGGCCACCCCCATGCCGCCCAGTAGTGTCAGAACCAGGGAAATCAAAACACCCAACCCAATACCAATCGGCACCGCAGACGCTTTTCCAGTGACCTTTTTTGCCTTGACCATAAGCCCTCTCCCCTTTCGATACAAGCTATTCCGGACAGGCATAAAAAAGAACCGGGACTTTCGTCCCGGTTCATATAAAAGAATTTACACAGACATCTGCTTTACACAGGCATCCAAAAGCGCCTTTGCAGCTTCTTTGCTTTCGCCCACAGCGGTATAATAGAACTTCACCTTGGGCTCCGTGCCGGAAGGACGGGCGATAACACTGCCCTTCTCACCCAGCAGCAGCTCCAGCACGTTGGACTTGGGCAGCTCAATGACAGACTCCTCGCCGGTCACCAGATCCTTGGCAACACTGGTCTTATAGTCCCGGACGCCGGTCACCGCCGCGCCGCCAATCGATGCAGGCACATCGCTGCGCAAATCTGCCATCATCTTAGCAGCCTTTTCCATGGCATCCGCGCCGGTAAGCTCAATACTCTGGACATATGCCAGGTAGTAGCCATACTTGGCGTAAACTTCATCCAGCGCATCCAGAATGCTCTTGCCCTGGAGTTTCATGCTTGCCGCCAGCTCGCAGACCAGCATGGTTGCCACAATGGCATCCTTATCCCGGGCATAAGTACCCTTCAGATAGCCGCAGCTTTCCTCGAAGCCGAATATAAACTTGTGTTCTTCTCCCTTGTTTTCCAGTTCCAGGATCTCTCCGCCGATATACTTAAAGCCGGTAAGCACCGCCTTCATGGTCACGCCGTAGTGGGCAGCAATCCGATCTGCCAGCGGAGAAGATACAATAGAACGCACCGTGATCGCACCTTCGGGAATGTTGCCCTTAGCGGTTCTGGCCTTGAGGATGTAATCCAGCAGCATGAAGCCCAGCTCGTTGCCGCTGAGCTTTGCGAAGCCGCCCTTGCCGTCCGGAACAGCGATCGCCACCCGGTCAGCGTCCGGGTCAGTGCCCAGGATTACATCACAGGGGGCCGTAGCAGCCACCTTGTAGCTCTCATTCAGGGCAGCGTCGGTTTCAGGATTCGGATATTCGCAGGTCTTGAAATCGCCGTCAGGCTTCGCCTGGCAGGCCACAGTGGTAATATTCACGCCCAGCTTACCCAGTACAGCGTGAACAGGCTCCATGCCGGTGCCGCACAGCGGTGTGTAAACGATGTTCAGTCCGGCGGAGCGGAGCATATCGGGGTCAACAGCCTCGTTTAGAACAGTCTGATAGTAAGCCTCCCAGATATCCTGACCAATGTAGTGGATCTTACCCTCTGCCATAAATTCCGCAAAGGACTTACTTTCCGGCACAAAGTAAGGGATCTGAGAGATCTTCTCCGTTACAACCGCCGCCGGTTCATCGGTCATCTGGCAGCCGTCAGGACCATAGCACTTCACGCCGTTGTATGCACCGGCGTTGTGGCTGGCGGAGATCACAATGCCGCAGCCGCAGCCCAATTCCCGAACCGCATAGGAAAGCATAGGTGTAGGTGCCAGTCGATCATACAGCCACACAGCGATTCCAGCTTCAGCAAAAGCCACGGCGCAGACCTCAGCAAAGAGCTGAGAATTATGCCGGGAATCGTAGCCGATAGCAGCCCTCTTGGGCAGATCCGTGCCGGACAGCCATGCGGCCATACCCTGTGCAGCTCTGCGGACCGTGTAACGGTTCAGACGATTGCTGCCGGCGCCCATGATGCCGCGCATGCCGGCAGTACCAAACTGCAGATCACCGCCAAAGCGTCCCTTCAGTTCTTCTTCATCATTGGCAATTTCTGCCAGTTCAGCACGGACATCCTCCGGCAAACCGGATTCACACCAGAACTTGTAGCATTCCATATAATTCATAAAAATCATCCCCCTTAAAATAATCAAAAAGCAGCTCAATTGATTCTGTTGAGCTGCTTTTTTGTTTATGCTCAAATAGCGCTATCATCCTCGGCCGCGGCGCGGTTCTCCTGTGCCTCGGTCAGAGCGCGGAACTTCACGCGGGTATCGCGAACCTCACTCAGAGACATAGCAATAGCCTCCTCCGTGCGGCGCAGTGCATCGTCCATATACTCGTTGCTGGCCTTGCGCAGCTCGGCAATACGGGTCTGGGTCTGATTGTACATCTCCTGGCACTGACGGCGGGCTTCCTGATAGATAGCCTCCTGAGCAACCAATTCCTTAGCCTGCTGCTGAGCCAGACGGACAATGCCCTCGGCCTCACGGCGAGCCTGGCCGATGAGCTCGTTGCGGGACTCAACGATGGTACGGGACTGCTTCAGCTCAGCAGGAAGCTGAGCGATGATCTCGTCCAGCATATCCAGAACCTTGTCACGCTCCAGAATGCAGCGGTCAGCACCCAACGGCAGAGCCCGGGCGTCCTGAACCATATCATACAGCGCGCTGATGATATCTTCGATGTGTTGTTCGTTCATTTTCTATTTCCTCCTTGATGTGTGGTTGCGATACGGTTTTTAAAGTCGGCAATGATCTGCGCAGGCAGAAAATCCGACAGGTCTACATTGTAAGTTGCCAGTTCTTTCACCATGCTGGAGCTCAGGGACATGTACTGCTGATCCGCGGACAGGAACATCGTATCCAAATCCGGATTCAGCTTACGGTTGACGAGCGCCATCTGGAATTCGTTTTCGAAATCCGAACCGGCACGCAATCCCTTTACGATCACGCAACTGCCGATATCCTTGGCATATTCCGCCAAAAGCTGATCGGAGCAGTCCACTTCCACATTGGGAATGTCGGCAGTGACCTTCCGGATCATCTCCACACGCTCCTGCAGCGTAAACATGGGATTTTTGCCGGCATTGACCATGACACAGATCACGAGCTTGTCAAAAATCTCCGCAGCTCTGCGGATAATATTCAAATGTCCGCTGGTAACCGGGTCAAAGCTGCCCGGATAGATCGCAATTTTCATAGCTGTCATTCCTTGCGGTAGAGCGTCAGCAAAGTAATGCCGTATTTGTAGTCCCGTGACCGGGTGTACCCGGGAAAATCCAGAGTTAGGGCCTTGTCCACAGGGCGTTCCGCAACTATTATACCACCAGATTCCAAAATGTCAATTTCTGTGAGCTTTTTTAACGAATTTTCTAAAAAAACTTCAGCATAAGGAGGATCCAGCAGGACGATGTCAAATTTTTCCCGGCAATTCTGCAAAAATTGCATATAATCGCCGCATATGACTTTGGCATCCTGCTCCAGCTTTGTCCGGCCCAGATTCTCCCGGATCAGGGCGCAGGCTTTCTGCCCCTCGTCTACGAAAACAGCGCTCTTGGCTCCCCTGCTCAGCGCTTCTATGCCAAGCTGCCCTGTGCCGCCAAAGAGATCCAGCACCCGGGCGCAGGGCACATCAAACTGAATGATGCTGAACAGCGCTTCCTTGACGCGATCCGCGGTAGGGCGGGTCTTCAGTCCCTCGGGCGTTTTTAACTGTATGCCTCTTGCTTTACCGGAAATCACTCGCATGGCGTTTCCTCCTCACTTCTGTGAAAATGCTGATAAACCGCCGTGGCGGCATCCTTAGGCAGTACCCTTTCCAATTCCGCAAGCTCCGCCTGTCCTATAGCAGACAGAGACTTAAATGTCTTCAGCAGCTCCTGCTTGCGCTTTGGCCCAATTCCGGGAATCTGATCCAGAGCCGAATACCGCAGCCGTTTGCTCCGAAGCTGACGGTGGTAGGTAATGGCAAACCGGTGGGTTTCCTCCTGAATGGAGCCGATGAAGGCGAACACCGACTGATTGCTGTCAATACCAATCTCATTCCCCTCCGGCGTCACCAGCGACCGCGTACGGTGCCGATCATCCTTGACCATGCCGAACACAGGGAAAGACAGTTCCAGGGCTTCCAGGACTTCCTGCGCCGCCTTGGCATGGGCAATACCGCCATCGATAAGCAAGAGGGACGGTGCTGCGTCAAACCCTTTATCTCCGTTCACAAAATGCACAAACCGCCGGGCGACTGCCTGCCGCATAGACTCGTAATCATCCTGCCCGTCCAGGCCCTCGATCTTAAACCGCTTGTAGTCCGACCGTCTGGGCCTGCCATCCTGGTATACCACCATACTGGCTACAATATCCGTTCCGGAAATATTGGAAATATCAAAGGACTCAATGCGCCGAGGCAGCTGTATAGACAGCATTTTGCCCAGCAGCCCCAATGTCCCGGACAGCTTTTCTTCCTTGCCTGTGACTCTCTGAGCCTCCTCAAGGGCATTCTTGTTCGCAAGCTCAACCAAGCGAAGGTTATCACCCCTTTGCGGCACTGCCAGGCTCACCTTTCGTCCGAATTTCTGTGCAAGCAGCTGTTCAAACAGATCGCCATCCGACATAGCAAAGGGCAGCAAAATCCGCTTGGGTGCAAACCCTCTTGCCATATAGTATTGCTTTATCAAACTGGATACCGCTTCTTCCGGATCATCCGGAACAGGAAAGACCTCGTACTCCTTGTCCAGCAGATTTCCGCCGGAAAAATGCAGCACCGCAAAGCAGGCCTTCGCTTCCGTCTGACCGTAGCCGATCACATCGGTATCCGCCAGATTGCCGGCGGTCACCAGCTGTTTCTGACCCAGAGCCTGGATCGCATTGAATCTGTCCCGCAGACTGGCCGCCAGCTCAAATTCCAGATTCTCCGCAGCAGAAAGCATCTGTTTTTTTATCTCCTCGGCAACGCCCTTGTAGTTCCCCAACAAAAGCTGCCGCACCTGCTCCATAATCTCCCGGTATTCCTGCAGGCTTCTCCCCTGCTTGCACCAACCGGCGCACTGATTCATGTGGTAATTCAGGCAGGGCCGGTCATTTCCCACATCCCGGGGAAATTCTTTGTGGCAATCCGGTAATCTCAGCGTTTTCACGATCGCTTCCAGTAAGCTGTTTGTCACGCCCCGGCTGCCGTAGGGGCCAAAATAAGCCGCCCCATCATCGGCAATCTTTGCGGACAAAGTCAGCTTCGGATAGGCCTCCTTCATATCCAGCCGCAGGTATGGATAGCCCTTGTCATCCTTCAAGAGGATGTTATACTTCGGCATGTGCCGCTTAATCAGCGAACATTCCAACACCAGCGCCTCAAATTCGGAAGCCGCAACGATCACATCGAAATGATCGATCTTGCTGACCATCATCCTGGTCTTTGGACTGTGAGAGGCAGTGTCCTGGAAATACTGGCTCACCCGGTTTTTCAGTTTCTTCGCTTTGCCGACATAGATCACTTTTTCGGTTTTATCCCGCATGATATACACACCGGGGGCATAGGGCAAGCTCAGTGCTTTTTCCTTTAATTGCTCGTAAGTCATAGTCACTCCAAAATTAACCGCCTCAATGCGGAACAAATGGCATTGAGGCGGTGCAATCATACTGAACTATCAATAAACATCCCTCTGGAGCAGGGCTTCCAGAGCGTTCACTGCGGTCTCAGCATCCGTGCCGGCGGCAGACAGTGTAACAGTTGTACCGGTAACGATACCCAGGGACATGATACCCAGCAGGCTCTTGGCGTTCATTTTCCGACTGCCGGTCTCCAACCAGATACTGGCTTCAAATTCGTTCGCTTTCTGAACGAAATATGTAGCCTGACGGTTGTGCAGGCCGGATTCGCAGCGGACAACGATTTCCTTGTTGAACATAAACGACTCTCCTCCTTGGCGCCGGCAGACGCGGCGCCCCTCTGCAAATTATCATAACAAATTCTTCGGAAAAGTCAACTGCTTTTCCCGGAAAAAGCCGTCTGTGACCATAGGATTTCCAGAAATCGCCAAAAATCAGCGGAATTCGGCAATTGTCACGCCATCCTCGCCCTCACCGTAAACGCCCAGACGATAAGATTTGATAAATTTGTTGCGCTTCAGTTCCTGGTGAACCGCTGTCCGAAGAGCTCCTGTGCCCTTACCGTGGATGATCCGAACCTGGGACAAATTACCACGCATGGCGCTGTCCAGATACAGCTCCAAGGCGCAAATTGCCTCCACGGTGTCCATGCCACGAAGATCCACCTCGGAATTCATCGCCGCCATTTTCATCTCCCGGCCGGAGTGGGCAGGCCTACCCTTTTCCTTGTAGGGATTCTCGTTCTCCAAAAGGTAAACTTCATCGGGCTTAGCTGTCATTTTCAGAATTCCTGCCTGGAGCTGATAGGTGCCATCCTTATTGATGGCGATGACACTGGCTTTCGTGCCCAGCTTCAGCAATTCTACGGTATCGCCAACCAAAACAGGCCGTTTGGGCTCAGGACGCTTTTCCTGAACCTGCCCGGATCGGAGTTTGCTTTCCGCTTCGTTCAGATTCCGGCGAAGCTCCGCCTGGCGCTGATTGATACCGGTGGTATCGGCGCTGTCGGCCAGCTGCTTACGCAGAGCCTTCAGTTCCTCGGAAGCGGCATTGGCGGCGATCCGGGCATCCTCAATGATCCGCTGTGCCTGCCGGCGCGCCTCCTCCATAGCCTTGTCCTTTTCCTTCTGAAGCTGCTGGCTGTATTCCTCGCTCTGCTTGCGGATCTTGGCAGTTTCCTGCTTCAGACGTTCTGCTTCCAGGCGGGCAGATTCCATCTGCTGCCGCTGCTGCTCCAGCTGCAAAAGCACATCCTCGAAGTCCTTATCGCTCTGACCCACCAGGTCCGCCGCTTCCTTCAAAATGTCCTCAGAAAGGCCCAGTTTTCTGGAAATGGCAAAAGCGTTTGACTTACCGGGAATACCGATCAGCAGCCGATATGTGGGCTGCAGAGTCTCCACATTGAACTCGCAGGAAGCGTTAATAACGCCCCTGGTACGCATGGCATACAGCTTCAGTTCCGCATAGTGGGTGGTCGCCACCACACGGCTGCCCATCTTTCGGCAAAATTCGATCAGCGCGATCGCCAGTGCCGCACCCTCAGCAGGGTCAGTGCCGGCGCCCAATTCATCAAAGAGTACCAACGTTCTGTCATCACATTGCTCCACAATGTCCACAATGGTTCGCATATGACTGGAGAATGTGGATAAGCTTTGCGCAATGGACTGCTCATCACCAATATCTGCCAAAATGGCGTCAAAGGTAGACAAAGTGCTGCCATCCCCTGCCGGGATATGCAGACCGCACTCCGCCATCAGCGTCAGCAGACCGATGGTTTTCAGGGTGACAGTCTTACCGCCGGTGTTGGGGCCCGTGATGATCATACTGTCAAAATCTTTGCCCAGATGCAGCGAGATAGGCACAACCTTCTTCGGATCGATCAGAGGATGCCGTGCATTTCGCAGCTCCACAACGCCCTTGTCATTCATGATGGGAGCCCAGCCCCGCATCCGATAGCCCAGCCGCGCCTTGGCGAAGATCACATCCAACCGGATCAACAGCTGCACATTCAGATCAATGTTCTCCCGGTGGGATGCCGCATCGGCAGACAGCTCCGACAAGATTCGCTCAATTTCCTTCTTTTCCTTGATTTCCAGTTCCCGCAGAGCGTTGTTTGCATTTACCGCGGACATCGGCTCTATGAAGAAGGTCGAACCCGTAGCGGAAACATCGTGAACCATGCCGGGAACGTCGCCCCGGTGCTCACTCTTCACCGGTACCACATACCGTCCCTGGCGGATGGTGATGATGGGTTCCCGAAGGTACTTGGAATACGCCGGGGAGGAAATGATCTTCTGCAGGCCGTCCTTGATTTTCGCAGACTGAATCCGCATATGCCGGCGAATATCCGCCAGCTCGGGGCTGGCAGTATCCGCAATTTCTTCCTCCGAGAGGATCGCGCCGCTGATGCGATCTTCCAAATATTTATTAGGGCTCAAAGCCTGAAACAGCGGATCCAGCACCGTGGCTTTCTCCTCCTCATCCCGATAGGCCTGTACGCTCCGGGTACAGCGCAGCACACCGGCGATCTTCAGCAGCTCACCGGGCTGCAGCGTACCGCCCCTGTCAGCCCGTTCCAACGAGGCAGACACATCGCTGACACCGGCAAAGCTGGGATTTCCCTTCCGGGTGCAAAGCTCCGATGCCGCAGTAGTCTCTGCCAACATAGCCTCCACATCCTCCAGATCCGATGTAGGCCGCAAAGCAAGACAAGCCGCCTTGCCCTCAGCACTGCCGGCACAGTCAGCAAGCAAGCGGAGCACCTGATCCAGCTCCAGCTTCAGTAATGATTTTTCGTATAGTTCAGACATGGTAAACTCCTAAATAAGTAGCGATTTGTAAAAATCAAGAGCAGAAGAGCCCCGTTCCAGCTGGGTACACAAATACCCCTCTGTGATCTGGGCAAGCAGTGTCAGATTTTCTGCACCCAACGCAAAGGCAAACAGCCGTTTCGGCTCGCAATTCACAATATACCGCATAGCCTGCACAACAGCATCATTCACCGGCATCCGAATACCGGCGTTCTGAATGCCGCCGCACCGGCTGCACACAAGGCTTCCCGCCGACAGATCAAACCGATCCGGGTTTTCTCTGCCGCAGACTAAACAACCGCCCATTTCCGGCATATAGCCCGCCAGGCAGGCAATTCGCAGTTCAAACACGGCCTTGACCTTTTCCCGGGGAATATCCAGTTTGGACAGCCCATACAGGCAGTTCAGAACCAAGCTCAGCAGCTCCGGGTTGGGAGAATCTTCCTGGCAGATCAGCTCCGCCGCCTGGGCAAAATAGCTGCCCAGGGACAGCGCGCAAAGATCCTTGCGAAGATTCTGAAACAGTTCGATGCTCACAGCCTCATTCACCGTCAGATTGCCTTTGTAATCAAACAGAACGAACTCCCCATAGGCCAGGAGCTGACAAGGGGCAATCAGCGGGCTGTTTTTCCGCCGCAGCCCTCTGGCCTTCACCGTCAGCTTTCCGTGATTGGGAGTTAAGAGTGTCAGCAGAGCGTCTTTATCATTGTAATCCGTTACCCGCAGTACCAGTCCCTGGGTTTTCAGGTACATGATTTGCCTCCATTTTCAGTGCCCGGGTGTAGGACAGATATGCCTCCGGTGCACCGGTCTC
This sequence comes from Oscillospiraceae bacterium, assembly GCA_015068125.1. GTDB lineage: Bacteria > Bacillota > Clostridia > Oscillospirales > Oscillospiraceae > Faecousia. The sequence continues at coordinate 37,773 of SVLD01000005.1, read as the reverse complement.
CATAAAAATACGCCAGTAATCCATTGCATTCATCCTGATCCCTCCGGCAATAGCTTTTGCAGGGACAGGGCGAATTACCCATGGAAATTATTCGCTGTAACCGAAATTGCGGACAAGGAAATCCGAGTCACGCCAATTTTCCTTCACCTTCACCCAGGTGGTCAGATACACCTTGGTGCCCATGAACCTTTCGCAGTCATTCCGAGCCATGGTGGAGATTTTCTTCAGCATAGCGCCCTGCTTGCCGATGATGATGCCCTTGTGGCTGGCCTTCTCGCAGTAGATGGTAGCGTCGATATCGATGATGCCGTTATCCCGTTCGGAGAACTTGGTGATCTCCACGGCAGTGCCGTGGGGAATCTCCCGATCCAGGCACCACAGCAGCTTCTCCCGAATGATCTCCGCCATCACCTGTCGCTCCGGCTGATCGGTGGTCAGATCTTCGTCAAACAGGAACGGAGATTCCACCGCATATTTCTCACACTCGGTCAGCAGTGCATCCACACCATCACCGGTCTTTGCGGAAATGGGAATAATCGCCGCAAATTCCGCCGCCTGGGAATACAGTGCGATAACCTCCAGCAGGGTATCCTTTTCCACGATATCGATCTTGTTGATCGCCAGAACCGCAGGGCAGCCGCTGGCCTTGATTTTCTCCAGCAGCCCCTCCTCCTGAGGGCCGATGGAAGCGATGGGTTCCACCACCAGGATCGTCAGATCCACATCTGCGATGGACTCTCTGGCCACATTGACCATGTAATCGCCGAGTTTCGTCCGGCTGCGGTGATAGCCCGGGGTATCCACAAATACGAACTGGGTATCGCCCTTGGTAACGATGCCGCAGATCCGATTCCGGGTGGTCTGGGGCTTATTGGAAACGATGGCAATCTTCTCACCAACCAAATAATTTGTCAGGGTGGACTTGCCCACATTGGGCCGTCCTGCAATGGTAATCATAGCGGTTTTTGTTTTCATACGTACTCTCCTGTTTATTCTCTGGACATACCGGGGATTCCCGCAGCAATCGCTTCTTCCCTGGCTCTCATTTGTTTCTTCTGCTCGCCCTCATCCAGGTGATCGTAACCCAGCAGATGGAGCACGGAATGGATGGTCAGGTATCCCACTTCCCGCTTCACGCTATGGCCGAATTCCTTAGCCTGGGCGGCGGCTCGTTCCAGGCTGATGCATATATCTCCCAGAGGGCACAGTCCTGTTTCCACATCCAGATATTCCGACCAATCCTTGGGCGGCTCACCGGGAACAAGCTGAAACATGGGAAACGACAGCACATCCGTGGGCTTATCGATATTTCGGCTTGCCTTGTTGATGGCGTGAATACCCTTGTCATTGGTAATGAGCACATTGATCTCACAATTTGTGCGAACCCCTTCCGCCTCAAGCACCGCCTGAATACACTTGCGGATCACGCTCTCCACAAAGGGCTGCTTCAGCGTAAAAATATCAAAGGTAATATTGATCTTCGTCTTTTCCATGTCAATTCTTCCTCTTGTATTGGCCCTTATAATTCCCGGCGGGCTTCTTCACTTCCGGCTTTTTGTCTGCCATTTCGTAAGCGTTAATGATCTGCTGTACCAGGGCGTGGCGCACCACATCCGCGGATGTCAGCTTGCAGATGGCGATGTCTTTTACATTCTCCAGCACCCGAACCGCATCCTTAAGACCGGATGTCTTATCATCCGGCAGATCGATTTGCGTAACATCGCCAGTGATGACGATCTTGGAACCAAAGCCCAACCGGGTCAAAAACATCTTCATCTGCTCCCGTGTGGTGTTCTGGGCTTCGTCCAGAATAATGAAGCTGTCATCCAGAGTTCTGCCGCGCATGTACGCCAGAGGCGCCACTTCGATGGAGCCCCGTTCCTGATACTTTTGGAAGGTTTCCGGCCCCAGCATATCATAAAGGGCATCATACAGAGGCCGCAGATAAGGATCCACCTTATTCTGCAAATCACCGGGCAGGAAGCCCAGGCGCTCACCGGCCTCCACAGCTGGTCTGGTAAGAATAATACGGTTTACTCTACGCTCCCGGAAGGCAGCCACCGCCGCAGCCACTGCAAGATAGGTCTTACCGGTACCGGCAGGGCCAACACCAATGGTAATGGTGTTATTTTGAATGGCCTTCATGTAGTCCTGCTGACCCACGGTTTTCGCCTTGATGGGCTTTCCCTTGGCGGTAATACAGACCACATCCTTAGCCATTTTTGCCACCATATCGTCATTGCCCTCACTGACAAGGGTGATGAGATACCGCACTCTCTGCTCGTCTATAACCTCGCCTTTTGCCGCAAGCGCCAGCAGACCGTTCAGTGTCCGCACAGCCTTATCCACAGCCTCCACGCCGCCGGAAACCTTCAGTTCCTCGCCCCGATTGACGATTGTAACAGACAAAGCCTCCTCGATATTTCGAATATTTTCATCAAAAGAGCCGAATACGGCGATAAGGTCTTCAACCCGCTCCGCGCTCACTGTCTTTTCTGTCATTTGTTCCATCTGGTTTTACGATCTCCTCATTACGAAATTGTCCGATCATTTCCTCGCAGGCATACTGCCCGGTGAGAATCCACAGATCATCCTGCCGACAGATGTTTTCCTCTGCCGAGAGAATCTTACCTGCCACCATACTGCCCCGGAGATAGCTGTGGGCAAAGTCAGCAAGCATGCCACTGTCCGGTTCCTCCAGAACACCCTGGCAATCATAGTATGTCCATGTTTCCGTCACAAGACAAACCGGAAGCTGAAAGCCGCCTGGCAGCGTCATATAGTTTTCCTCGTACATTTTAACACAACTACCCTCACAAATTCCACTACCAAAGTAGAAATTTATGCGTTTTTTTCCGATAATCAGAGAATATTTTTTCTCCGTGCCGATAATTTGGGTTCTTTTCTGCCGATCGGCGGGATAAATCGCGGAAATATTGCGCTGCGTTTGTGCATAAACCTCCCCCGCAGCCTTCTCCGCCCGAATGGATATTCCGCAGTCGGTGTAGCCAGATATCAGTACTTCCCCGGCCTTCACTGCCATCCCCGGTTTCGCCACAGCGTTACCCCGAATGGCAGTAACACCGGTAACAACCCCATCCCTTGCGGCTACAACGCTGCCCACTGTTTTATTCTCATCGGTATTCTCTGGCATTTGCCGTTCCTTGACGGAGATTACCGCCACACAGCCATTTGTGTTCACCCCAGCCCACTGAAGCTGTGGCATCGCTTCCAATAAGGCGTTTTTCATCTTCTCACTGCGGACTTCCCGACGCTCCGCACCAAAGCCAATGCCGCACTGTGCTGCGGCCTCCAAAATCCACCGAGTAGGTACCTGGGAATTGCCCTCCACCCGGACAAAAAATATCCTTGTGGGTAGATATGATCCAAGGACAAGGATCATGAGCATCCCCACCGCAAGCACCGGTCTTTTCAGCAGCCGTCGGAAGGCCCAGTAAAGCCCTCTGCTGCGCCGAAGATACAGGGTAAGTCCTCTCTTGTCCGCAATGGCCCGCAAACGCTTTCGCTGATATCGGTGGGTCTGAAACCGTACGGTAAAATCATCAACCCAGCAAACATCCAGAAGCGTCACACCGGCTTCCTGGAGCATGGTCAATCCGTAGGCAGGATCGGCGCAGGTCAGTTCCGCGGTTATCATACCGCCCAAGGAGTGCCACAGCCCCATCACTTGCACCCCCGCGTGATTTCGACACCCTGAATTCGTCCCGAAATCACAAGCTGCTCTTTTGTCATTTTCGCAAGCTCCAGCCCTGTTCCGTAAATGCACAGCTGCCCGAATTTTACCTTCACACGAATCCGTTCCCGTCCGTATTCCGTCACACCGCAGTGCCGCTCAATGAGCACCCGGCGATCCCCTGCCAATTCCACCACAGGCAGCCCGGGAATCGATTCATCCTGCAGATCCGCCGCCTTTGTCAGCCGATCAATGAAAATTTCTCCTCGCCCCATTTCCATTCCTCCTTTGGAAAACTATATGAACCGCCAGGGATGATTTTGCTCCTTAGCGCATAGATTCTCCCGAGGTGATTTCCATGGGAAGAAAAATTTGGACGGGCATTTTCGCCTGTTTGGGCATGACAGTTTTGATTTTGGACGCGAAAACCGCCCTTATGGGAGGCACTCAGGGACTGCAGATCTGCCTGTCCACCGTGATCCCCTCTCTGCTTCCTTTCTTCTTTTTGTCCATTCTGCTTAGTTCATCCATCACAGGACTGAATATTCCGCTGCTGCGGCCAACATCCAAACTATGCCGCATCCCCAGAGACAGCGAGAGTATTTTCATCCTTGGATTACTGGGCGGATATCCCACCGGGGCGCAGGCAGTCAGCCAGGCATACCGCGCCGGGCAGTTATCAAAAACCGATGCCCGACGTATGCTGGGCTTTTGCAGCAATGCCGGACCGTCCTTTCTCTTCGGAATTCTATCGCCCATCTTCCCCCATTGGTGGATTCCCTGGGTATTGTGGCTGATCCACATCCTCAGCGCATTGCTTACCGGCTATCTGCTCCCTGGCGGCAGTGGAGACACAGCCCACATTCCGCCTGCACCAAAGCTCACAGTAACCGAGGCGTTGGAACGCTCCATAAAAATCATGGCTAGAGTCTGCGGCTGGATCATCCTCTTTCGGATATTACTTGCTTTTTTCGGCAGATGGTTCTTCTGGCCGCTGCCGCAACCTTTTCCTGCTGCCATCATGGGGGTCGTCGAACTGGCCAACGGCTGCATGCAGCTTCCCCTTGTATCAAACCTGGGACTTCGTATGGTGCTGTGCAGCGCTTTCTTAAGCTTTGGCAGCCTGAGCGTTCTGATGCAAACCGCTTCCGTCACCGCACCTCTTGGACTTGGTATGTATCTCCCCGGGAAAGGCATTCAAACAGCAATCAGCCTGCTTTTGACCATTCCTGTGCAATCCATCTTGCTTTCCTCCCAGGAAAAAATCGCTATTTCTCCACTTGCCATCGGTATTTCCGCCCTGTTTTTGATCTTCACCCTGCTGTATCTAAAAAAACGCGAAAAAAACAGTAGCATTCCGGCGTATCTTGGTGTATAATCACCCTATCATCAAACAAACGAGGAAAAAGCTATGCTTTTCAGAAAAAAGATCGAAAAATCCTGCCTGTATTGCAGCTACGGTACCCAGCTGGACGAAGATACCGTCCTTTGCACAAAACGTGGTTTGGTGCAGATCGGCAGAAAGTGCCGCAAGTTCAACTACGAACCCACCAAGCGGGTTCCTCCCAAGCCCAAAGCCCCGGACTTTGGCAAATACAGCGAAGAAGACTTCAGCCTATAAAAAAGCCGCCCAACCGGGCGGCTTTTGTTATTCATAATCTTCCGCGATTTCCCGTAAGTACTTCCGAACGGGAAGCTGCTGGGGGCAAATCTTCTCACAGGCACCACACACAATGCAGTCCCCTGCCTTGCCAAACTCCTTGGTAAGGGCGTCGTATTCCTGCTTGTCCCCATTCTCATTGTAGAGCTTAAAATACTGGGGGATCGCAATGTTTTGAGGGCACTGATCCAGGCAGTAGGCGCAGCCTGTGCAGGCGATCTTCATATCCTTGGCGATCACCTGGCCGGCAAACAGCGCCAGCTCCGTTTCCTCCTTGGTAAGGGGCTTGAAATCCGCCATAAAGCCGGTGTTGTCCAGCAGCTGCTCCATATTGCTCATACCGCTCAAGACCATCATCACACCGGGCAGACCGGCCGCGAACCGCACCGCCCAGGAAGCGTTGCTCATCTTCGGCTCACGGTTGAAGAACATCCGCTCCACGCTTTCCGGCACATTGGCCAGAGCACCGCCCTTCACCGGCTCCATGATGATCACAGGCTTGTTGTGCTTCCGTGCCACCTCATAGCAAGCCCGGGACTGGACCTTGGGATTCTCCCAGTCCAGATAATTGATCTGCAGCTGAACCACATCAAACTCAGGATGCTCTGTCAGCAGTTTATCCAAAAGCTCAGGGCCATCGTGGTAGGAAAATCCAATATGCTTGACCTTCCCCTCAGCCTTTTTTGCTTTGATCCATTCAAAGCATTTCAGTTCCTTGAATCTTTCCACATTGCCACCGCCAACGGCGTGGAGCAGATAATAATCAAAATATTCAAGTCCTGTCTTTTCCAGCTGGGTGTTAAACAGCACGTCCCGGCTGTCAAGATCCGTCAGCGAACCGGAGGGCAGCTTGGATGTTACGGTGTACCGATCTCTGGGATACCGGGAGGAAAGCGCTTCCTTTACCGCGTTTTCGCTCTTGCTTCCGCAATACATCCACGCGGTGTCAAAATAGGTAAAACCACGCTCCAGGAAGGTGTCCACCATCTGCTTTAGCAACGGAATATCAATGCTGCCGGAATCATTGGGATCTGTCAAAGGCAGACGCATCAAACCAAAACCAAGTTTCTTATCCATATCTTTCTCCTTTACTGAATCATGTTGAGGAAATCATCCTCAGACAAAATGGGGATACCCAGCTCCCGGGCCTTGCGCTCTTTGGATCCGGCATTTTCGCCCACGATTACATAGCTTGTCTTTTTCGAAACCGAACCGGAAGCCTTGCCGCCCAAAAGCTCGATCTTTTCCGTAGCTTCCTCACGGGTAAACTTGCTCAGCGCACCGGTCAGAACGAAGGTCATGCCTGCAAAACGGTTGTCCGTCAGCACCCGCTTACTTTCAAAATTCACGCCGGCATCCTTAAGCATCTGGATCATGTGCTGGGACTGGGGTTGAGCAAACCATTCATGAATGCTTTCCGCCGTTACTTCGCCGATATCCGGCACCTCTTTCAGCGCTTCCACATCCGCATCCATCAGCGCATCCAGATTGCCAAACCGGGAAGCCAACACCTTGCCGGTCTTGGCGCCCACCTGGCGAATGCCCAGCGCGTAGATCAGCCGGCTCACATCCTGCTCCTTGCTGGCCTCAATGGCAGCCAGGAGCTTTTTCGCCGCCGTGTCGCCCTTTTGCCACAGAGATTTCATCTGCTCCAAGGTCAGATAGTAAATATCCGCCGGTGTTTTCAGATACCCCTTTTCAATGAGCGCTTCCACTATAGCAGAGCCCAGGCCTTCGATGTCCATAGCATCGCGGCTAACAAAATGGGCAATATTCCGGGAAAGCTGCGCCGGACATTCCACGCCGGTGCAACGCAGGAATGCGCCATCCTCATCCTTCTGGGTTAGGGCACCGCAGATAGGACAAGCCGCCGGCAGATGGTACGGCACGGTACCCTCCGGCCGCTTTGCAAAATCCACTTCCAAAATCTCCGGAATGATCTCACCGGCCTTGCGGATCTGCACCGTGTCGCCAATGCGGATATCCCGCTGGGTGATGAAATCCTGATTGTGGAGGGTTGCGTTGGTCACCGTAGTACCTGCAAGTCGCACTGGCCGCACCACCGCCTTAGGGGTCAGCACGCCGGTGCGTCCCACCTGCACAACAATATCCTCCACCACAGTCGCTTTGACTTCCGGAGGATATTTGTAAGCCACTGCCCACTTGGGGCACTTGGCGGTTGCTCCCATCTGGGAGCGCTGCTGCAGATCGTTTACTTTGATCACCGCGCCGTCAATATCACAGGTCAGTTTTTCCCGGCTGTCATTGATCCCCATCACATAGTCAATGATCTCCTGGGGCTTCCGCAAAATCATCGTGGGGATTACCTTAAACCTGAGCTTTCTTAAAAAATCTAAGGACTGCTCGTGATTCTCAAATTCCACGCCCTCCGCAAGCTGCACATTAAAGATCAGAATGTCCAGTTTGCGCTGCGCCGCGATCTTGGGATCCAGCTGACGCAGAGAACCGGCTGCGGCGTTCCGGGGATTGGCAAAGAGCGCCTTGCCCTCCAGCTCCTGGCGTTCATTCAGCGCCGCGAAGCTCTTCTTGGGCATAAATACCTCGCCCCGAACGATCAGCCGCTTAGGAGTGCCCTCCAGAACCATGGGGATAGACTGGATGGTCTTCAGATTCTCCGTCACATCCTCACCCACAACGCCGTCACCCCGGGTAGCGCCCCGGACGAAACGGCCGTTTTCATATTCCAGCGCAACAGAAAGTCCATCCACCTTGGGCTCAACGGAAAATGCGGCATCGGGATAGCTTTCCAGGGTCTTATCCAAAAACTCCCGCAATTCTTCGGGAGAAAACACATCCTGCAAGCTCATCAGAGGCACAGGATGCGCCACCTTTTCAAACTTTGTCAGTGCCTCGCCGCCCACACGCTGGGTGGGCGAATCCGGCTGCACGAGTTCCGGGTGTTCCTTTTCCAGATCCTCCAGTTCCCTGAGCAGTCGGTCATATTCAAAGTCCGGCATGGTGGGATCGTCCATCACATAGTAGCGGTAATTGGCATCCCGCAGAAGCTCGCAGAGCTCCTCAATTCTCTTTTTAACGTCCATGTTATCCTCCGGTTTGGAAAAATGTATCCGGCACCTGGCCGACGATAATGGTCTCAGCTACTACTACGTGGCTGCTGACAGTAAAGCTCTCCGTCGTGCCCAGCACCAAAATGGAAACGTCAACACTGACCTGCATGGTGAGCTGATGCAGGGTTTGATTGATCCCGGCCTGGGAAAAATTACTCTCAAAACTGCCATCCGAATTTCGTATGGACAGAATCTGCACCGGAATTTCCGCCCCTTTTCCGGACAGCAGTTCCGGCAGCACCAAGCTGCCCAGGGGAATTCCCAGATCAGTAGTATCCATTTCCAGAATCTCGTCATTGATGAGATTCAAAATGGCGGTTTTCAGTCGGTTGACCTCACTCATATTGGTTTTCAGCGCGGTGATCCGCCCGTTGAGATCCTTTTCGAAATATACGATACGGTCGTAAGCCAAATTTCCGGTTTCGATCTGCCGGTCAATGGCATCGTTGATCAGATCCGACGTGGCGTTGATCACCTGAGTCTGGGCAAGGGCACGGATGGTACCATGGTAGCGACTGCGAAAGAAGACCAGCGCCCCTACCATAACGGCTAATATCAGTGCAACCCAGCGAAATGTCCGCTTCAGCCACCGTGGCATAAAATCACCTCGGTTATTTTATGCAGCAGCTGCTTAAGGAATTACAGCTTTTTAATATGGGGGCTCGCAGACCGAGCCATGAGCTTCTTGGTTCCGATCTGGTCAAAGGCGATCTCCAGCAGAGCGTCGCCGCCCATTTTCATCACCGTCAGCACCAACCCGCGGCCAAATGCCGCGTGCTGGATCATATCGCCCTTGTTCAGTTCGATAACAGGTGCTTTTTCCTGGGATGCAAAAGTCGGCTGGGACGCTCTTACCACGGGCTGCCGATAAGTGCCATAGCTCTGGGTATTGTAACCCGGCACACGGGACGGTGTGGAGTATCCACCCTTTTTCACAATATCGCTCTCAGGCAGTTCTCTGATAAACCGGCTGGGCATGGCCGCATTGGTTCGGCCGTAGAGCATTCTCTGCCGGGCGTAGCTGATGGTCAGGTTCTCTTTCGCCCGGGTGATGGCCACATAGCAAAGACGCCGTTCTTCTTCCATTTCCTCGGCATCGCCAATGGTTCGCATGCCGGGGAAAAGGCCATCTTCAAAGCCCACCAAAAATACATGGGGGAATTCCAGACCCTTGCTGGAATGCATGGTCATCATCACCACAGCATCATCACTGTCGTTGTATTCCTCAATGTCGGTATACAGGGCGATCTCCTCCAGGAATCCGGCAAGTGTTGGTTCTTGGGTATTTTCCATGTAGTTCAAAATACTGGACTTCAATTCCTGAATGTTCTCCAGCCGGGTCTTGTTTTCCTCGGTGTCCTTTTTCCTGAGCATGTCGATGTAGCCGCTGCGGCGCATGACTTCCTCATAGAAATCCGCCAAGGGCATCCCCTCATCCAGCAGTCCCGCCAGTTCTTCGATCAGTTGGCTAAAACGCAGGAACTTTTCGCCACTCTTTTCCAGGGGCGCATAGGCGTAAGGATCGGAAACGATGGCGTACAGCGGAATGTTCTCCGCCTCCGCCTGCCGCAGCGCCGGCAGCAGGGTCTTTTCGCCCAATCCTCTGGGGGGATTGTTGATGATCCGCTTTAGGCGCAGATCGTCAGAGCGGTTGTTGATGACGCACAGATACGCCAGCATATCCTTCACTTCCGCCCGGTCAAAGAACCGCATACCACCGATGACCCGGTAAGGAATGCCATTCCGCTTAAAGGCGTATTCCAAAGCGTTGGACTGGGCATTGGTGCGGTACAAAATCGCATAATCCTTAAAATTCTTGCCCTTGGATCTGGAAATGATTTGCCCAGCCACAAAGCTGGCCTCCGCTTCTCCGTCGGCAGCCTCGTACACCGTCACCGGCTGACCGGCGCCGTTGGCAGTCCAGAGCCGCTTGCCTTTTCTGCCCAGATTGTGGGCAATTACCGCGTTGGCGGCATTGAGTATGGACTGGGTGGAACGATAATTCTGTTCCAAACGGATCACTCTTGCGTGGCGGTACTGCTTTTCAAAGTTCAAAATATTCTCGATGGTGGCGCCCCGGAAGCGATAAATGCTCTGATCATCGTCACCCACAACGCAGATATTCTCATACCCGCCTGCCAGCAAGGATGTAAACAGATACTGCAAATTATTGGTATCCTGATACTCATCCACCAAAACATAGCGGAATTTACGCTGATAGTAGGTGCGGATATCTTCGTTTTCCTCCAGAAGCTCCACCGTTTTCAGCAGAATATCATCAAAATCAAGAGCATTATTTTCCTTAAGCCGTGCCTGGTATTTCTTATAAGCCTTAGCGATGGGCAGCATTTTCTGATCCCCATGATCCAGCGCCCAACCCAGAAGATCTTCCGGCGACACCCGCTTGTCCTTTTCCTTGCTAATGACATTGAGAACATATTTCGCCGGGAAGGACTTGTCATCCAAACCCATATCCTTGATGATCTCTTTCATGACTCGCTCGGAATCGGCAGTGTCATAAATGGTAAAACTCCGGGTGTAGCCCAGCCGATCGATATCCCGCCGCAAAATTCGACAACAGGCACTGTGGAAAGTCATCGCCCAGATATCCTGCGCCTCGGGGCCCAGCATGTCCGTCAGACGGCCTTTCAGTTCGTTGGCGGCCTTGTTTGTAAAGGTAATTGCAATCACGCTCCAGGGCGCAGCAGGACGCACAGCGCATAGTAACTCCGCCCGCCGGCGGTCAAAGTCGCCAGCCGGTTCGGAAAAATTCTCCAGAAATGCCACATCCTCCTCGGTTACTGTATCCGGGATCTCGTGGGAGTCACTGCCGCAGCCAAACCGCAGCAGATTTGCGATACGCTGAATGAGTACAGTGGTCTTACCGCTGCCTGCGCCGGCCAACAGAAGCAAGGCCCCCTCGGTAGTCAAGGCGGCCTGCTGCTGCATGTCATTGAGTTGAGAGAACTGACTGGCGATATACCGCCGCCGAGCCTCTAAAAATCGCAATTCAAATTCTTCCGTCATAGCTGCACCTGTATATTTCTCGTGATGCTTCTATTTTACTGCATCCGGGGCAAAAGGTAAAGCACAATTTTTCATTCACGCCATGAATTGCCGCAGCAAATTCAGCGCCTTTTTTTCGATCCGGGACACCTGCACCTGGCTGACCTGCAGCACCTTGGCCACCCGTTCCTGGGTCAGCCCATGAAAGTACCGCAGCCGGATCACCATCCCCTCCCGTTCGCCCAGACGATCGATGGCCTGCCGCAGTGAGATTTTCTCTACAAGACGCTCCTCCGACTCCGTATCCGTCAGAATATTCTCCAGACTAAAGCCATCTTCCCCAGTTTCCCGCTGAATGGACTCCGTGGCTGCCGTAGCCGTCTCCGCAACGGCAATTTCTTCCGGAGAAAACCCGGTCTTTTCCGCTATTTCCGTGACCGTCGGTTCCCGCCCCAGGGATGCCGTCAGATTGCTCCTGACCGCTTTGATGGTAATGGCCTGCTCCTTGATGGTGCGGCTCACCTTCACCGCCCCATCATCCCGCAAAAACCGTCGAATCTCCCCGGCGATCTTCGGCACGGCGTAGGTTGAAAACTGCGTACCGTAGTTTAAATCGAACCCCTCCACAGCCTTCAAAAATCCCAGGCATCCCAACTGATACAAATCCTCCGATTCCGCACCCCTGCCGATAAATCGCCGGGCTACGGACCAGATCAGCCCCGCGTTTTCCGTAACCAACTGCTCCGCAGCATCTTTCTCTCCTTCCTGTGCCAGACGGATCAGTTCCTCCGTCCTGCTCATTGCCGCCGCTGCAATCTGCGCCGCATATGTACCGTCGTCCCCTTCCCCGGCTCTGAGAAGATTTCAAAGCTGGTCATAAAGCTCTCCATAATGGTAAAGCCCATGCCGCTTCGATCGCTGCCACCGGTGGTGTACATCGGCCGCCGAGCCTGCTCCGTATCGGCGATGCCCACGCCCTTGTCCTTGATGACGATATCCAGCACATTGTCCTTCAGGATCCGACAGCGAAGCATGATGGTGCCGTATTCGTTGGGATAAGCATGGACGATGCAGTTTGTCACCGCCTCGGATACCGCCGTGCGAATATCCCCCAATTCCTCCAATGTGGGATCCATCTGGGCCGCAAAACAGGCCACCGCCGACCGGGCGAAGGCCTCGTTGCAGGACTTGCTGGGGAACTCCAAAATCATATAATTATCGAATTTCATGATACCGCCTCCTTGATTTCCACTAATTTATCAATGCCGGATGCCCGGAAAACACGCATGGGCTGGGCGCAGATTCCAGTCAGCATCAGCTTTCCCTCGATCTGGGACATATTCCGCAGAGCGTTAATCACCACAGCAATGCCGGACGAATCCACAAAGGTGACCTCCTGAAAGTCCAAAATGCAAACTTCCGGTGTGTAGGCTTCAATTTTCCCGGATATGGCCTGGATATAATTCTTGGCACAATGGTGATCGATCTCCCCGGTCAGCGCCACAGTCAATCTGCCGTTTTCCAGAAAGCTGGTAAGGTGCATAAACATTCCTCCTTTAAGTTTCTCCTTCAGTATATAGGCATTTGTGAGCATATTCCGTCGCAATCGGAAAGCGCAAAAAAATAACTCTCCTGCGCAAACAGATGGTTTGCGCAGGAGAGTGTATTTCATTTCTTATAGCTTCTTCATCGCATTCTCGCTCTGCTCAAGCTGGGCGATCAGGTCTTTGGTCTTCTGCGCCTTTTCCCGTTCGGCATTGACAACCGCCTCGGGCGCCCGGGACACAAACTTCTCGTTGGACAGCTTGCCTTCCAGGCTTGCCAGGAACTTCCGCTGAGCCTCCAGCTCCTTGGCAATGCGCTCCAGTTCCTTGGCAACATCCACCAGCTGACCCAGAGGAATATAGAGCTTGGCATCGGCAGTGGTGCAGCAAACCATGCCGTCCAGATTCTCAGGCTCGGCATCCAGCATGGTAACCTCATCGGCGTAAGCCAGACGCTGGATAAAGCCCTTACCTTCGGCAAAGACCTGGGGCTTGGAGGTCAGAACGAACAGTGCAGCCTTCTTGGAGGGCGGCACGTTCATCTCGCTTCTGCGGTTACGAATCGCCCGGATTGCCTCCATCACGGACTCCATCAGGCTCTCCTCAGCCTTAAATGCCAGATCAGCGCTGTATTCCGGCCACTTGGCAACGATCAGGGCGTTGCCCTCGTGGGGAATGGACTGCCAGATCTCCTCGGTGATGAAAGGCATGAAGGGATGCAGCAGCTTCAGAATCTGATCCAACACATACACCAGCACGGAGATGGCGGTCTGCTTACGGCCGGCGTCCTCACTGTACAGTCTGGCCTTGGTCAGCTCGATATACCAGTCGCAGTAGGTATCCCAAACGAAGTCGTAAATCTTCTGCACCGCCACGCCCAGCTCATACTTCTCCAAGTTCTCAGTAACTTCGCTGATAAGCGTGTTCAGCTTGGACAGCACCCACTTGTCAGCGATCTCCAGCTTCTCAGCGGCAGGCCGCTCGTTCTTAGCATCCTCACCCAGGTTCATCAGCACATAGCGGCTGGCATTCCACAGCTTGTTGGCGAAATTGCGCATAGCCTCACAGCGCTCCACATAGAAGCGCATATCGTTTCCAGGAGAGTTGCCGGTGACCATGTTCATTCGGAGAGCGTCACAGCCGTATTTTTCGATCATCTCCAGAGGATCGATGCCGTTACCCAGGGATTTACTCATCTTTCTGCCCTTGTCATCCCGGACAAGGCCATGGATCAGCACCGTGTGGAACGGCGCCTTGTGCATATGCTCCAGGCCGGAGACAATCATTCTGGAAACCCAGAAAGTGATGATATCATAGCCGGTAACCAGCACATCGGTGGGATAAAATTTCTCCAGATCCGCAGTCTTCTCAGGCCAACCCAGGGTAGAGAAAGGCCACAGAGCGGAGCTGAACCAGGTGTCCAGCACATCGGGATCCCGCTCGATCTTGGTGCTGCCGCACTTCTCACACTTGCAGGGATCGTGGCGGGTGCAGGTCATGTGACCGCACTCCGCGCAGTACCACACAGGAATCTGGTGACCCCACCACAGCTGACGGGAAATGCACCAGTCATGGAGGTTCTCCATCCAGTTCATATAATTCTTGGTGAAGCGCTCAGGGACAAACTTGGTCTCGCCATCCTTAACGGAGCGAATGGCTTCTTTGGCCAGGGGCTCCATCTTCACGAACCACTGGGCAGACACAATGGGCTCCACATCGTTACCGCAGCGGTAGCAGGTGCCCACATTGTGCTGATGCTCCTCGATTTTCTCCAGCAGACCCAGCGCGTCCAGATCGGCGATAATGGCCTTGCGGGCATCATAGCGATCCATACCGCAGTACTTACCGCCCAGCTCGTTGACCCTGCCGTTGTCATCCAGCACACGGATAGTCTCCAGATTGTGCCGCAGGCCAACCTCGAAGTCATTGGGGTCGTGGGCAGGGGTCATCTTGACACAGCCGGTGCCGAATTCCAGATCCACATACTCGTCAGCCACAATGGGAATCTCCCGGTTCATCAGCGGCAGCAGGCATTTCTTGCCGATGATATCCTGATAACGCTCGTCGTTGGGATTCACGGCCACGCCGGAGTCGCCCAGCATAGTTTCGGGACGGGTGGTAGCCACGATGACATAGCGACCCTCTTCGCCCACGATGGGGTATTTCAGATGCCACAGATTGCCGGGCTTGTCCACATATTCCACTTCCGCATCGGACAGAGCGGTAACGCAGTGGGGACACCAGTTGACGATACGGCTGCCCTTGTAGATCAGGCCCTTCTCGTACAGGGAAACAAACACCTCCCGGACAGCCTTGGAGCAGCCCTCATCCATGGTAAATCTGGCTCTTTCCCAGTCGCAGGATGCGCCCAGCTTCTTCTGCTGCTCCACGATGCGGTTGCCGTACTTATGCTTCCAGTCCCACACACGCTCCAGGAACTTTTCACGGCCCAGGTCATGGCGGCTCAGGCCTTCCTTCTTGCGAAGCTCCTCTTCCACCTTGATCTGGGTGGCAATGCCGGCGTGGTCAGTGCCGGGTACCCACAATGCATTGTAGCCCTGCATACGCTTGAAGCGGATCAGGGTATCCTGCAGAGTTGCGTCCATGGCATGACCCATGTGCAGCTGACCGGTAACATTGGGGGGCGGCATAACGATGGTGAAAGGCTTGGCATCGGCATTCTCCGCAGGACGGAAATAACCGCCATCCTCCCACATCTTGTAAATTTCGGTTTCGACCTGCTGGGGTTCATACACCTTCGGCAGTTCTCTGGCCATAATAAACACTCCTTTTCATAAAAAAACGCCCTAAGTCCTAAGACTCAGGGCGAAAAAATCCGCGGTACCACCTGAATTCCCTTTCGGGCACTCAAAAAGCTGTAACGGGCTTACCCGCACTTCCCTACTTTCTTTCAGGAAGCAAGCTCCGGAGCGACATTCCACCGACCTTCTGTGCGTTCACACCAGCCACGCACTCTCTGAAAAAAGGGTTCAGCAAAACCTCTCCATCACGGCAATTAACGAAGATAAATTACCACATTTGCCCTGATCTGTCAACTTGATTTTGCGAAAACTCCATATTTTTCCCGTCATAAACAGTTATAACCCCCGGAAAGGAGCGCTTTCCGGGGGATGGATCATTTACTTATCATCGCCAAACAATGATGGCTTTTGGGTTTTATAGTATGCAAGCACATCCTTTATGCCATCGTCTGTCAGCCAGCCACTGGTATACGCATCCTTCAACGGAAGCATCTGACCATCCTTACAGGCCATCAGCCTTTGGGACGAGGCATACACAAACTCTGTTTCGCCAATGGTTTCACGCTCTACAACAGCCGGATACTCCCATGGGCCATTCACAAAGCCAATATACACGCCCTCATAAGTTCCGTAGTAGTCCACCGAAAGATCCTTCTCGGTGCAGCTGCCATCCGTTACAAATTGCCGCTGGTACGCCTCTTTCATTTCCTGCTCATATGCCGGGGGTGATTTCGGTTCCGATTCGCCTGCGTTACCAAATGTCATGCACCCAGCCAAAAGGATTGAAAGAACCATCAACGGTATTACTATGATTTGTTTCATATGTTACCTCCTTTTATAGACATAATATTACATAACAATCACTATTGAATGATAAGCCCACAATCCACACACATGGTAAGGCCACCGATGTCCCGCCAGGTATGCGGCTCAACCTTTGTCGCACCACAAGAACAAGAACCAGAATGTGATGTCGAATCGGTTTCGGTATATGAATATGTATGTGTAGCCAATGCCCAATAAGCATCAAGTCGGCCACCTGTTACGCATTTGCCAGAAAATGCACTCTGGGTATCTGCAAAGTGCACAATGTGATGTATGATTTGTTTCGTTGTTATATTACTATCCAACGACTTCAGCAAAGCGGCGACTCCTGCAACATAGGGAGCAGCCATGGATGTACCATCCCAACTTGCGTAACGATTACCTGGCAATGTACTCCATATATTATCCCCTGGTGCGAAGATAATAACTGTCTCATAGCCATAGTTTGAAAAGCTTGCAACCGTATCGAATTCTGTGCTTGCTCCTACAGAAATTAAATTTGGAAGCCCGTGATTGCTTGGATAAAATGGGGTGATATCATTATTAGTGCCATTATTTCCTGCAGCACACACAAACAGGCCAAAATAATTCGAGATTGCAACCCTACGGGCAATAGCTGCTTCAGAAAGTTGTGTTCCTCCGCCAGAATAATTTAAAATAGGTATCCCTTCCTCATCAGCATAGTATATTGCATCAATGACTGCAGCGACATTAAGACTATTATCGGCATTTGCCACTCTAAGTGACACAAGCTGAACATTCCAGCATGTGCCGGACACTCCTATCTCATTATTACCTTGCGCTCCAATAATACCCGCAACATGAGTTCCGTGACCATGGGAATCAGCCAGTCCAGTCGAGTAGGCATCTGTAAAACATCTGCTTAATTCTGTATTTACACGGTTACTTAAATCGGAATGAGTTACATCTATGCCTGTATCAATAACCCCCACCATGACAGACGATGAGCCAGTTGTAATATTCCAAGCATAGGGCAACCCAATTTTCTCTATTGCCCACTGATCGCCATTTTCATACTTATTATCATTAGGTTCTAATGCTGGCAATTCATCATAGCCACAATCAACATACACCTCTTCGATATAATTAGGCTCGGCACTATATATGTCATTGCGTTGTTCAAGGTTTTGAATGGCTTCAAGTACTTTGGTTTTAGTTCCGTCCGAAATTGTAAGCAGTAAAATCCTTGACAAGGTATGAGTATCTGTTGCACCTGCCAATTCCCTAACAGCAAGACAGCCAATGTCAGAAAAATCATCGGCATTGTATACTTTTTCGTTCCAATTCGGTTGAATAACTACAATAATCTCATTCTCTGTAAAATTGTCATTTATAGTTGCAGTACATAATACTTTTTCTCTGATGGTACTATGATTTTCTAAGTATGCCGACTCAACTTCAGCTGCATTACTAACGCTTGTGCCCATAAATACAACCATAAGACTAATAACCAACAGAGCCACTATGATCTTCTTGAAATGCATATCTACAGTCCCCTTTCATGAACTATATTCATATCTGTCATTTGTAATTGTAATGGCGCAATTCTTTAACATAAATCATACATAATGCTGCACTAATCGATATGTGCTTATCGTAATGCAACCAGAATGGATTACTTCATGGGAAACACCTCCATTCTTTTTGCCCTCAGTTATATAAAAGCGAGCTTTTCTTATATTCACGACAGGATTTCATAGTTTCTGTTCTTTAAAAAGCGCATAAGCTGTCCTTTTCTCGGTGCAGCTTATGCGCTTACTATGCTCGCTATATTTTTCTCGGATCGATGCCCCACAGTCGCGCGCAAAAAGCCCCACCGGGTCATTGCGTTTACCATTGCGATCACCTCCTCTTTGATTACATTATTATGATATCATATTAAATATTGCATGTCAACACCTGCTTGACGATATGGAAAAAATGGCATATAATGGAGCAAATTCTCTGATTGCGAGGGATGCATGTGAAATTATCTCTGGTAGTTCCCTGCTATAACGAAGCGGAAAATGTAGCCGCCTTCCACGACGCCGTTCTGGAAGCCTTCCAGGGCTGTGGATACAGCTACGAGATTGTCTTTGTGGACGACGGCAGCAAGGATGCCACCCTTCATAACCTGAAAAAGCTCCATAAGGCGCAAAAATGCTTTGTGAAGGTGATCTCCTTTTCCCGGAATTTCGGCAAAGAAGCCGCTATTTACGCAGGCCTCAAGCACGCCACCGGTGACTATATCTGCCTCATTGACGCCGACCTGCAACAGCATCCCGGTATTGCCCGGGAAATGGCATCGCTTCTGGATGAAAAGCCGGAATACGACGTGGTGGCCGCCTACCAGGATCGCCGCGGCGAGAGCAAGGTGCTGTCTTTCTTCAAGCGACGCTTCTATTCCGTGATCAACCAGCTCTCCGATGTAAAATTCCGCCCCGATGCCAGCGACTTCCGCTGCTTCCGCAAAAGCGTAGCAAAAAGCATTCTGTCCTTGGCGGAATGTCACCGCTTTTCCAAGGGCATTTTCTCCTGGGTTGGCTATGACACACTTTACATCCCCTACACCGCCGCCCCCCGGGCAGCAGGTTCCACCAAGTGGAGCTTCCGCAAGCTGATGAACTACGCTTTGGAGGGTATCATCGGCTTCTCCACCAAGCCCCTGCGGATCGCCGCCTATATCGGTATGCTCACCGCTGCAGCCGCCATTATATACCTTATCGCAGTTGTCTGCGAAAAGCTTTTCTGGGGTATCGCCATCCCCGGTTACGCCACAGCCATCGTGCTGATCCTGCTGCTGGGAGGCATTCAGCTTTTCTGCATCGGCATCATCGGCGAGTATGTTGGCAAGACCTTCGAGCAGGTCAAAGACCGCCCCATCTATATCGCAAAAGAAACCCTCACCTGGGAATAAGCAAAAACAGCTTCGGAAATTTCCGAAGCTGTTTTTTCATATCATTTGTTATCCTTGTTGGACTTCTCTGCCTTCTTGGCAGCCTTTTCCTTGGCCTTGGCTTCCTCAGCCTTCTTCTTAGCCTCGGCGGCAGCGGCAGCAGCAGTATCGTTGGTGGACAGCGCCCACTTGCAGAACTCGATGCGAACCTGGTCAGCGCCGGTCTCGATGACGAACTTGTCATCCTTCACATTCACCACAGTGCCGGTGATACCGCCAATGGTGGTGACCTTGTCGCCCACCTTCACGCCGGAACGAAGCTGCTCAGCTTCCTTCTTACGCTTGTTCTCAGGCCGGATCAGCATGAAGTAGAAGATGCCGATCATTACCACCAGCATAATGATCATACCCATACCGCCATCGCCTTGTGCGCCAGCGGCTGCATCAGTCAGAAAATACAACATAAAACAGTCTCCTTTGTTTGATAATCGTTAACATTATAGCATCGAAATGCCAAATTGCAAGCAGAATTTAGATCCTTTGGTTTAATTTAACAGAATATTCATTTCGGAACTGCGCAAATGTTCCCTCATCCAGGGCGTTGCGAATCTTTTCCATGAGCTTATTATAGAAATACAGGTTGTGCATGACACTCAGCCGCATAGCCAGCATTTCCTCGGCCACAAACAGATGCCGGATGTAGGCTCTGGAATACCGCCGGCAAACCGGGCAGTCACACTTAGGATCAATGGGATTTTCATCCAACTGATACTTGGCATTCTTCAGGTTAATGGCACCATCCCAGGTGAAGAGCCGTGCGTGACGGGCATTTCTGGCAGGCATCACGCAGTCAAAGAAGTCCACGCCGCGAGCCACCGCCTCAATAATGTTACTGGGGGTACCTACACCCATAAGATACCGGGTCTTTTCCACCGGCATATGGGGCTCAACCGCCTCAATGACATCATACATTTCCTCAGCGGTCTCACCCACCGCCAGGCCGCCGATGGCGTAACCCGGAAGATCCAGATCGGCGATCCGCTTCATGTGATCGATACGGATATCCGCATAAGTGCCACCCTGGTTGATGCCCCAAAGCATCTGCTGCGGATTCACCGTATCCGGCAGCCCGTTCAGCCGGGCATTTTCATCTTTACAGCGAACCAGCCAGCGGTAGGTTCTGTCGACGCTCTTTTTCACATAATCCCGGGGTGCGGGATTTTCGATGCACTCGTCAAAGGCCATGCAGATATCGCTACCCAAGTTGGACTGGATCTGCATGCTCTCCTCCGGGCCCATGAAGATCTTTCTGCCATCAATGTGGGAGGAAAAATACACGCCCTCCTCCTTGATCCGCCGCAGGCCGGACAGGCTAAACACTTGGAATCCGCCGCTGTCTGTCAGGATCGGGCCATCCCAGGTCATAAACTTGTGAAGACCACCCATTTCCCGCACCACCTTGTCCGTAGGACGCAGATGCAGATGGTAGGTGTTGGACAGCTCCACCTGGCAGCCGATGTTCTTCAGATCCTCAGCGCTTAGGGCGCCCTTAATCGCGCCTTGGGTGCCTACATTCATAAACACCGGCGTCTGCACCGTGCCGTGGTTGCAGGTAAACTCACCTCTGCGAGCCTTTCCTTCTGTTTTCTTCAATTCGAACATAGTATTCCTCGCTCCAATCTTACAAGATCAGCATCGCATCACCGAAGTGTATAGATTATAGGATATACACTGCAGTGAATAAATTTTCGTTCACAATTTGTTCAATCCTTTAACCTATATACATCGCATCACCAAAGGAGAAGAAACGATAGCGCTCCCGTACCGCTTCTTCGTAAGCAGCCAGCACATTTTCCCGGCCGGCGAAGGCTGATACCAGCATCACCAGGGTGCTCTCCGGCAAATGGAAGTTCGTAATCAGTCCCTGCATAGCCTTAAACTGATACCCGGGGTAAATGAAAATCTCCGTCCATTTGGACTTCGGCTCAAAGCTGCCATCTTCATTCACCAGGGATTCCAGGGTTCTGCAAGAGGTTGTACCAACGCAAATGATCCGGCCGCCATTTACCCTAGTCTTGTTCAGAATGTCCGCCGTTTCCTGACCCAGCATGCACAGCTCACTGTGCATATGATGCTCCGTGATCTCGTCGGCCTTCACCGGGCGGAAGGTGCCCAGACCAACATGCAGAGTAACAAAAGCGGTATTCACGCCCATTTCCCGGACTTTCTCCAACAATTTCTTGGTGAAATGTAAACCGGCGGTAGGTGCGGCCGCAGAGCCCACCTCTCTGGAATATACCGTCTGATACCGTTCCTGATCCGCAAGCTCTGCTTTGATATAGGGCGGCAGGGGCATCTTTCCCAGCCGTTCCAAAACCTCCAGGAAAATGCCTTCATATCGGAACTCCACCACCCGGTTGCCATCCTCACGAACCTCCCGAACAACGCCGGTGAGCTCGCCGTCACCGAAGATGACCTCGCTGCCAACCTGCATTTTTCTGCCGGGCTTGCAAAGACATTCCCACTTCTTCTCTCCCAGATCACGCAGAAGCAGAACCTCCACCGCACCGCCGGTGGGACGGTGACCAAGAAGTCTGGCAGGCAGCACCCGGGAATCATTCATCACCAGGCAATCCCCGGGACGAAGATGCTCGAGAATATCATAAAAATGCTGATGCTTCACCGCGCCGCTTTTCCTGTCCATAAACAGCAGCCGTGAGCTGTCCCGCTGCTGCAGAGGTGTCTGAGCGATCAGCTCTTCAGGAAGATCATACCAAAAATCACTTGTCTTCAATCCGAATTCCTCCGATTCTCTAAAAAGCCCCTTTAGTATAGCGGAAAACCGAAGCAAATGCAACCGATTTGCAAAAAATACCCACAAGCCGGTTTGGGCTTGTGGGTATTCCCCTTATTTCTTGCGTTTCGCAATGATGATTACAATGATAATCAGCGCCACAGGCGCCACCATAGTTCCCGTCAGTATCAATTCCACATTGCTAACGTTATCTTCCTCATCATGGTCTTTATCGGAAGAATCGTCGCCGCGGGTTGCTTTTGTTGCTGTTCCGGAGTTCTGCGTACCGGTGGGTTTCGTGGCAGTAGATGCGCCGGGATTGAATTCCGTATTTCCTCCGGGGTTGTACTCAGTATTTCCACCGGGATTATGTTCGGTATTGTTACCGGGATTGGTGGGAAGCACACCGGGATTGGTGGGAAGCACACCGGGATTGGTGGGCGGATTTGTCGGCAGTACACCAGGATTAGTCGGCACCACGCCGGGGTTAGTAGGTGTCGTACCGGAATTCGTCGGCGTTGTTCCAGGATTGGTAGGCGTCGTACCGGGATTGGTAGGCGTCGTGCCGGGATTGGTAGGCGTCGTGCCGGGATTGGTGGGCAGAATCTGAACTTCTACCTTCCCACCGCAGGTATCGCACTTGGCATCCATGTTGTAATCCATGTGCGAGCCTCTGGAACCAGGCTTCTCATATCCGCAGTCCTTGCACTTCTGCCAGTGCTGTGCGCTATTGGCATACCATTGACCAGCAGTATAGGTGTGCCCCTTCGCTGCGATCACAACAGACTGCTTATTGCTGATTTTGGATTTGGCCGCGGAATCATAGAAATAATCTCCGCAGCTATCGCACAAATAGTATTCGATATTGCCGGACTTGGTGCAGCTTGCGCTTACCTTGCTGACCTTCCGAAGAGGGTTGCTGTGCTTGTGACCGGGGGTACCGGTTATACGCACATGATACTCATTGTCCACGTAGGAAATCGTGTACTTTCTCTCGCCGGTTAGATTCAGAGTATTTGCAACTGTGGAGAAATTCTGGGACATCCATGTGATCAGATTTCCGGAAAGCACTTCAATTTCACAAACCCACTCTCCGGGGCTAACTTCCCTCATCCATCCGGCAATGGTACTTGCCGACTCATAGCCATGGAATATACCTGTGCCATTTCCCGCATGGACGACGAAATAATCCATATCACTGTGGCCGCAGCTGCTGGGAATGTACTCCGGATGCGCTGTTACATGAGTTTCGCTGATATGTTCCAGGCTTATCATGAAGAAAGAATGAAAAATCTCCGTACCGCGGTCATTCCAGGTCACATCGGTATAGAAGCATTTGTTGTTCAGAAATACGATGTTCCAGCCGTGGGCTTCCTGCTGACCGGAGCTGGGATTGATGCCCCAGCCGGTAACATACCAGGATTTGATGCCGATGCGCTGCAGCAGAAGCTGAAACGCTCTGGCGTAACCTGCGCATACTGCCTTTCCCTCCACCAGTGAGCCGTAAGCAGTCTGGTCGTCTTCTCCTGACTTGTACTCCACCAGTTTGCAAATATAGTCATGCAGATACAGTGCCTTTTCGTAGTCACTGTCGTTGGGTAATCCTTTCAGAGCATTCGTCACTGCATTTTCCAGCTTTTGCTTATAGCTTCCGATATTGGAGCTGTTTACTGCCACACCGTCAACGCTGTAACCGTCAGGATAGAAGGTGACTTTTCCGGTATTGAGAAGGCTGAACCCGCCGGCGCCGTTAAACCAGAAGATTTCCGGATGATCCTCCAGCACCATATCCAGCGCCATCTGCAGA
The DNA here is from genome assembly GCA_015068125.1 of Oscillospiraceae bacterium. Lineage (GTDB taxonomy): Bacteria > Bacillota > Clostridia > Oscillospirales > Oscillospiraceae > Faecousia. Next base: position 13,696 of record SVLD01000005.1, on the reverse strand, counting down.
TCCGTACCGTTTATCCCCTTTGCCGTAAATTCGATCTGGGTACTCAGCTGACTGATACCGGCTTCCAGAGCCTTGTAGGCCGTGCGCTGCTGATCATTTTTCAGCAAGCCGTAGCCGTAACCTGTGGGCTCGGCAGCCTGAGCCGGCGGCAAAAGCGCAAACACAATCGTCATCACGCACAGAAGTGCGAGAAAACATCTAAAACATTTCAACATAAGGCTCCTCCTTTTCTTATCAAATATCTTACAACACGATACCGAAAATTGCAACCACAAAATTTCGGCAGGGTCATCGGCACATATTACTGCCGCTTTTCATAGGCTGACTCGGAGGGATGCCTATGAAAGAACCGTTATTCACAGGTTGCAGTACCGCACTGGTGACACCATTTCTTGACGGGAAGGTTAATTATCCCATGCTGGAACAGCTGCTTTACCGGCAGCGGCAGGCCGGCCTGGAGGCCACCGTCATATGCGGAACCACCGGCGAAGCCCCAACCCTGACCGATCATGAGAAGCTAGAGTTATTTCGCCGGGCCAAAGAAGCTGTTGGCGACAGTATGTGCATCATCGCCGGCACAGGCTCCAACGATACCGCGCACACCACCGAGCTCAGCATCGCCGCCCAGGAAGCAGGCGCGGATGCGCTTTTGGTAGTCAGCCCGTATTACAACAAAGCTACGGAAGACGGCCTGGTAGCCCATTACATGACCGTTGCCCACGCCGTCAGAATCCCGGTGATTCTCTACAATGTTCCATCCCGTACCGGTCTGGATATTCCCGTTTCTGTCTACAAAAGGTTATCTGTAATCCCCAACATAGCCGGCGTAAAAGAAGCCTCCACAGACATTGGAAAAATTTTGAAAATCCGTCTTGCCTGCGGCGATTCTTTTACCATCTGGACCGGAAACGACGATATGACTGCCGCCGCCATGGCGCTGGGCGCCAAGGGGGTTATCTCTGTAGCTGGGAATGTCTGCCCGGAGGAAATGCGTGACCTTACTGCAGCGGCCCTTGCCGGGGATTTCGATACCGCAGCGGATCTGCAATGCAGACTGCTGCCGCTAACCCAGTTGCTGTTCAGCGAGGTCAATCCGATCCCTGTAAAAGCAGCCCTGAAATGCATCGGCTTTGACTGTGGCGGCTGCCGCCTGCCGCTGACAGAGGCTAAAAACAGCACATACAACGCCCTTGTGCAACTTTTAGGATAAAAAAACACCGCAAAAGCGGTGTTTTTTTCATAAAATCATGGTCTAAAGCCCTCGAAAATTGGCAGCCAGCCCTCTTTTTCGACAGCATCAAACTCGTCCTGGCTCTTAACAGTCCAGGTAACGCCCTGGACACGCCAGATTTTTCGGCACACAAAATTACCGAGTCTTTTTCTGTCTGCGGATTTGTAGGCGATGAAATCCGGCACAGTCAGAAAATTCATCAGCTGGGTGGTCAGCAGGAATTTCAGGATCCCGGGAAGCTTGCTTTTCGGATTTGCGACAAAATTCTCTGTCAGCTGCCCCCGAATTTCGTCGGGTTTGTTCTTCTTAAGCCAATGGACAACTCTGGGATCAAAAGATTCCAGGCAGTACACGCCCTTATAATCCGCCATCATCTCGCACACAGCTTTGGAAAGGGCAGCGTGATTGTTGCGTTCAGCTTTGAGCTCCACAATTAACGGAGCTTTTCCGTCGAACAACGCCAAAACCTCGGAAAACAGTGGGATTTTCTCGTCGGTTCCCTCCAGAAAATAGCGATCCAGGTCGGCTTTTGTCAGATCCTCGATGAAAACACTCTCCCCTGCCGTCCGCTTCAGCGACGGATCATGGATCACCGCCAGCTCTCCATCGGCCATCAGGTGCACATCCAGCTCAATGCCGTAGCCGTTTTCCAGAGCCAGCCGAAATGCTTTCATGCTGTTTTCCGGTACGCCATCTCCATGGAGGCCCCGGTGGGCGTACGCCCAGCCCTGCAAGGCTTTAAGTCCCTTATGTCCGGCTCTGCATCGCAGAGCCAGGACATAGAAAATTGCCAAAACAAGTAGAATTGCTGCGAAAATAATCATAAATCAGTCGTCCACATTCAAAGCTTCAAGGCCCTTCTTTGCTTCGGGCTTGGCATCGCCGTGCTTTACCAACTTCATGGTTACGAAAGCAAGGGCTACGAAAACTGCCGCATAGGGGAACAAAACGGTCATTCTGCCGGTGGCATCCATCAGCCAGCCGGAGAGTACGGGGGTCACGATCTGCGCAGTCATGGAAGCAGTGTAGTAATAACCGGTGTACTTACCGATATCGCCGCCGGAGCACATCTCAACGACCATGGGGAAGGAATTAACATTGATAGTCGCCCAGCCAATGCCGGCCAAAGCAAACAGCACATTCATCAGCATCACAGAGCTGCCCGCCCGGAGGAAGGATGCAATACCAAAGGCTGCGGTAAGCATCACAACGCCAGCCAGGATTGTCTTTTTACGGCCCACCTTAGATGCGATCATACCGGCAGGCAGATAAGATACGATAGCAGCGCCCTGGGCGATGAGCATGGTGGTATTATAGTCCATATCCAGCACCCGGCCGGCATACAGAGAATACTTGGAGGTAACAGCATTATAGCCGATATACCACAGAGCAACGGATACCAGGATCAGGAGCAAACTCTTTCTTTCCGACCAGGTCAAGCGGCGCTTATCGCCCTTCTCTTCGTCCTCTTCCTCTTCAATGCCCAGCTCCAGGCTCTTCTGCTGCATCTCAGCAGCCCACTTAGGCTCTTTCACGGTCAGCCGGAAAATCACCAGTGCGCCCACCATGATAGCGGCGATCACGCCGTAATAGAGGGTATAGCTCATCATGGAATTCTTAACAGAAGATGTGGCGAAAACAATACCCAATACCAGCACCAGAATGCCGCCGGCGGTACCCATGAGGTTGATAACCGCATTGGCCTTGGAACGCAGGGGCTTGATGGTCACATCGGGCATCAGCGCAACAGCAGGGCTGCGGAAAACAGACATGGCGATCAGCACCATCAGAAGAAGTACAACAAACAGGATCAGGTTTACATTGTTCTTCGCCGTTGCATCGGCGGCGCAGGCCTGCCGGGCAGGTGCCACATAATTTGTGTAATCCCGGTTGGATTCGGTATCGCCGCTGGGAAGCTCGATCTCACTGGTAATGGAAGTAAAATTCTCCTTGTTGGGGAACTTCTCACGCAGTGTAAATTCCTCACCGTCGGGAGTGGTCAGCTTGGTATCGATCTGCTGATCGTAGATGACGGACAAAGCCGCAGGATCGTCAATAGCGGCTACATCCGCGATATTTTTCAGCTGGGCGTTGTCCACAAAGCTCAAGGCGATCAGAGCGATTGCGGCAATGGTAGCGCCAATGGTGATAAAGGGGGTGCGCTTACCGGTTTTGCTTTTAATGCATTTATCAGACAGGGCACCGAAGATCGGCAGCATAAACACAGCCAGGATATTATCCAGAGCCATAATGACGCCGGACCAGGTCTGAGACATACCGAACTTATTTGTCAAAATAACGGGGATCGTGGCGTCGTAGGCCTGCCAAAATGCGCTGATCAGAAAAAAGGCGAAACCGACAAGGATTGTGCGTCTGTAATTGAGCTTCATAGGAAATCCTCCCATCGTAGTTCGTGACGACAAAAAACGTCGCTTTTATTATATCTGCTTTTAGCAAAAATGTCCAGTGAATTTTCCGGTGCAGTACTGTTCATAGGAAAATATTAAGAAAAGGGGTGCCGCAGCACCCCTTTAATTTACAGGATTTTCTTCAATTCCTCGTAAACCACCCGGGAGATGACCTCATGGCCGTTGCAGGTGGGATGGACACCGTCGTAGCAGACATAGGCAACATCAGTCTTATCGATGAGCTTCTGCAGCTCGTCCTTCACAACAATGAAGGGCAGGTTCCACTTCTCTGCAAGGCGGCGGGACATCTCTGCCCGCTTGGCAACGCCGGTGCTAAAGGTTTCCCAGTTATCCTTGGTGGCCTTGCCACAGAAGACAAAAGGCTCCAGGATCACGATCTTGACATCCGGCAGTGCCTGCTTAACCTCGGCGATAAACAAATTCATAATGTTTTCGCCCAGCTCCGGGCTGACACCGTTATCCTCATTGACCTCATGCCAAACATCGTTGACACCGATCATAATGGTGAGGATATCGGGCTTCAGGTTTATGCAGTCCTTCTTGACCCGGGCCAGCAGGTCGCAGGTACGGTTGCCGCCGATGCCACGGTTGAAGAACTGGTACTGACCGGGATAATCCACGCCGATCTTGCCGGAGGTCATGGTCACCCAGCCGCTGCCGCGGTAACGATCCAGTTCTCTGTGACGCCAGGAATCGGTGATGGAATCGCCAATATAAACGATGGTTTTCATAGTGTTTCCTCTTATGCAAGAACAGCCTTGTGGAATACCTTCTTACCCTTGCGGATCTTAACGCCCTCGGACAGCATTTCCGCAGATACGGTGAACTGAGGGGCGGGAACCTTCTCATCATTGACAAACACGCCACCCTGCTCAACAAGCTGACGAGCCTGCTTGTTGGAGGGTGCCAGGCCGCAGGCAACCATCAGGTTCAGGATGCCGATCTTACCGTCAACCAGCTGATCAGCGGAGATTTCCGTGGTGGGCATATTGGCGTCGTCACCGCCGCCGGCAAAGAGTGCCTTGGCAGAGGCCTGGGCTTTCTGAGCTTCTTCCTCACCGTGAACCAGCTTGGTCAGCTCGAAGGCCAGGATCTCCTTGGCGGTATTCAGCTGGGCATCCTTCCAGTCTGCCATGGCATCGATCTGCTCCATGGGCAGGAAGGTCAGCATACGGATGCACTTGAGGACATCCGCATCCTCCACATTCCGCCAGTACTGGTAGAAGTCAAAGGGGGTGGTCTTATTGGGATCCAGCCACACAGCGCCGCTGGCGGTCTTACCCATCTTCTTGCCCTCGGAGTTCAGGAGCAGCGTGATGGTCATGGCATGGGCATCCTTACCCAGTTTTTTGCGGATCAGCTCGGTGCCGCCCAGCATATTGCTCCACTGGTCGTTGCCGCCGAACTGCATATTGCAGCCGTAGTTCTGGTACAGGTGGTAGAAGTCGTAGGACTGCATGATCATGTAGTTGAATTCCAGGAAAGACAGGCCCTTCTCCATACGCTGCTTGTAGCACTCGGCACGAAGCATATTGTTCACAGAGAAGCAGGCGCCCACATCCCGCAGCACATCCACATAGTTCAGGTCCAGCAGCCAGTCTGCATTGTTGACCATCTGGGCTTTGCCCTCGCCAAACTCGATAAAGCGCTCCATCTGCTTTTTGAAGCAGGCGCAGTTGTGGTCGATGGTCTCCTTGGTCATCATGGAACGCATATCTGTTCTGCCGGAGGGGTCGCCGATCATGGCAGTGCCGCCGCCAATGAGGGCGATGGGCTTATTACCGGCCATCTGCAGACGCTTCATAAGGCACAGGGCCATGAAGTGGCCTACATGGAGGCTGTCTGCCGTGGGGTCAAAGCCAATGTAGAAAGTGGCCTTGCCGTTGTCGATCATTTCCCGGATCTCGGCTTCGTTGGTAACCTGAGCGATCAGTCCGCGGGCTACCAGTTCATCGTAAAGTTTCATCATGTTTCCTCCTGATGTAAGTTATAATTTGAAATCAGAGTGGTCAGTGCCGCTCTGAGAAGATTGACATTGGTTTGCTCCAAAATCCGGTCCCGCCAGGTGTGGATCCGGCTGCAATACAGTCCCAGCACTTTATTCCGGCGAAATGCGGCTATACCTACACCCTTGGGGAAATTCCGCTGATCGGATGGATAAACGGAAAAACCTTTATGGTGCAAGGAAATGGATTTGCCGCCGTAAACACCGCTGATGGTGTCCAGCGCAGACATGGATTTGGAATCTTTTTTCAGCTTTTTGGTTGGGAACAGAACGATCTCATCGCCATCCCCAACACAGTCCAAGTTCAAAACAAGCTGATTTTGAGCGGTCTTCTTATGGGTTTTATAAAAGGACGCAGATCCGATCAGTCCGGCTTCCTCCAAATCAAAAAGAACAAAGCAAACTTTGCTGCGGAGGTTTTCCGGCATTGTACGAGCCATCTCCAGTACAGTGACTACGCCGGAGGTGTTGTCGTTGGCGTTATGCCGGTTGGCAGGACCGAAGAGCATAAGAACCAGGACAAGGAAATATACAAGATAGCTAGTGATAAAAGCAAAGCTGGCATCTCCTGTAAGCAACGTCATACCAGCGCCGGTAACGAAGGCCAGGACCAACAGGATTCCAACCAAGAAAATTTGCCACAGCAAGTAAAACCACAGATTCTTCGGCGTGATGATATTGGGCAAGCCGATGCTGGCAGGGGTATCATAGTGGGCGGTGACCAGGTATTGCGCCCGATCCGGGTTGCCGATAACGATATTGCGGCTGCCCAGTGTTCCCTTTTCTATACTGCAGGGATAGCCCTGTGCGGTGCAATAGCGCTGGACATCCGCGGCAAATGCACACTTTTGTTTGCGGCTTTTTCGAATGGGAAACTGATCCAAAATATCCAATGGACTGTTAAGCATAGGCACACTCCTCTCTCTAAGCGATAAAGAAACGCCCCCTGTCCTACAAGGACAGAGGGCGTAAATTACGCGGTACCACCTCTGGTTCGCCATTGCCTCACGGCACTGGCCTCACAGCGTCTAACAACGCTTTTCCCTGTTTCGGGGGAATCCGTCCTTCCCTACTGCGATTTCGGAAAGGCCACTCCGGGAGGTATTTCAGCGGTTTTTCCCACTGCCTTGCACCAACCGGCAGCTCTCTGGCGGAAAAGGGATCGCTTACTTGTTCCCATCTTTGTGTTATGGCTATCCTAGCAAAAAGTTTCAGGTTTGTCAAGCGGTTAACGGGAAAGCATTTCCTCAGCGCTTTTCAGTGTGATTTCCGTGATGTTTGCGCCGCCGATAATTCGGGCAAGTTCCCTTGCGCGACCCTCGCGGTCAAGGGGTGTGACCGTCGTATAAGTACGGCCGTCACGTTCGGATTTGGCGATAAGCATATGGGTATCGCCCATGGCTGCGATCTGGGGCAGATGGGTGACGCAAAGGACTTGCTTATTGGCAGCCACGCTCCGTAGCTTCTCTGCAACCTTTTGGGCAGCGCGACCGGACACACCGGTATCCACTTCATCGAAGATCAGCGTAGGTACTTGGTCCTGCTGCGCAAGGACGTTTTTCATGGCCAGCATGATCCGGGCAAGCTCACCGCCGGATGCGACCTTACTCAAGGGTTTCAGGGCTTCGCCGGCATTGGCGGACAGATAGAATGCCACAGCGTCAGCGCCGTTGGAAGACAATGGCAGCTCGGTAAATTCGCAGGAGAACTGCACCTTGGGCATATCCAGCTGGGCCAGTTCTGTCAGGATGCGGTCGGAAAGAACAGCTGCGGCAGTCTTTCGGCTTTCCCGAAGGGCTTGGGCTGCAGACCAGGCATCTTTTTCTGCCTTGGTGAGTTTGATTTTGAGCCGCTCCAGGTGATCATCGGCAAATTCGATCTCATCCAGCTCCTGCTTTGCGCTTTCCAGGTAGGAAAGGATATCTTCGCAGGTGGCGCCGTATTTTTTGCGAAGGCGATGGATGATGTCCAGCCGGGCTTCGATTTGCTCCAGCTCATCAGCAGAATAGGAAAGATCGTCCCGGGCGGCACGGATCTCCTCTGCAGCATCCTGGACGTGGTACATCAGGTCTGTCACGCGCTCGTGAAGCTGGGAATAAGCATCCGTAAATCGGGATAGACGGGCAAGCTCACGCTCTGCCTGGGAAAGCAGGCTGGCTGCGCCGTCGGTATCATCACCGCCATAAAGACATTCCACGGCGGCATGGATGCCATCGGAAAGCTTTTCGGCGTTTTGGAGGAGTTTACGGCGCTCCTCCAGAATGTCATCCTCCCCTGCTTCCAATTCCGCCTTTTCAATTTCCGCGATCTGGTATTTCAGGGTTTCCATGCGGCGCAGCTTTTCGCTTTCGTCCATGGTCAGGCTGTTGATCTGCTTGTTGAGATCGGCGACGATGGCATATTTTTCGGCATAATCTGCCCGAATGGCGTCGTTCTCAGCAAAATCATCCAGGAAGGTCAGATGGTTCGCCTCATCAAACAAGCTGGCGGAGTCGTGCTGGCCGTGGATGTTGATCAGCTGAATGCCAAGCTTGCGCAAAATGGATACGGTGACCAGGGTTCCGTTGACCCGGCAGACGTTTTTGCCGTCCAGGTAGATTTCCCGCTGGATGATGGTTTCAGAATCGTAAGGAACATCGTTTTCCTGGAACCAGGGGTGCTCTGGAACATCGGTAAATACCGCCCGGACAGAGGCTTTCGCCGATCCGGTACGGATCATATCCCGGTAAGCACGCTCGCCCAGAATGGCGCTGATGGCATCGATAACGATGGACTTACCTGCACCGGTTTCGCCGGTAAGGACATTGAAGCCCCGATCGAAAGAAATGTCGGAGCACTCAATGACGGCAATATTCTCAATATGCAAAAGGCTCAGCATTGGGCACTCCTCCTGACATTTAAGTTAATAGATGCTTAATCTCGCCGCAGAAAGCGGCGGCGGCGTTGGTATCTCGCATGACGATGAAGACAGTATCGTCGCCGGCCAGGGTGCCCACAACCACGCTCATATTCATGGAATCGATGGCAGAGGCGGCAGCGGAGGCAAGGCCAGGCAGGGTATGGATGACCACCATGTTCTGGGCATAGTCAAAATTGGTGATGCACTCCCGGAAGATGGTATTCAGACGGCCGGAGAAGGTGCCGTTCATTTCATCGGAGCTGGCAGCATAACGGTATGTACCGAAGCTGGTCAGTTCCTTAACGATGCGAAGTTCTTTGATATCCCGGGAAATGGTAGCCTGGGTGCTGCGGAAACCAGCGTCCTTCAGTTCCTTCAGAAGCTGCTCCTGGGTCTCCACATTACGGTTTGTAATGATCTCCATGATCTTGGCTTGTCTTTGACTTTTCATATCTTCACCTCATCTGCTGCTCTTAAACTTCAGATTGACCACATCGTAAAAACTGCGGTCTTTCAGCCGCACCAACTGGGTCTGGCAGTTGGACTTTTTGATAGTGACCACATCCCCCATGTTCAGCTTCAGCGCCTTGCCGCCATCGACAGACAGGAAGGCATTGCGCCGGGCGTTGCGGGACAGCCCCACCTTAATGACACGCTTATCCGATGCCACGATGCAGCGGCTGACCACATCATGGGCGCAGATAGGTGTAATGAGAATACTGTTTGCCTCGGGTTCCACGATGGGGCCACCGGCGGAAAGACTGTAAGCCGTAGAGCCGGTGGGAGTAGCAACAATCAGCCCGTCACCGCCGCACTCCATGGCCTGGACGCCGTCGCACTGGACGGCCAGGTGGACAATCCGGGCGATACCGCCCTTGGTGATTACCGCATCGTTCAGGCACATATCGTGGAAAATGATATCCCGGTCACGAAGGACAGTGACATCCAACATCATGCGGCTGTCGATGCTGTATTGACCGGCAGCCAGGCGCTTCAGGTCTTCCAGCTCCGTGGCTTCCAGCTCTGCCATAAAGCCCATAGTGCCGATATTGACACCCAAAATGGGAATGCCGGAACGGGTGGCGGTCTTAGCCATGTGCAGGATGGTGCCATCGCCGCCGAAGCAGATGATCATATCCGCAGAGTTCATTTCCCGATCCAGCCGGGAAAAGCGCAGATCTCTGGGAAGCTGGAAGGTGCGATCCACCTCGAAAGGCAGGCAGATCTTTGCTTCGATGCCGGCTTCCTCCAGGATCTTCGCCGCCTTACGGACAGTGGCAAAATCTCTATCCCGGTAGGGATTGGGTGTTAAGATAACCTTTTTCACAGTATCACCCCTTTAACGCTTCATGGGCTGCAGACACAACCGCAGCCGTATCCGGGCAAATGCCGGTAGTTTCTTCCAAAGTCAAGTGACCCAAAAATTCGATATTCCCCTCGGGGCCTTTTACAGGGGAGAAAGTCAGTCCCAAAATCGTCATACCCAGCTCCCCTGCCAGGCTCACGAACATATCCAAAACCTCTTTATGGGTGTCAGGATCTCTGACTACGCCCTTTTTGCCAACCTTTTCCCGGCCGGCCTCAAACTGAGGCTTAATCAGGCACAGTACCTGACCCGTAGGCTTCAGCAGAGCCTTGATAGCCGGCAGAACGATTTTCAGAGAGATAAAGCTCACATCCACCACGCTGAGATCCAGAGGCTCACCCAGCTGCTCAGGAGTGACATAGCGGATATTGGTGCGCTCCATGACCACCACTCTGGGGTCGGAGCGGATCTTCCAGTCCAGCTGGCCGTAGCCAACATCAATGGCAAACACCTTGGATGCTCCCTGCTGCAGCAGGCAATCCGTAAAGCCGCCGGTGGAAGCACCGGAGTCACTGCAGACATAACCCTGGGGCTTTACACCGAAATCCCGGAGGGCTTTTTCCAGCTTCAATCCGCCCCGGCTCACATAGGGGCAGGTCTCGCCACGGACTTCGATATCCACAGTTTCCTCATAAGAAATACCGGGCTTATCCGCCTTCTGGCCGTCCACATAGACCTGGCCAGCCATGATAATTGCCTGAGCATTGGCGCGGGATTCCGCAAAAAGCCGCTCTGTCAGGAGCACATCCAGACGCTTTTTAATTTTCATAGAAATGCTCCTTTCGGACAAACTCGGCGATGCCTTCGCCGTCCAGTTCATAATGGCTGTATAGGTCTTTCAGCGCGCCGTGGGGTACAAACTGGTTTCCCAAAGTCAGACTTTGGACACGGCAATTCGGTTTTTCGGCAAGAATTTTCCCGGACAGCTCATGGCAGACAGAAGACTGGGCTGCAGTTTCCTCCAGAATCAAAACATGCTTTGTCCGGATATAGGGTATAAGCTGATTTACCGGCAACGGTGCGATACTCATAAGGCGCAGCACCGATGCAGATATGCCGTCTTTTGCCAAACTTTCCGCAGCGGTAAGAGCATTATCCAGCATAGTGCCATAGGTAATGATCGTTACATGATCACCCTGCTTGTGGCATTTTACGGCGCTGTTCAGCGCCATATCTGTCCAGTCGGAAGCGGCATAGCATCTGTTGCCGCCCCGGGGATAGCGAATGGCCACAGGCCCTCTGCATTCCCGAACCGCCCACAACAGCATATCGGAAAGCTCCTGGCAAGAGGAGGGACACAGCACTGTCATCCCAGGGATCTGCCGCAGAAAGCCCACATCAAAAACGCCATGGTGCGTTTCTCCGTCTTCGCCAACCAAGCCGGCTCGATCCACAGCAAAGACTACATGAAGTCCCAGCAGAGCAACATCCTGGATGATCTGGTCAAAGGCACGCTGCAGGAAGGTGGAATACAGTGCCACCACCGGCACCATGCCCTGCTTGGCAAGGCCGCCGGCCATGGAAACCGCGTGTTCCTCCGCAATACCCACATCGAAAAGGCGATCCGGGAAGGCCTCCTTAAAGCTAAGCAAGCCCGTACCGCCGGGCATAGCCGCAGTAATGGCGCAAACCCGGGGATCCTCCTTTGCCAGAGCCATCATCGTCTGGCCGAAAGCGTCGGAGAAGGTATCGGCGTTTTTACAGGGGATCTGACCGGAAATGGGATCGAATCTGCCCACGCCGTGATAAATGGAGGGCTGCTGCTCTGCAGGGGCGTAACCTCTGCCCTTCTGGGTCAACACATGGACAAGCACGGGCTTGCGCATATCTTTCGCTACCCGGAAAATACGGATCAGCTCTTTCAGGTCATGTCCGTCCACGGGCCCCAGGTATGTCATGCCCATGTTTTCAAAGATGGTAGTGCGAAGCAGGCTTTGCTTGACGCGTTCCTTCACGCGCTGAGAGAAATGGTACAGACCTCTGCCGCCGGGCACCTTGGTCAATACACTGCGGTAACGGTCCTTCATATCCAGGTAACTTTCCTTGGTGCGGAGGCGGGAAAGGTGCTTGGCCATTCCGCCTACATTTTTGTCTATGGACATTTCGTTATCGTTCAGGATGACCACCATGGGCTCGCCGCTTTCCGCGGCATCGTTCAGGCCCTCATAGACCATGCCGCCGGTGGCAGCGCCGTCACCCATGAGTGCGACAACATGATAATCGTCCTTCAGCAGGGTTCTGGCTCTGGCCATACCCAGGGCAATGGACACCGCACTGGAGGCGTGGCCTGCCACAAAGGAATCGCTGCGGCTTTCACTGGGCTTGGGGAATCCGGCGATACCGCCAAACTGGCGCAGACGGTCAAAATCCGCCTGGCGGCCGGTCAGCATCTTATGGACATAAGACTGATGACCTACATCAAACACCAGACGGTCGTTATTTGTATCAAAAACAGTTTCTACAGCAACCGTAAGCTCCACAACGCCCAGATTGGAGGCCAGGTGACCGCCTGTCTTGGCTACACGCTCCACGAGAAAAGAGCGGATCTCGTCACATAGCGCGATCCGCTGCTCATCTGTCAGGGCGGCCAAATCATCATGGCCGTTGATTCTTTCAAGTAAACTCACCCTTGCGACACAACCTAACATTACGTTTTCTTTCTGCGGAAAAATGCCGGCAGTCTACCCAACCAGAAGATCACTTTTCCCACGCAGTGAACAATGGTAGTGGAGGAATTCACTGCAAAAGTCTTGCCGATGGCCTTGCCGCCAACGGTAACGCCTGCTACCATGGCGGACATTATCAGGGAAGCCATGCGCTCCCAGGAAAATTCAAAGGTCTGCAGGAGCTGCACCGCAATGCTGGCCGCCGCAGAACCGGAAACGACGCCGCAAATGTCACCTACCACATCATTGCAGATAGAACTAACCTTATCCGCTTTACGAAGCAAACGAATCGCTTCCCGGGCACCGGAAACCTTACGGGCTGCCATAGCATGGAGGGGCGTTTCGTCTGCCGAGGTGACGGCAACACCAATAATATCAAAGAGAATACCCAGCAAAACGATTCCAAACAGAATGAGAAATGCGGTCAGTGTACCGCTTCCGGCCATGACTTCCTCGGAAATCAAAGAGATCGTGGCGGAAACGATGATGGTTACGATAAAGATCGTAATGACCCAAATTGCGGTTTTCTTTCGTTGTTTGCCAGGTGTGGCTGAGTCGGATTTAGACACAGGAATATCTCCTTTGAATTTTGTGAAAAAGACGGCGGCAGACAGGATAAATCTTACGGCTTAGGTCGGGTTGGATTTCCCCGGACAGAACCTGCCGTTGCCGTGCAGGCTGTTTCCATTTGATCCATCCGCGCAAGCGTTACCCACTTGCGTACCCGATTGCCACTTAGTCCGTACTGTAATCCCCTGTCTGCCCAGTTACGACAGCCTAGGTGATTTCCACGGCAGAACAAACCAAATCTTAGCCTCTTTTGCAAGCATGGTTTCCAAGAGCTATTGTTCGGAAGCAATTGTGGCCACAAATTGCCATCCGCGTAAACTCTTTTCCCCGCATGTTCACTCAAGGCAGGCTACTCTGCACATAGCACACGATTCTGTGCACCACTTTGCAGGTTCTTACCTGATTCGTACGCGAAGAGGCTTCCGCCAATCGGAGTTCTCAACTTCGTCGCACAAGCTTCAGGTCTCCACGGAAACCGGGTCGTATGCTCCATGCCATTGGAGCGCGCCCGAGATCCTTAACCCCCAGCA
>SVLD01000026.1 GCA_015068125.1 Oscillospiraceae bacterium | reverse complement strand
AAACCTGGCGTTGATCAACGCCAGGCCTCGCAAGGTTCTTAAATTTGTTTCAGCTCAATATCTTTGGGATCTTGAACTTCAAAAAGTGTTGCACTTAGTTTGACAAATCACTATACACATTCCACAGCGGTATGCTCCAGAGCCAACGCCTTGCGGTAATGTTCCAGCCAGGCGGCAAAGGCCGCCACTTCCGCCGGATCCGGTTCCAGGGTGCTGCTTTCCGCACCGGCAAAGACTTCCGTTTCCAGGAAATCCTCGAAGGACATCTGATCCTTCTTACTCAGGTAGGCCGCCAGCAGCGCCATGCCGTAGGGGCCGCCCTCGCCGGCGGTGGTCATTACCGTCACAGCGGAATTTACCGCCGCGGCCAGATACCGCTGGGCAACTCCGGGGGTCTTAAACAGACCGCCGTGACCGGTGAGCCGACGGACAGTGACCTTTTCATCGGTGAAAATCTGCATACCCAGCGCCAGGGACGCCCAAATGCCGTAGATCTGACTCCGCATGAAATTGGCCAGGGTCAGCTTGCTGTCCTTAGGCCGGGTCAGCAGAGGCCGTCCGTCGTTCAAGCCCGTAATGGGCTCGCCGGAAACATAGTTGTACAACAAAATGCCACCGCAGTCGGCATCGCCCTTCAGGCTTTCGTTAAACAGCTTGCCGTAAAGACCCTCGGTATCCGCCCCCAGGAGCTTGCCCAGTTGGGAGAACATACCCATCCAGCCGTCCAGCTCCGACGCGCCGTTGTTGCAGTGCACCATGGCCACCGGCAGACCGCTGGGGGTGGTGACCATGTCGATGTCCCGATAGAGCTTGCTCAGCTGCTTTTCCAGCACCACCATGGTGAAAATGGAAGTGCCGGCGGACACATTGCCGGTGCCTGCGGCCACGGAATTGGTGGCCACCATGCCGGTGCCGGCGTCGCCCTCCGGTGGGGCCATGGGAATGCCGGGCTGCAGCTTGCCGCTTACGTCAAGCAGTGCCGCGCCGGCGGCGGTGAGCGTACCGGCGTTGTCGCCTGCCCGCAGAACCTTGGGCAGAACATCCCGAATATCCCAGGGGTAACCCTTATCGGCGATCAAATTCGAGAATTTCTCCAGCATTTCACCGTCAAAATCCATTTTCCGGGAATCAATGGGGAACATACCGGAGCCTTCGCCGATGCCGATGACCATCTTGCCGGTAAGCAGATAATGGATATAGCCTGCCAGGGTGGTGATGTGGGCAATACTGCTCACATGCTCCCGACCTTCCAAAATCGCCTGGTACAGGTGGGAAATGCTCCAGCGCAGGGGCACATTGAAGGCAAACAGCTCTGTCAATTCGTCCGCCGCCTGAGCGGTATTGGTGTTTCGCCAGGTCAGGAAGGGCGCAAGCGGATTGCCCTGGGCATCCAGGGGCAGATAGCCGTGCATCATGCCGGAAATGCCCAGCGCGCCAAGGGTGGTCAGCTCTACACCGTACCTACTTTTTACATTTTCTGCCAATTCCCGGAAGCTGGCCTGCACGCCGGTAACGGCATCCTCCAGCCGGTAAGTCCACAGGTCATTTTCCAGCCGGTTTTCCCAGCTGTAAGAGCCGGTGGCTAGCACCTTGTGATCTTCGCCGATCAGAACGGCCTTGATCCGGGTAGAGCCCAGCTCAATGCCCAGAGCCGTTTTTCCGGCTAAAATGGCTTGGTTAGGCGTCATAGGACTTCCCTCCTCAGAATACGAATGCAACCTTAAAATCGCCGTATTTGCCGGTGGCGTAGTCGAAGGCTTCCTCCCAATCCTCCAGCTTGAAGATCTTGGAAACCACGCCGTTTGTCTTCAGGTGGCCCTTGACCATGTTCTCGATAACGAAGGGGTAGGCATAGGGGCTCAGGTGGGCGCCCAGCACATCCAGCTCCTTGCGGTCGCCGATGATGGACCAGTCCACGGTGGTCTCCTTGCCGAAAACGGAGAATTCCACGAAAGTACCCAGCTTGCGGATCATGCTAAGACCCTGGACAACGCTGGCGGGGTTGCCGGTGGCTTCGATGTAGATATCGCAGCCGTAATTCTCGGTCAGCGCCATGATTTCGTCCACAACGTTGCACTTGCCGGGGTTGAAAACCAGGTCAGCACCGAATTCCTTGGCCTTTTCCAGACGGTTGTCCTGCATATCCAGGGCAATCAGCAGCTTGGGGTTCTTCATTCTGGCGTAGGTGATCATGCCCAGACCCAGAGTACCGGCGCCGGAGATCACCACGATGTCCTCGTTGGTGATGTTTGCCCGGTCAACGGCGTGCTTGGAGCAGCCGTAGGGCTCGATGAGCAGGGCATCCTCGATGCTCATTTCATCGGGAACCCGGGCGATGACGCTCTGCTTGGGATAACGGACATACTCGGCCATACCACCGTTGTTGGTGGACTGGAAGCCGAAAATATTGTGGGGCTGGCACATCCAGTACCGGCCGGTCTTGCAGAACTTGCACTCGCCGCAGGGAACGATCTGGTCGGCGGTGATGCGGTCGCCGATCTTGAATTCGGTGACATTTTCGCCCACCTCAGCCACGCGGCCGAAGAACTCGTGACCGGGGATAAAGGGGGGCTTGACCCAGCTGGGCTGCACATCGTCGCCCCAGAACATGGCGGCGCCGTGGCTGCACTTCAGGTCGCCGGCGCAGATGCCGCAGGCCTCTACCTTGATGATAATGTCATCGGGGCCGCACTCGGGAGTGGGATATGCGGGCTCGAACTTATAGTTATCCTTGCCGTAGGCTACCAGAGCCTTCATTGTCTTGGGAATTGCCATGTTTATGTACCTCCAATGAATTATATTTTTTGGGATTCTGCTATTATTTTATCAACTGGAATGTGTAAAGTCAATCCACAAAACCGCTCTGTGCCTGTTGACACTGGGAAAAAATTGTGATAAACTGCAAGCAAATCCAATATGCAATTATGATAGAGGTGCGGCGCATCATCAGTACCCCTGCCGGGAGGCTTTCGCGAAGCTGTGGCAGATGGGAAAGGGGTAGCCGCCGAAGAATCGCCAGCAGCGACGGGCGGTTCTGGTCCGGCAAAATAAGATTTGTCCGACTGTCGCATCCGCGGAGGGCTATCATCCTGCAGCTTGCGCCCGGCATGGGGGGTAGCTGCGTCATGAGGGCCGATGGGATCATCGGTCATTTTTTATGTTCCGGGGTATTTTTGCTGAGAAACAGGAGTGTTTACTATGAAAAAAGAAACGATTTTTCAGGGCGTTGCCACTGCGCTGGTGACTCCGCTGACAGAGTCCGGCGTGGATTACGAGGCTTTTGGCAAGCTTATTAACTGGCAGATCGACCAGGGCATCAACGCGCTGGTGATCTGCGGTACCACCGGCGAAGCCTCTACCCTGACCGATGAGGAGCACCGCCAGGTGCTGCAATACGCCGCGGAGGTGGTGGCAGGTCGTGTGCCCATCATCGCCGGTACTGGCTCCAACGATGTGGCCTACGCCATTGATCTGACGAAATTCGCCTGCGACATTGGCTACGACGCCATGCTGGTGGTAACCCCCTACTACAATAAAACCACCCAAAAGGGCCTGATTGCCATGTTCACCGCCATTGCCGACGCCTCCACCAAGCCCATTATCCTCTACAATGTGCCTTCTCGCACCGGCGTGAACATCGAGCCGGCGACCTATGCCGCCCTGGCAGACCATCCCAACATCTGGGCCATCAAGGAAGCCAACGGCAACCTGTCCAAGATCGTGGAAACCGCTGCCCTGGTGGGCGATAAGCTGGATATCTACTCCGGCAACGACGATCAGATCGTTCCCCTGCTGGCCTGCGGCGCTCAGGGCGTGATTTCCGTGCTGTCCAATGTGGCACCCAAGGAATCTGTTGAAATGTGCCGCAAATACTTTGCCGGGGATGTAGCCGGGGCTATGGAAATGCAAAAAACCTACCTGGTGCTGATTAACGCATTGTTCTGCGAGGTCAATCCCATTCCAGTCAAGGCTGCCATGGCGGCTCTGGGCTTCTGCGAAAATTACCTGCGGCTGCCCCTGGTGACCATGGAAGAATCCCACCGCCAGCACCTGCTTAACTGCATGCGCGCTGTGGGCATTGCGGTTTAATTTTTGGATTCTTGGGTACATTGATACTGAAATGTAAGGAAGTGTATCGACTATGATTCGTATTGGCATCCTGGGCTACGGCAACCTGGCCAAGGGCGTGGAGTGCGCCATCCGCCAGAATCCGGATATGGAGCTCAAGGCGGTGTTCACCCGCAGAAACCCGGAAAATGTTACGATTTTAACACAGAATGTGCCGGTTTTGCCCTTGACAGAAGCGGAAAAATGGCAGGATCGCATCGATGTGATGATCCTCTGCGGCGGCAGCGCCACGGATCTTCCCACTATGACGCCGGAATTCGCCAAACAATTTAATGTTATCGACAGCTTCGATAACCACGCCAACATCCCTGCCCATTTCGCGGCGGTGGACGCATCGGCAAAGGAAAGCGGCCATATCGCCGTGATTTCCTCCGGCTGGGATCCGGGCCTGTTTTCTGTGAACCGGCTCTATGCCAACGCCATTTTGCCCCAGGGTCAGGACTATACCTTCTGGGGTAAGGGCGTCAGCCAGGGTCATTCCGACGCGGTGCGGCGGATCCCCGGGGTGCTGGACTGCCGGCAGTACACCATTCCCGTGGCGCAGGCCATGGATCGGGTGCGCCGGGGTGAAAATCCGGAGCTGACCACCCGGGAAAAACACACCCGGTACTGCTATGTGGTGGCGGAAGATGGGGCGGACAAGGCCGCTATCGAGGAAGCCATCAAGACCATGCCCAATTATTTCGCCCCCTACGATACCACGGTGGAATTTATCTCCATGGAGCAGATGCGCGCGGAGCATTCCGGCCTGCCCCACGGCGGCAGTGTGATCCGCAGCGGCATCACCGGCTGGAACGGCGAGAGCCACCAGACCATTGAGTACAAGCTGACCCTGGATTCCAATCCCCAGTTTACCGCCAGCGTGCTGGTGGCCTGTGCCCGGGGCGCCATGCGGCTGAAGGACCGGGGCGTCACCGGCTGCCAGACAATTTTCGACCTTGCCCCGGCGGATATCAGCCTGATGACCCGGGAAGAAATGCTGAAAAATATGCTGTAAAAGGTTGTAAAACACCAAAAAACTACCCCCGGAGGCTTCCTCCGGGGGTGTTGCTGCAATATGTAGGGGCGAGCATTGCTCGTCCGCTTCCGTCATCCTGAGCGCAGCAGCCGCAGGCTGCGAAGTCGAAGAATCCGTTTTCTGATTGTGCAGATTAAGAAAAGGCTTCTCCTTGAGGAGAAGCTGTCAGCGAAGCTGACTGATGTGGTGTAGGCTGCGCCAGCAGCCGTTAATTTTGAATTGTCGCTATGCGACACCACCACATCCGACCTTGCTTTGCTCGGCCACCTTCTCCTCCAGGAGAAGGCTTTAGACGATTATGAAGCGAACAACTCATCCAAAGAGGCAAATCGGTAGCCCAGAGCCTCCCATTTTGTCAAAATCCCGTCCAGAACCTCTGCGTTTGTGGCAGAAGTGGAGTGCAGCAGCACCACCGCACCGTTGTGGATCCGTGGGATCAGCTTGGAATAGGCGTGGTCGGCGGTGGGTTGGCGGTCGTTGTTCCAATCCACATAGGCAAGGCTCCAGAAAATTGTCTTATATCCCAGCTCTTTCGCCATTTTCAGGTTTTCCTCGGAGTAATTCCCCTGGGGTGGGCGGTAATATTTCGACATGGTTTTACCGGTGATTTCCGTGAAAAGCACCTCTAAATCCGACAATTCCTTCTCAAAAGCGGAACGGTTGGAAATCTTGCTCATGTCGGGATGGTGCATGGTGTGATTGCCCACGATGTGCCCCTCGTCCACCATCCGCCGCACCAGATCCGGGTTTTTCTCCAGGTAATTCCCAACCAGGAAAAAGGCCGCCGGCACATTATGCTTTTTTAGCGTATCCAGGATTCTCGCGGTGCAGCCGTTTTCATAGCCGGCATCAAAGGTCAGATAGATCACCTTTTCTTCGGTGTTTCCTAAGTAGACCGCATCGTATTTCGCCAGCTGGGCTGCTGATGCCGGCCCCTGGGGCGGCTGACCTTGCACCTGATAACTTAGCCCCCAGGCGCCGGTTGGAATAACATTATCAAACATCAAGGACAATCCCAAAAGCAACCCGGCAGTCAGCACCGCCAGAATGATAAAAAGATCCCTTTTTCGCATAAAAATCCCCTCCCTATGGACAATCTATGCCATCCGGAGGGGGTATATGCAACTTTATGGACGGAGACGGTCTAGCCGCCGGGACAGAAAGATCGCCAGCACCAATTTGCCGCAATCCGGCAGCAGATAGGACGCGCACCAGAGGAAAAAGTTTATCGGAGCAAAGCGGCAGTACCAGATCCAGCCGCAGAAATAGCAAATCACCAGGCCTATTCCCAGGGCGAGAATACCAACAAAGCGCTTGTCGCTCCACAGGGCTGTCATCGCCCAATACAGCAAGGGGGTTAACATAAAACCGACAAGAAAACCACCGGTGGGACCGGTGAGAGTGGCAAAACCTCCATGGAAGCCGGAAAACACCGGCAGACCCAGGATGCCCATGGCGATATACAGAAAAACCGACACACTGCCCCATTTTCCGCCCAGGGTCAGCAGGGCCAAGAACAGCCCAAAAGTCTGCAGCGTAAACCGCAGAGCACCAAAGGGCAGGCTGATCCAGGCGCAGATGGCCAGCAATGCCGCAAAAAGGGCGGAAAGTACCATATTTCGCGTTTTCACGGCATCACCTCCAAGCCTGGGTCAGTTTAGCATGAAATGGGGGGATTGTCAAATGTGATTGGCGGCGAAGCCGCCCGTGGCCCCCTCTTTTAGGGGGCTGGCTGTGGCGCAAGACACAGACTGAGGGAGTTTTACTCCCTCCGGCACAAATTGTTATTAAACAATTTGCGCCACCTCCCTCATCAGAGGGAGGCAAGGCGCTCACTGTGGGATTGTCAAATGGGAAAGCAATGTCATCCCGACCGAGCGACAGCGAGTGGAGGGATCTACACAGCCCCATAGGAGCGGGAAACTCTCTCAGTCAAAATTGGCTTGGCAAGCCAATTTTGCCAGCTCTCTCAAAGAGAGAGCCAAGGCAGCCTTCGGCTGCGACACCCCTACGAGTTGCCAAAAAGGAAAACCACCCTGTTTTCACAGGGTGGTTTACATAAAATCAAGAGATTACTTCTTCAGGTAGGCGTCAATGGCGGCAGCGCCCTTCTTGCCGGCACCCATGGCCAGAATGACGGTGGCAGCACCGGTAACGGCATCGCCGCCGGCAAACACGCCGTCACGGGTGGTCATCTCGTTCTCGTTGACGATGAGGCAGCCCTTGCGGTTGGTCTCCAGACCGGGAGTGGTGGAGCGGATCAGGGGGTTGGGGCTGGTGCCCAGGGACATGACCACGGTGTCAACTTCCAGCATAAACTCGGAATCGGGCACCTCGATGGGACGGCGGCGGCCGGATGCGTCAGGCTCGCCCAGCTCCATGCGGATGCACTTCATGCCGCATACACGGCCATTTTCGTCGCCCAGGATCTCAATGGGGTTGCACAGAGTCTTGAACTCGATGCCCTCTTCCTTGGCATGGTGCTTTTCCTCGGCACGGGCGGGCATTTCGGCCTCGCCGCGGCGGTAGACAACGTAAACATTGTCCGCGCCCAGACGCATAGCGCAGCGGGCGGCGTCCATTGCCACGTTACCGCCGCCGACCACGGCCACAGCCTTGGACTTGATGACGGGGGTATCGGCGGTCTCGTCGTAAGCCTTCATCAGGTTGGTACGGGTCAGGTACTCGTTGGCGGACATAACGCCCTTCAGAGCCTCGCCGGGGATGTTCATGAACATGGGCAGACCTGCGCCGGAGCCCACAAATACGGCCTTATAGCCCATCTCAAACAGCTCATCAATGGTCAGAACCCGGCCAATGACCATGTTGGTCATGACTTCCACGCCCTGAGCCTGGAGCTTGACGATCTCATTGGCAACGATGGCCTTGGGCAGACGGAATTCGGGGATGCCGTAAACCAGAACGCCGCCGGCGGTATGCAGGGCTTCGAACATGGTGACTACATAGCCCATCTTGGCCAGGTCGGAGGCGGCGGTCATGCCGGCAGGGCCGGAACCGACAACGGCGACCTTGATGCCGTTGGAGGGTACTTTTTCGGGCATGGCGTTGACATTTTCACGGTACCAGTCAGCGACAAAGCGCTCCAGACGGCCGATGGCAACGGGCTCACCCTTGATGCCCCGGACACACTTGCACTCGCACTGGCTCTCCTGGGGGCAAACGCGGCCGGACAGGGCGGGCAGGGCGTTGGTGGAGGTGATGATCTCATAGGCGGCCTTGAAATCGCCTTCCTGAACCTTGGCAATGAACTCGGGGATGCGGACATTAACGGGGCAGCCCTCAACGCACTTGGGGTTCTTGCACTTCAGGCAGCGGCCAGCTTCCTCAATGGCCTGCTCGGGAGTGTAACCCAGGGCAACTTCCTTGAAATTCCGGGCGCGGATCTTGGGATCCTGCTCGGGCATGGGGGTTTTGGTCAGTGTCATGTTTGCCATTGCGGTTCCCTCCTTACTTGATCAGAGCCTTGCCCATGGCTTCCATGCGGCAGGCGTGGGTTTCGGTAACTTCGGCTTCCCGGCCACGGTAGGTGGCGTTACGGCTCATCAGCTCGGCGAAATCCACCTGGTGACCGTCAAATTCGGGACCGTCCACGCAGGCGAACTTCACTTCGCCGCCAACGGTGACGCGGCAGCCGCCGCACATGCCGGTGCCGTCCACCATGATGGGGTTCAGGGACACGCTGGTATGTACGCCGAAGGGCTTGGTGGTGAGGCTGACGAACTTCATCATGGGGATGGGGCCAATGGCCAGAACCTCGTCGAAGGTTTCGCCGGCTTCCAGCATCTCCTTCAGGGGCTGGGTGACCAGGCCGTGCTGACCGTAGGAGCCGTCGTCGGTCATGAGGATCAGGCGGTCTGCCACAGCGGCAAATTCCTCCTCCAGGATGACGATATCCTTACTGCGGAAGCCAACGATAACGGTGACTTCAGCGCCGGCTTCCTTAAAAGCCTTGGCAGAGGGCAGCGCAATGGCGCAGCCTACGCCGCCGCCGACCACACAGACCTTCTTCTTGCCCTCCACGGGGGTGGGCTTGCCCAGAGGGCCAACGAAGTCCTGAATGTAGTCGCCCTCGTTCAGATTGCCCAGGGCAATGGTGGAGAAGCCGACTTTCTGGAAAATAATGGTAACAGTGCCCTTTTCCCGGTCGTAACCGGCGATGGTCAGGGGAACACGCTCGCCCTTCTCATCGATGCGGAAGATGATGAACTGACCGGCCTGGGCCTTTTTGGCAATGAAGGGGGCTTCGATATCCATCAGTATAACTGCGGAGTTCAGCTCCTTCTTGCGTACGATTTTATACATACTCTGATCCGTCCTTTTCAGTTTTTTGATCGTTTTCGGGCAAAAATGCCCATACACATTTATTATAAATCGATTGTGTGAATTTGTCAAATATTTATGGGTGGATTTGTTGGGATTTGACAATGTTTCTCCCCTGCCTATACATGTTTAATGATGTTATGTAAACTGATAACCAAGGGGAGCACCCCCGCCCACGAGCCTTACCAGCGGAAATGTAGGGGAGGGTCTTGACCCCCTCTGCCGAGGGGGCTGTCAGCCGAACAGGCTGACTGGGGGAGAGATTTTTCTTTACTTGTTTCTCTCCCTCCGTCAAAAATCAAATAGATTTTTGCCACATCCCTCGTCAGAGGGAGGCTTTCCGCTGCAGTAGGACCGGGCAAAGCGAAAGCTTTTTGGACCCACCGGCACTGCCGGTGGTATTCTTATACAATAAGAAAACCCGGCGATTTTCCTGGAAAATCGCCGGGTTTTGGACAAATTACTTGTTCTTCAGCAGGTCGCGGATCTCGCCCAGCAGAACCTCTTCATTGCTGGGAGCGGGAGGTGCGGGGGGCGCGGCAGGCGCTTCCTCTTCCTTCTTCTTGCCGATCTCAGACAGAGCGTTGACACCCTTAACGATGAAAAACACTACCAGTGCCAGAATAATGAAATTGATCACAGCGGAAATGAAATTGCCGTAGGTCAGGTAGTTTTCCACAATCTGAACCACCTCTTCGCCGGCTTCGTTGACGACGGTCTCGTAGGTGGGCTCCACCCAGGGCATCCGGGGCAGAACAATCTTAGCCTCGCTGAAATCAGCGCCGCCCAGGAAAATGTTCACCACAGGCATGATCAAGTCGTTGGTCAGGCTCTTGGTGATGGTGCTGAAGGCGGCGCCGATGATGGTACCGACGGCCAGCGCCATGGCGTTGCCCTTAATGGCAAACTCGGTAAATTCTTTCCACAGGGACTTCTTGTTGGGATTCTTCTTGCTCATAATGTTGCTTCCTTTCTATGTTTTTCTCGGGAAATTACTTCTTTTCGATGATCTCCAGGCCGCCCAGGTACTTACGCAGGCACTCGGGGACAACGATGGAGCCGTCAGCGCGCTGATTCTGTTCCACCAGCGCGGGGAAGATACGGGAAGTGGCCAGACCGGAGCCGTTGAGGGTGTGCAGGAACTCGGGCTTGCCGGTTTCCTCCCGGCGGAAACGGATGTTGCCCCGGCGAGCCTGGTAGTCACGGGCGTTGGAAACAGAGGAAACTTCCTTGTAGCCGTCCATGGAGGGGATCAAAATCTCGATATCGTAGGTTCTGGCCATGGATGCGGAGCAGTCGCCGGCAGCCAGCTTCACGGTACGGAAGTGGAAGCCCAGACCTTCAACCAGCTTCTCAGCCTTGGTCACAAGCTCGTCAAAAGCGGCATCGGAATCCTCAGGCTTGCAGAACTGGAACATTTCTACCTTATTAAACTGGTGGCCGCGAACCATGCCGCGCTCGTCAGCCCGGTGAGAACCGGCCTCTCGGCGGAAGCAGGGGGTGTAGGCAAACAGTTTCTTGGGCAGATCGGCCTCACTGAGGATTTCGTCCCGGTAAATAGAGCAAAGAGCAGCCTCGGCGGTGGGCAGCATATAGTGGGTGCGGTCGTCGGTGGGGTTGGCGATCTTGTAGACTTCGTCCGCAAATTTCGGGAACTGACCGGCGGTTTCACCGCACATGTACTCCAGCATGTGGGGCGGCAGGATGAAATCGTAGCCGTCGGCGGTGTGGGTGTCAATGAAATAGTTCAGCAGAGCCCACTCCAGGCGGGCGCCCATGCCGGTGTACATCCAGTTGCCGGCGCCGGCCAGCTTAACGCCGCGGGTGTAGTCAATCAGCCCCAGGCCTTCGCACAGATCCACATGGTGCTTGGGCTCAAAATCAAATGCGGGCTTCTTGCCCACATAGCGCAGAGGCTCGTTATTTTCCTTTCCTCCCGGGAGAAGATCGGGATCCGGCAGGTTGGGCAGGCTCAGCATGCAGGTTCTGAACTCGGCGCTTAAGGCTTTCAGCTGCTCGGCCTCGTCGGCGATGGAGGCGTCCAGGGCGATGGAAGCCTGCTTATTGCTTTCGATAATGGCGTCGATGTCAGCAGTGTCCTTACCCTGCTTCTCCGCTGCCTTTTTCTGGCCGAAGAGCTTGCCGTTTTCCTTAGCCAGCTTGTTTTTCTCGGCGGTTTTACCCTCGGTGGAGGTCTTCAGGCCACGAACCTGGACATCCAGATCCAGAATACGGTCGATAACGGCATCGCAGTCCACTTCCTTGGCCTTCAGGCCGGCCTTGACTGCGTCGGGATTTTCCTTGATTTTACGAATGTCTAACATGATTTCTACTCCTTAAAATTCGGATAAATTATTGTCCTTCAATTTGGTCACTGGGTCTTTCCGGCATGACCAGGGCGCAGATAAAATAGGTAAGAATACCGGCGCCGCAGGCAGCGAAAAGGACACAGCCGATCCGCACCAGGGTGGGATCAATATTGAAATACTCACCAATGCCGCCGCATACGCCGCAGATTTTCTTGTTCATTCGGGAACGGTACAGCTTCTTTTCCATGGCGATATCTCCTTTACTTCAATTTCATCAATGCGTCCAGCAGGAGCTGCAGATCCTCGGCGCCGTAGAATTCCAGTTCAAAACGACCCTTGCGCTTGCCGTTGACGATCTTCACGCCGCGACCCAAGTGTTTTGACAGGGATTTTTCACATTCTCCAATGTAATCCACGGCCAGAGTGACTCTTGGAGCCGGTCTGGGGGTGGCGTCCATATTTTTGCACAGGAGCTCTGCCTGGCGGACGGAAAGGCCGAGAGCGGTGATTTTCTGGGCGGCTTCCAGCTGTTTTTTGGGATCCTTCAGGGATAGGATCGCACGGGCGTGACCGGGGGTCAACTGTCCAAAACGGAGTTTTTCCAGGATCTCCATAGGGAGATTCAGCAGCCGCAGGGTATTTGCCACAGCGCTGCGGGATTTTCCCACCCGCTGGGCGGTTTCGTCCTGGGTCAGACCGTAATCGTCCATCAGGGACTGGTAGCCCAGAGCTTCTTCCACGGGATTTAAGTCCTGCCGCTGCAAGTTTTCGATCAGCGCCAGTTCCATAGCCTTTTTGTCGTCGGCCTCCACGATCACCGCTGGAATTTCCGACAAACCTGCCATTCTGGCGGCCCGCCAGCGACGCTCACCGGCGATGATCTGGTAATATCCGCTGTCCTGCAGGCGGACGGTCAGGGGCTGGATCACGCCGTGGACGGAAATGGATTCTGCCAGGGCTGCCAGTTCTTCTTCGTCAAAATCCTGACGGGGCTGAGATCGGTTGGGTTCGATCTTGTGCAGGGGCAAAAGCTGGTAGGGGCTTTTTTCGGCGTTTTCCTCGGCGAAATCCCCCATCAGCGCGTTTAAGCCTCGACCGAGGCCTTTGTTTGCTGCCAAGTGGATCATCCTTTCTTGAAAAGGTATGTTTACAGTTTCATGCGAACTTCTTCCGCCAGCGCCCGGTATGCCAGACTGCCCCGACTGAACTTATCATAGGCTGTGACAGGGATTCCGTGGCTGGGGGCTTCTGCTAAGCGGACATTTCGGGGAATTACGGATGTAAATACCTTGCCGGGGAAGTATTTCCGGACTTCCTGGGCAACCTGGTTGGAGAAATTGGTGCGTCCGTCGAACATGGTCAGGATCACGCCAAAAATGCCGAGATTGGGGTTAATGCGCTTTTTTACCATCCGCAGGGTGTTCATCAGGTCAGACAGGCCCTCCAGAGCGTAATATTCGCACTGTACAGGCACCAGAATCTCGTCTGCTGCGGCCAAAGCGTTCAGCGTCAGCATTTCCAATGAGGGCGGACAATCAATAAGGATCACATCGTATTGATCTTTCAATGTTGCCAGCGCGTTTTTCAGTCGATAATTGGGCTGCTCCACAGAAATCAGCTCTACGCCTGCGCCGGCCAGATCTGCCGATGCCGGCAGCACATCACCGAATTTGGTGGACACCACAGCGTCAGACGCGGCTATATCATTGATAATCACATCGTAAACGCTGTGTTTTACTTTTCTTTTTTCAATTCCCAGACCGGAAGTGGCATTTGCCTGAGGATCAAAGTCGCACAGAAGTACCTTTAAGCCCAAGTCGTGGAGACAGGCGGTAAGGTTTACGGTGCTTGTGGTCTTGCCAACGCCACCCTTCTGGTTGACCACGGCGATGGTTTTACCCATAGAAAACCTCCTTGTGTTTCACGTGAAACACAGAAAATGGAATATGGGATTGTTTCACGTGAAACAATCGGAAATCAGAACGGCAGACCGGATCGGAAAGGCGGTTGATAGCTGCCGCTTTTCAACATCCAGAAAATCATGGTCGCCGCCAGCAAAAATGCCAGTAAGGCAAGGACAAACGCGCAAGTCATCCAGCGAAGGTTGGACCGAAGCCGGCGGATCTGCTCCTCAGGCTTTTTGGGCCGCCTGCGGGATGCCTTGGCGGGAGGGGCGGGGGGTGTGTAGGTGGGAAGCTGAATGGGCGTGCCGGGTTTTACCGGGTATTGCTCCATTATATCCAAACATTCCTGACAGAATACCCGCTTACCTTTTTCTTTGCGACCGCATTTGATACAGTACACAGCCAACACCTCCCAAAATACTTTTTTCTATTGTACAACAATTTTTCGTTACAGTAAAGAGGAAAGCGGAAAAAAGTTTGCCGGAATAACAGGGCAAACAAAGAGCAATTTGTTTACAAAATAGTCATAAAATTACTATTGACAATCACGTGACCATGTGATACAGTAACAGTACCACACAGAAAGGAGTGAAGTCCATGGATTTCTTGATTCCCGGCACCGTTCGCAGCATCCCAAAGGCCGAAGCGGAGCATATCGGCGATATTTTTCAGTCTATGTTCCTGCCTGGCGATCTGACACTGCGGCAAGTCGCGGATCTTACCGGACTGGAGCCCTATGATATCCAAAACTGGGTGAAACGGGGTTTTCTGACGCCGCCCCAGCGGAAGCGGTACAATTTGAACCAGGTTTGCCGGATCCTGAACATCAATACCCTCAAGGGCGTTCTGCAGATGGATACCATTTGCGGTCTGCTGGGGTACATCAACGGTCATCTGGACGATACCAGCGATGATATTATTCGGGATGCGGAGCTGTATTTCATTTTTGTCCGCCTGGCCTCCTGTGTCGGAAAGATCGTACGGCAGCCTGAGGAGCTGGATCCCTGGCTGACGGAAGCCCTGAAGGATTACGAAGAACCCGTACCCGGGGCAAAAGAACGGGTCAAGCGCGTTCTGCAGATCATGCTCACCGCCTGGAGCGCAGCCCGACTGCGGCAATATGCCGAGGGTATGATCCAAAATTTAAATCAGTAAAGGAGAATTATTTATGTTCAAAGATGGAAGTTACAACATTTCTTTTAACAAAAAGGGCAAGGAACCCATAGAACCGGGTAAAATCGGCAAAATCGTCGCAATTTGCGCGGTTCTTGCTGTGGTTCTGATCGGTGTACTGACCTGCTTCTACACCGTAGATGACAAGGAGCAGGCGGTGGTCACCACCTTCGGCGCGGTGACGGATATCACCGAGGCCGGCGTGCATTTCAAGCTGCCCTTCGGCATCCAGAAGGCAGAAAAAGTGCCGGTGAATGTCTATCAGAAAATTGAACTGGGTTACACCACTACGGAAGCCGGTTATGTGGCAAATCCCAGGGAAAGCACCATGATCACCGGCGATTACAACATTGTCAATGTGGATTTCTTCGTGGAATACAAAATTTCCGATCCCGTGAAGTACCTCTATGCTTCCAGCAACGCGGAGCTGGTGCTGCGGAATCTGATTCAGAGCCAGGTGCGGAATGTGGTTGGCTCATCCACCGTGGATTCCGTCCTCACCGACGGCAAGGAAAACATCCAGATGCAGGTCAAGGAGCTGGTGACCCAGGTTCTGTCGGAGTATGACATCGGCCTGTCCCTGGTGGAGGTCCGGATCCAGGATGCCGAGCCCCCCACCCAGGAGGTTATTGAAGCCTTTAAGGCGGTGGAAACCGCAAAACAGCAGGCCGAAGCCGTGATCAACGACGCGAAAGCCTATCAGAATGCCCAGATCCCCAAGGCTGAGGCGGAAGCCGACAGTCTGCTCCAGAACGCCGAGTACCTGAAGACCAAGCGTATCAACGAGGCCAAGGAGCAGGTGGCTATGTTCAACGCTATGTATGAGCAATATATCCGCCATCCGGAGATCACCAAAAGCCGTATGTATTATGAAGCAATTTCTCAGATTCTGCCCGGCGTGAAGGTGTATATCAATACTTCCGACGGCAACGATGTGCAAATGCTGCTGCCCCTGGATAAGCTGGTCGGCGGCAACTAAGGAGGAAATATTATGAAAAAATGGATTATCCCCGCTGTGATCGCGGTGGTTTTGATCATCGTATTGGCAAACTCTGTCTATACCGTAAAGGAAAATCAGTATGCCTGCCGGGTGCAGTTCTCCAAGATCGTGGAAACCACCGATAAGGCCGGTCTGCACTTCAAGATCCCCTTTGTGGACAGCGTGAAGTATTTCACCAAGGCCACCACCCTGTATGACATTCCGCCCTCTGAGGTTCTGACTTCCGATAAGCAGAACATGACCGTTGACTGCTATATTCTGTGGCGGATCAGCGATCCTTTGAAGTTCTACCAGACCCTGGGCAGCATGCCCGTGGCAGAGGAGCGTCTCAATGCCCTGACTTACAACGAGCTGAAGACCGTTATGGGTACCCTGGCCCAGGCGGATATCATCAATATGGAAGACGGCGCCAAGCGCAATGAGATCTACGACGGCATCGCTGCCGATGTGGACGCTCTGGCTGCCACCTACGGCATCCAGGTTGTGGATGTGAAGATCAAGCAGTTTGACCTGCCCGACAGCAACCTGACTGCGGTTTACCGCCGCATGATCTCCGAGCGGAATCAGATCGCTGAGATGCACAGCGCTCAGGGTAACCAGCAGGCTACCATGATCCGCAACGAGGTGCACAGGGACGTAAACATCCGGCTGTCCAATGCCCAGGCGGAAGCTGCGGAGCTGGAGGCTCAGGGCGAGGCCGAATATATGCGGCTGCTGGCGGAAGCCTACAATTCCGCGGATAAGCAGGACTTTTATGAGTTCACCCTGGCTCTGGACGCCCTGAAGCAGAGCCTCACCGGCGACGAAAAGACCATTATTCTGGATGCAGATTCCGATCTTGCCAAGATTTTGATGGGTGCCGGTTAAAAAATG
Source organism: Oscillospiraceae bacterium (assembly GCA_015068125.1). Classification (GTDB taxonomy): domain Bacteria; phylum Bacillota; class Clostridia; order Oscillospirales; family Oscillospiraceae; genus Faecousia. The sequence continues at coordinate 826 of SVLD01000026.1, read as the reverse complement.
CAGCAACCCGGGTGTACCTTTCGGTACACCCGGGTTATTGGCCCCCTTGCCTAAAGGGGGCTGCTGAGCGTAGCGAAGCTGGGGGATTTTATGCCGCTCTTGCGGCATATCGCCCGTTGGGCGATTATCCCTCCGTCATTTGCGCATTCTTCGCAAATGCCACCTCCCTTTAGGCAAGGGAGGCTTTTGGGGCATCCCACTTCTTCCAAAAAGCGGAAAACCAAGGCAATTTATGTTTCCGGGGGCGTTACCGGAGGATCGGAGGGGTTGATTACATAATACCAAGTGCTTTTAATAAGAAGATAGTAGTCGTTCGGACCGGTGATTATATAGTAAAAGCTGGTCAACTCCCCAGCGTTACATTCAAACCCGTAGACAGTTCCGCCGTCCATGTCACCCGGGGATTTTCCTTTTTCAAACTCTACAGGCTTGCACTTCAAACCGGACAGCCAATTTCTGAGCGCGTCAATATCTGCACCCTCGATACTCCATGAGGTTGAATTCCCTGAAAAGTAAGTAACATCCACTTTTGTGACCGCATCATCTATGGTGAAGGTGGTGTCATTCTGTTCTTCGCAGCCCAGCGTGCCAAGAGCGAGGACCAGGACAAAAACAAAAACAAACAGTTTTTTCATAGAAAAGACCTCCTTATTCTAGATGTGATTATGATAAAAGGGCGTGCTTTCGCACGCCCTTTTGTTGTATAAGGAAAACCACGCGTTAGACGCGTGGTTCAAAAAAGCCTATGGCGGCGAGTAAAAATCCCTGTTAAGATTATAGGTGCGGTCCGCCAACTGCACAAACAATCAAAACAGGGAGGCACTCA
>SVLD01000004.1 GCA_015068125.1 Oscillospiraceae bacterium | reverse complement strand
TCATTTGTCGTAAATTTGTCGTAAACCCCGATTTTGAGCTAATTTTTGGATTAACAAAACGCCGCAAACGCTGTCAAAACCTGATTTTTGTAGGTTTTTACTCCGAGAGGGGTTTCATCGTGGGGAACAGGATGACTTCCCGGATGCTGTCGGAGCCGGTCAGCAGCATGACACAGCGGTCGATGCCGATGCCCATGCCGCCCGTGGGGGGCATGCCGTACTCCATGGCGTTGAGGAAGTCCTCGTCCAGCATTTCGGTTTCGTCGTCACCGCGCTCACGCTGCTCTACCTGCTTCATGAAGCGATCCCGCTGATCGATGGGATCGTTCAGCTCGGAGTAGGCGTTGCCCATCTCACTGTGGCAGATGAATGCCTCGAAGCGCTCGGTCAGCCGGGGATCGACCGGGCTGCGCTTGGTCAGGGGGCTGACCTCGACGGGGTACATGGTGATGAAGGTAGGCTGAATCAGATGCTCCTCGACTCTCTGGTCGAAGCATGCGTACAGGGCGTTGCCCCAGGTCTTTTCAGCAGCGTCAGCCAGCTCCACGCCCTTGGCCTTCGCTGCGGCCACAGCCTCAGCGTCATCGGTAATGGCACCGAAATCGATGCCAACATACTCCTTAACGGCCTCCACCATGGTCATCCGGCGCCAGCCGGGAGCCAGGTTGACCTTCTCGCCCATCCATTCCACCTCGTAGGTGCCCAGAATTTCCTTGGCAGCGCCGGAGATGATGCCCTCGCAGATATCCATCATATCATGGAAGTCCGCATAGGCCTGGTACAGCTCCACGGAGGTGAACTCCGGGTTGTGCTTGGGGTCCATGCCCTCGTTACGGAAGATACGGCCAATCTCATACACCCGATCCATGCCGCCGATGATAAGCCGCTTCAGGGGCAGCTCCGTGGCGATTCGCATGTACATATCAATGTCCAGGGTGTTGTGGTGGGTGATGAAGGGACGGGCAGATGCGCCGCCGGCAATGGTATTCAGCACCGGGGTCTCTACCTCGATATAGCCCATGTTGTCCAGATACGACCGCATGAACTTGATGAACTTGCTGCGGATGATGAAGTTCTGCTTCACCTCGGGGTTGACCATCAGATCCACATAACGCTGACGGAAGCGGATCTCCTTATCGGTCAGGCCGTGGTACTTTTCGGGCAGGGGCAGCAGGGACTTGGACAGCAGCACAATGCTCTTTGCCCGGACAGAGATCTCCTCGGTCTTAGTTTTAAAGACTTCGCCCTCTACGCCAACGATATCACCGATATCGTTCTTCTTGAAGCGGTTATACTCCTCCTCACCCAGCTCGTCGATCTTGACGAAGAGCTGAATGCGGCCGGTGGAGTCCTGCAGATCGCAGAACATGACCTTGCCCTGGCCTCTTTTGGACATCAGACGGCCGGCGATCTTAACATTCTTGCCCTCAAAGCCCTCGTAATCAGCCTTGATGGCAGCGGAGTCAGCATTAAAATCAAACTTGGTCTGGATGAAAGGATCCCGACCCTCGGCTCTGAGAGCCTCCAGCTTTTCACGGCGGATCTGAGCCTGCTCGGAAACCGGCAGCTCCGCCTGGGGTACAAACTTTGCCATAATCTTAGCCCTCGCGAGAAACGCTGATAACCTTCATGCTGTAAGAGCCGGCAGGGGCATTGACCATGAAGGTATCGCCGGCGGACTTGCCCACCATAGCGCGGCCGAAGGGAGAGTCATCGGAGATCTTGTTCTCCATGGGATTAGCCTCCTGAGAGCCGGTGATGCGGTACTGGGCTTTCGCGCCGGTCTGCAGGTTCTCCACCACGACGGTGCAGCCCAGGCCAACACGGCCGGTGGCCTCGTTTTCATCCTCGATGATCACTGCATGGGACAGGATGTCCTCGATCTCCGCGATACGGCCGTAGAGCTTGGCCTGCTCATTCTTGGCGGCATCGTACTCGGAGTTTTCGGAAAGGTCACCGTAGGAGCGGGCTTCGGCGATCATTGCAGCGATCTCACGCTCACGGGTGGTCTTCAGATAGTTCAGTTCCTTTTCCAGATCCTGCAGCCGCAGACTGGTAATTTTATATTCCTTAGCCATAATCAAAATCCTTTCTCAGCTAAAAATATCCATAGCTCCGAACATTATAGTGTATTTTTTCCATACAGTCAAGTGGTTTTCCGTTTTTCTGCCACAAAACAAAGCAGGAACAGCGGAAGGCTGTTCCTGCTTTTGCTTATTGTTGGTTCAAAACCGCAATTGCTTTCTGAATCTGGGGATCTGCCGCCGGATCCAGGGTGCCGGCGTAGATTGCCGCGGCGGTAGCTTCATCCACAGGCACTACCACATTGGGGGTAAGCCCGATCCCCTCCAGACACTTGCCATTGGGGGTATAGTACTTACCGATGGACAGCGCCACACCGGAGCCGTCGGGCAGCGTATAGGTCACCTGATAGAAGCCCTTGCCGCTGGTCTGCTCACCCACGATCTTTGCTGCGCCGTATTCCTCCAGCGCTGCAGCGAAAAACTCCGCGGCGGAGTAAGAACTGCCGTTGACCAGCACCATCATGGGCATATTCAGGCAGGAAGCATCGGATTTTTCCACAGATTCCTTGCCGGTATATTCCACGGTGCGGAACAGGTCGCCCTCCGGCAGTAGATAATCCAGCAGCTCCACCATTTCATGGGCATAGCCGCCGGGATTGAACCGGACATCAAAAATCAGCTTTTCCGCTCCCTGCTGGCGCAGGGCTTCAATGGCCGCCACAGTTTCCTTAGCGCAGTTGGCATTGAAATTCACGATCTCCACCAGGCCGATATTGCCCTCCAGCAGAGTGCCGATGGCCACCGGCGTTTGGATCCGCTTTCTGGTAACGACAATATCCTGCTGAGTTCCGTCACGAAGAATGGTCAGGGTCACCTGGGTTCCCTCTTCGCCCCGGATCAAATCGCTCATAGCATCAAAACCTATTTCAGAGGAGCTTTGCCCATCCACGGCCACGATCACATCTCCCGCCAGGATGCCAGCTTCCTCCGCGCTGCCGCCGGGAGTCACCGCGCTGATATAAATTCCAGAGTCATCCTCCTGTCTGGTAATGGTAATGCCGATGCCAACATAGGCATTTTCCTTTTGCTCCATATATGCGCCCATCTCCGACGCCGGGATATAGAAGCTCCATCGGTCGCCCGTGGCGCTGATCATGGCATGCGCCGCCGCGTCCTCCACCTTGGTCATATCCGCATCGCCAATATAGCGCTCCTCGATCAAAGCGCTGAGAATTGTCAGCTTATTGTTGCTCAGGGCCATTTTCCTGGCCACAGTGGGCAACAACACAGCCACAGTCAACGCCGACGCTGCCGCCGCCACCAGCACATAGCTGGCAAAGCGCTTAACGCGGCCGGCATCGGACACATAAGCCCAAATACGCTTTAATTTTTCCTTCACGAAAAACACCTCTCAAACAGAATTCCCACAGCCCCGCAGGGGAGCTGTGGGAGCTTTTTAATTGCCTATATACTCCATAGGATTGACGGGCTCGCCGTCTTTATAAATGCCAAAGTGCAAATGGTTACCCGTGGAGGTACCTGTGGTACCGATACAGCCAATGACCTGGCCTGCCGACACAACATCGCCCACCTTCACATCCGGGAACTTGCACATATGCATATATGTACTCTGGTAACCGTCCAGATGGTCGATGGTCACATAGTATCCGGCGCTGGAGCTGTACTTGGAAATGGTAACAACGCCGCCCCGGGAGGCATAGATCTTATTGGGACATGGTGTAGCTAAATCCACGCCTGCATGGAACCGCTGATCGCCGTGGACCGGATGCGTGCGCCAGCCAAAGGCACTGGATACCCGCTTGTAGGAGCAAGGCACCACCCAAACAATACCGTCTTTATCTGTGGAGGTCTGGCCGCCACCGGTAGGCATGGTGGACAGATACTGCAGATATTCCTGATACTTAGCGTCCTCCAGATCCACTCTGGCATCACCGATGCTCATTTCCAGATCCAGCAGCGCGTCTTCCTGCTCTTCCAGGAGTTTTTCGTACTCCTCGCCCTTGCTCATAAGCTCTGCCAGCAGGGCGTCCGCCAGGGCGTGCTTGATCTGCATTTCAGCCTGCTTGGCATCCAGGGCTTCCTTGATGCCCTCCAGTCCCTGCTTTTCCGCATGCAGTTCCTGCTGTGCCTTTTCCAGCTCCTTATTGGCCTCAGCCATTTCTTCCAGTCTGCGGCGATCGGAAGAAGCAATTTCCTGAATGATGTTCAGCCGATCCAGAAAATCGGAAAAACTGTTGGCCTGGAACAGCACGGACCAATAAGACAGTCCGCCCTCTTCCTCCATGGCACGAATGCGCTCTTTGTGCTTCTTGTTCAGCTCTGCCAGACGGGCTTCCGCAGCGTCCACTTCCAGCTGCTTGTCCGCGATCAGCAGAGAATACGCAGCGATCTGCTCGTTGATGATATCAATCTGAGCGTACAGAATGCCTACCTGCTGCTCAATGACGCTTTTTTCATTGACGATATCCTTGATATCGGACAGGTTGCTGTTTTGCTGCTTTTTCAGTTCTTCCAGCTCTTTTTCCAGATTGGCCTGTTCTTTTTCCATCTGGTTGATCTGGTTCTGGATCTCGCTGGAGGATTTCGCCTCCACCTTGGTAGGGATGATGCTCAAAATCAGACCTAACAGCATCACAAGCGCCAGAAAACCGGCGATAATGGATGCCCACATTCTTCTATTCTTCACGGGGATTCTCCTTACATTATGGGGTTATACATTCAAGAATTTCCGGATAGATGTCCAGCCGCCTACAACACCCACGATCAGACCTGCGCCACTGAAAATAACGATCATGGGAATCAGTAGTTCCTGGAAAGGCACAAAGGTAAACATTTGCAAGGTATCTACCCGATCCAGCTCCCGCAGCATCCAGTCATACAGCAGCCACTCCAGACCAAAAGCAATCGCTGCGCCCAGCATGCCCAGGATAAAGCCTTCCACAACATAAGGAAGACGTATAAAGCCATTGGTTGCGCCTACCATTTTCATAACAGCGATCTCGTCCTTGCGGTCATACATGGCCAGTTTGACGGTGTTGTAAATAATCAGCAGACTGACTATCAAAAGGACCACAGTTACAACGACAGAGGCAATTCCTAATATATTCTGTAGCGTAGAAAAGCCCTCAGCCAGCTCATAGGATGCACTGATTTTGGCTACACCGGAGATTTTGGAAATCTCCTCCACCGTCTCCTCCATGAGGCTGTTGTCCTCCAGAATTACGATATAGCGATGCCGCAGGTCATTGGCCTCCACGCCGGTAAAGGCCTCATCGCCCTCGTGGTCTGCCACAAAATCCGCCAAAGCATCTTCTCTGGATTTGAAAGTTGCCTTATGCACATTTTCCACCAGGTTGAGCTGTGTGCTGATGCTCTTGGCTTTATCAAGAGACAGGCTTTCATCTACATACACCAGGATCTCATTGGTTTTGTTCAGATCCTCAACCATGAGCCGGACATTATACGTCAGGCAGGAAAAGCTGCCCACGATCAGCAGGCAGGCCACCGTTACGCAGACGGCGGCAAAGGACATAAATCCGTGAAGGAAAATTCCACGGATGCCCTCTTTTATCAAATAACCGATTTTACTGATTCTCATACCGATAATACCCATTCATTCCGTCGTGAACGATCAAACCTTCGTCAATGGTAATGACGCGCCTGGGGAACCGTTCCACCAGCTCGCTGGCATGGGTAACCACCAGCATGGTGGTGCCCAGGTTGTTGATTTCTGTCAGCAGGCTCATAATTTCCATAGACCGGGCCGGGTCCAGGTTACCGGTAGGCTCGTCGGCAATAATGGTGGAGGGGTTGTTCACCAACGCACGGGCGATAGCCAGACGCTGCTGCTCACCGCCGGACAACTCGCCGGGATGGCGGCGGGTCTTGGTGTCCAAACCGACCAGATTCAGCACATAGGGAACCCGTTCCCGGATCTCCCGTTCTTTTGCGCCGATGGCCCGCATAACAAATGCCACATTTTCATATACCGTCTTATTCTCGATGAGGCGGAAGTCCTGGAACACAACGCCCAAAGTCCGGCGCAGATAAGGAATCTCACGCTTTCGGATCCGCTCCAAAGAATAGCCATTGATATGCACCGTACCGGAGGTGGGCTTCAGTTCACCGGTTATCAATTTGATAATCGTAGACTTACCGCTGCCGGAGGAGCCTACCAGAAAGGCAAACTCGCCGTCCTCAATTTGCATAGAAACACCCTTCAGTGCCCGGGTGCCGGCTTTATAAGTACCTACGGAATAGGTTTTGGTTACATTAGAAAACTCAATCATAATTTCCTGCTCCCATTCAGTGTAACCGAATTGTAACATATTGCCGGTGTTATGTCAATGCGGTTGGTTGTAAAAAATCATCTTCAGAAGATATTTTGCGCATGGTGTCAGCAAAAGGAACCGGGGCGCGGAAAACCGCGCCCCGATGACTTTATCAGTGCATATCCCGGGAGGACAGATACTTACGGACCATCAGCGCCACCTTGAATACGATGGCGTGGTCAAACTCCCGCAGATCCAGGCCGGTGAGCTTCTTGATTTTCTCCAGGCGGTACACCAGAGTGTTGCGGTGGACGAAGAGCTTCCGGGAGGTCTCGGACACATTCAGGTTGTTCTCAAAGAACTTGTTGATGGTAAACAGGGTTTCCTGATCCAGAGAATCGATGGAATTCTTCTTGAATATCTCGGACAGGAAGATATCGCACAGGGTGGTGGGCAGCTGATAGATCAGTCGGCCGATACCCAGATTTTCATAGTTGATGATGCTCTTTTCAGTATCAAAAACCTTACCCACATCGATGGCGGTCTGGGCATCCTTGTAGGAATCGGACAGGGAGCGCAGATGCTCTGCCACAGTGCCGAAGCCGATGACCGTCTTGATGAACAGCTCGTTCTTCAGGGTGTCCTCCATGGACTTTGCCAGCTTCTCCAGCTCCTCGGCGGTGGTGCCGGGAGTGATCTGCTTGACCACAGCGATATCGGTCTCATTGATGCTCAGCACGAAGTCCTGGGACTTATCGGGGAACATACCGGACAGTACATCCACCGCGGCCACATCCGCCCGGCCTAGCTGACGAACCAGGAATACGGCCCGGGGAGCATCCGTAGCGAAATGCAGCTCCTTTGCCCGGATGTAGATATCACCGGAGAGGATATTGTCCATGATAATGTTCTTGACGAAGGTGCCCCGGTCATGCTTTTCTTCGTAGAAGGTCTTGGCATCGTTCAGGGCGATATAAGCCATCATGCAGGCGCTTCTGGCTTCCTTATCACTGCCGGAGCAGAACACGGCGTATTCAAAATAATTGGAGCTGCCGGTAATGGCCTTGAAGCACTTCTGGCCAAAGGCAACCACGCTTTCGTTGGAATTGGCCACCTTCAGGGCAGCATCGCTCCAACGCTCACCCAGCACAGCAGGATCTGTGCAGGAGATGACGCAGCCATCGGTATCGATGACACCGAATACCCGGTCGGAAACTTCTCTAAGCTGGACGATCACATTCTGAAAAACACTGTTGGACATTTTTCAGGCCTCCTATCATAATTGTGCACAAGCACGCTTTTGCCAAATTTGCACTGCCATTATATACTACTTTTGCGCATTTTGCAAGTGCCTTTTGACATATTATTGCAAAAAGCCCCCCTTTTTTTGGCGGTATTGACACATTACAGCCCTTCAATCTCCTCCGGCGTCAGCATCCGTACCGCTCCACGGGGCAAATTGCCCAATTCCAGATTGCCCTCTTTTCGGCGCTCCAGGTAGGTTACCGGCATCCCTCGGGATGCCATCATCCGCCGTACCTGATGATATTTTCCTTCGCAGACAGTTATGCAGCTTTCTCCCGGTCCCAGAGGCTCCAGCTTTGCCGGAAGGCACACTGTTTCGTCCCGCAGGGTCAGTCCTGCCGCAAAGGCCGCCACATCGGCATCGGCAGCCTGGCCCTCATGCCGGGCGTAATAGACCTTGGGAACTTCCTTTTTGGGACTGATGAGCCGGTGGAGCAGATCACCGTCGTTGGTAAACAGCAAGAGTCCCTCGGTAGCCTTATCCAGCCGACCTACGGGCTTGACATCCATAGCCCGAAGCTGGGGCGGCAGCAGCTCCATGACGGTTTTCTCCACAGAATCCTCCGTGGCGGTAACGAAGCCCGCCGGCTTATTGAGCATGGCTACGATCCTGCGTTTTCCGCCCAGCACTTCTCCATCCAGGCAAACCGTCTGGGTATCGGGGTCGATTTTCCGGGAGTTATCCTTTTCCGTCCGGCCGTCCACCGTGACTCTGCCGGCTTTCAGCAATAGCTTTACCTGGCTTCGGGTGCCGGCGCCGCTGTCGCTTAAGAATTTGTCCAAACGCTCCATAGTGCCTCCGTTCTATCCCTGTCCTTGATGGCATAGTCTGTAATGCGAATTCATAACAGGAGGGATGAATCATGTTAGTCATGACCGCAAAGGTCGATAAGAAAAAAATCGCATTGGTGCTGGCAGCGGTGCTGGTGCTGATCGTAGGATGCATCGTTCTCTTCGGCGGCGATGATGCCGCCCCCACTTCCGGCGCTTCCGTATCCAACAACGATGCCCGGGTAGCCTTCCTCAAGAGCTTCGGCTGGGAAGTTACCACTTCTCCCACAGAATCCAGTCAGGTGAAGATCCCCCAGGAAAGCAGTCAGGTCTTTGAGCGCTACAATGCCCTGCAAAAAAGCCAGGGCTACGACCTGAGCCAATATGCCGGCAAAACCGTCATGCGCTATGTCTACCAGATCAACAATTACCCCGGCGCCACCGAACCGGTGTATGCTACCTTGCTGGTGTACAAAAACCAGATCATCGGCGGCGATGTGACGGACACCTCCGCCAAGGGCGTGATCCGGAGCTTCAAAATGCCGGACTCTCAGGGAAATCCCCCAGCCACCAACCCCTCCGCCGTCACCGAGTAGCTATATTTTACCACAAACCCATGCTCTTGACAAGCAGGCACCTTCGTGCTATGCTTTTACCAATAAAACATATCTTCAGGGCAGGGTGAAATTCCCGACCGGCGGTATAGTCCGCGAGCGCCAAGGCGCTGAACCGGTGTGATTCCGGTACCGACAGTAGAGTCTGGATGGAAGAAGGTTATCCCAGATTTTTGCGCCCTGAGTCTATGCTCAGGGCATTTTTTTGCGAGGTAAAGAGATGAAACACAATGTAAAGAACATGGTCTTGGTCGCCATGCTGGCGGCAGTGGCGTATCTTCTGGTATTTTTCATTCGGATTCCAGTGGTTCTGTTTTTGAGCTACGAGCCCAAGGATGTGGTCATCACCATCGGTGGCTTTCTGCTGGGCCCCATGGCGGCCTTTGCCGCTTCGGTGGTGGTATCCCTGGTGGAAATGCTCACCATCAGCACCACCGGCCCCATCGGCTGCGTGATGAATCTGCTGTCCACCTGCAGTTTTGCCTGCATTGCGGCACTGATCTACAAAAAGCGCCATAACCTGGCCGGCGCTGTACTGGGCTTGCTGGCAGGCTCTGCGGCTATGGTGATCACTATGCTGCTGTGGAACTATCTGATTACCCCCCTGTATATGACCGGCACTTCCCGGGCAGATGTGGCCGCTATGCTGGTTCCCATTTTCCTGCCCTTTAACCTGCTGAAAGCCGGCTTTAATGCCGCTCTGACACTGCTTCTGTACAAACCCCTGGTCACCGCTCTGCGGCGCACCGGCCTGGTGGAGCGCAAAAGCTCCCCCGCCGGCAAGTCCAAACTGGGGCTTTATGTCTTCGCCGGCATTCTGCTTATTACCTGCATCCTGCTCCTGCTGGTTCTGCAAGGAAAAATCTGATAGAAAGCCTTCCCTTGAGGAAGGCTTTCTTGCTTTTTGAGGGCAAAAAAGTCTTGATTATTCTGGATTTTGTGGTAGAATTATCATGAAATATTATGTGCAAAAGTAAAGGAGCAAAAAATGATTACTGTCAGCAATCTTGGAATGCAGTTCGGCGGCCAGTGGCTGTTTCAGCATGTAGACCTGCAGTTCCTCCCCGGCAACTGCTACGGAATTATCGGCGCTAACGGCGCAGGTAAGTCCACCTTCCTGCGAATTCTCACCGGCGAGCTGGATTCCACCACCGGCAGCATTGCCATTGATCCCGACAAGCGTGTTTCCGTTCTGAAGCAGAATCAGAACGCTTACGACGAATACACCGTTATGGACACCGTCATCATGGGAAACCAGCATCTTTACGATGTGATGAAGGAAAAGGATGCCATTTACGAAAAGCCCGATTTCTCCGATGAGGATGGCATCCGTGCCGCCGATCTGGAGGCGGAATTTGCAGAGCTGGGCGGCTGGGAAGCCGAATCCGACGCATCCCGTCTGCTCCAGGGTCTGGGTATCGGCACCGATATGCACTACGACGTCATGGCTACTGTAGACCCCCGTCTGAAGGTCAAGATTTTGCTGGCCCAGGCGCTGTTCGGCAACCCCGACATCGTCATGCTGGACGAGCCCACCAACAACCTGGACATCGAGGCCATCAACTGGCTGGAGGACTTCCTGCTGGACTTCCCCGGAATGGTCATCGCCGTTTCCCACGACCGCCACTTCCTGAACACCGTCTGCACCCACACCGTGGATATCGACTACGGCAAAATCAAGATGTATGTAGGTAACTACGACTTCTGGTACGAATCTTCCCAGATGGTGCAGGCCATGATCCGCAACAAGAACAAGCGCAACCAGGAAAAGATCGAAGAGCTGCAGCTGTTTATTCAGCGCTTCTCTGCCAACAAGTCCAAGGCCAAGCAGGCTACCGCCCGCCGCAAGCTGCTGGACAAGCTGACCGTGGAAGAAATGCCCTGCTCCACCCGCCGTTACCCCTTCGTGGGCTTCATGCCCGAGCGTGAGCTGGGTAAGGATGTGCTGACGGTTAAGGATGTTTCCGTTACCGTGGACGGCGAGAAGCTGCTGGACAAGGTCTACTTCTCCGTGGGCAGAACTGACAAGATCGCTTTTGTCGGTGAAAATGAAAAGGCACAGACCGCTCTGATGCAGATCCTCATGGGTGAGCTGGAGCCCGACGAAGGAAGCGTCAAATGGGGCGTTTCCACCATCCGCAGCTACCTGCCCAAGGACAACAGCGAATATTTCGAGGGTAATCAGCTGGAGCTGGTGGACTGGCTGCGGCAGTATTCTCTCAAAAAGGACGATGTGTATCTCCGTGGTTTTTTGGGTCGGATGCTCTTTAGCAACGAAGATGTTTTCAAGCAGGTCAACGTCCTCTCCGGTGGTGAGAAGGTTCGCTGCATGCTGAGCAAAATGATGCTCTCCGGCGCCAATGTGGTGCTGCTGGATCAGCCCACCAACCACCTGGATATGGAATCCATCCAGGCAGTAAACAAGGGTCTGGAAGCTTTCAACGGCGTTGTGCTGCTGGCTTCCCACGACCACGAGCTGCTGACCTCCACCTGTAACCGTGTCATTGCCTTCCAGCCCGACGGCACCATCGTGGATCGCTACGGCACCTACGATGACTATCTGGAGTGGCTGGCACAGCAGAAAGGAAACGCATAATGGAAAAAATCTTAGACATTATCACTGCCAAAATGCAGCAGGCCTTTGCTGCGGCAGGCTATGATGCTTCCTTTGGCCGGGTGACCGTCTCCAACCGCCCGGACCTGTGCGAGTATCAGTGCAACGGCGCTCTGTCCGCTGCCAAGCAGTACAAGTGCGCCCCCATCCAGATCGCCAACGCCGTGGTGGCCCAGCTGGACGCCGGCGACTATGACCTGGTGGAGGCTGTGATGCCCGGCTTCATCAACCTGAAGCTCAGCGGCGCATTTTTGCAGAAATATCTGGAAGAAATGCGTACCGCTCCGGATTTCGGTGCGGAAAAGATCGGTGTCGGACAGACAATCGTGGTGGACTACGGCGGTGCCAATGTGGCAAAGCCCCTGCACATCGGCCATCTGCGCCCTGCCATCATCGGCGAGGCACTGAAGCGGCTGTACAAATTCCTGGGCTATAACACCATCGGCGACATCCACCTGGGCGACTGGGGCCTGCAGATGGGTCTGATCATCGCAGAGCTTCAGGAGCGTCAGCCGGAGCTGCCCTATTTCGATCCCGATTTCACCGGCGAATATCCCAAAGAGCCTCCCTTTACCCTGTCCGAGCTGGAAGAGATCTACCCCACCGCGTCTTCCAAAAAGACCGATTCTGTCTTTGCGGAAAAGGCCCACACCGCAACCTATGAGCTGCAGCAGGGCCGAGCCGGCTACCGGGCCATCTGGAACCATATCATGGGCATCTCCCTGCCTGATCTCCGCCGGGTATATGACCACCTGGATGTCTACTACGAAAAGTGGCTGGGCGAAAGCGACGCCGATCCCTACATCCCTGCCATGGTTTCCGATCTGAAGGCTCGTGGTCTGGCTGTGGAAAGCGAAGGCGCGCTGGTGATCCCAGTGGCTGAGGAGACCGACAAGAAAGAGATTCCCCCCTGTATTCTGGTGAAATCCGACGGTTCTTCCATCTACGCCACCACGGACCTGGCTACCATGGTGCAGCGTATGCGGGACTGGCAGCCGGACAAGATGCTCTACATCACCGACAAGCGGCAGAACCTGCACTTTGAGCAGGTGTTCCGGGCCGCCAAGAAGGGCTGCATCGTAAATGCCGAAACCGAGCTGGAGCATGTGGGTCACGGCACTATGAACGGCGCCGACGGCAAGCCCTTTAAGACCCGTGACGGCGGCGTTCTGCGGTTGGAGCAGCTGATTAAGGACATGACTGACTTCGTCCGGGCTAAGGTCGTGGAAAATAAGATCGTGGATGCCGACGAGGTGGAATCTACCACCGCCAAGATCGCTCTGGCCGCCCTGAAATACGGCGACCTGAGCAACCAGCCCACCAAGGACTACAACTTCGATCTGGAGCGGTTTGCCGCCTTCGAGGGCAACACCGGCCCCTATATCCTCTACACCATCGTGCGGATCAAGTCTATTCTGGCAAAATACGGCGCATGGGAGAACCTGCCCATCGCTGCCCCGGCCAATCCCTTTGCCAAGGATCTGATGCTCTCCATCACCAAGTTCTCCCCCACCCTGGAAAGCGCCCTGCGGACTTCTTCCCCCAACCTGATCTGCGCGTATATCTACGAGCTGGCAGGCTGTGTGAACAAGTTCTACCACGAAACCCGGATTCTGGGCGAGGAGGATGAGACCAAGAAGGCGGGCTATATCGCCCTCATCGGTCTTGCCAAGAACATTCTGGAAACCTGCATCCACATCCTGGGCTTCTCCGCCCCCGAGAAAATGTAAATAGAAAACCATGTCATTCCGAGCCAGTGCGCACACTGGCGTGGGAATCCCCTCCGTACGATGGAGATTGCCACATCAGTGACATCGGTCACTGGTTCGCAATGACAGGTTCTTTGGTAAGCGCAACGCCACCCGGACGCAGCAGCCGGGTGGCGTTCTTTTATTTGCTTAGGTATTCCTCGATCAATTCGTACGCCTCTTTTTCGCCTGCACATTCTTCCATAGATCCCTCCGGGTATACCAATATCCAGGTAGTATCACATGGCGCAGCAAGGGGAGCGCCGATATATCCGCCAATATGATATCCATACTCCGGTTCAGCTTTAACATATCCCCATGATATACAAACAACACCGAAAATCTTATCTCCCCTCTTTAAATATAGAGGGTTGTAACCTAGGTATTGGTAGTCCTCTTTCGGCGGCGATGTTTTTGACGCTTTCTTGATTGCAGATGCCAAACTGGGTGCCCTCAGCTTATCCGATGTCGTAAAGTCAGCCCCGTATTCTTTAATCGTCTTCTCTTCAATGTCTACCACAATTGTTTGCGTTGTCCAAGCACCGTTGACAAATTGGCGGATATTAAGCGACCGCTTGTGGTAATAAGAATATTCCAATGTAACCTGGTAATATCCATTCTCAAAGGGCGCAATCCGTTCCAACAGAGCTTGTGCCTCCGGCCAATCGCAGTCCGCGTTGCTGACCACCCTTTGCATTCCGTATTTCCAGCCTATACTGGGCAGTTCTTCCAAAATTCTTTCCTTTACTTGGTCAATTGTGCTGCCGATTTTGGCAGGATAGCTTGATTTGGTTTCCGGATTCAAATAGTATTGAATGTCATCGCTGGAATTCCAACCATCCATTTCCCACAGGCTCATATCCAGCACCCCATCCGTAAAAGCCAGAACAGCGCCTTCATGGGGTCCTACACCATCGTTATAGTTGGGATAGAATACAAAGTCAAAGGTTTCCATCCATTGACGGGTCGTATTGATCAACAGATAGTTCTCCAAACCCTTTTGATTGACTGTTAGGATCAAGCTGTCAAATCGCTTTAAATCTGTGGACAGAAACTGGGGCAGCAAACAGTAGATTTCCGAAGGCATATTTTCGGCGTTGATAGCATCCCGCACCGCCAATCGCAAAACATGATAGCGCATTTGGTAGGATTCAACGCCCGGGACTGCGTAAACATCCGGCAAAACATCCAGCACTTTTGCCTCAATGGACATCAAATGTACAAATTGATTGTTATGGAAATATGCATCCGGTGGAAGACATTCCAAAGCATTATCTACCCTCTGATAACATTGTTCTGATTCCTGTACCCACCAGATTTTCTCCATGGAGATCTTCTGTCCCGGCAGGGCCGGGGGATGGACATACTGCAAGGCAATGGCCAAAATCAGGCACAGACAGGCCGCTGCCGCCAGGTAGATGATCCATTTCTTACCGGGCTTTTTTTCACTCGCTTCCAACAGATTTTCCGGGGTTTCCCCGATAGCCGCAAACAAATCCCGTTCGTTCATACCGCAAAGCCCTCCTTTTCCAAGTGACTTCTCAGCTTCTGCCGGGTTCTGGACAGGATCAGCCGCACATTGCTTTCCTTGATTCCGTAGCGGTGCGCAATGGCCGCCATTTCCTCCACATAGAAGTACCGCCGCAGGAAGATTCCCCGATCCCGCACCGACAGTGCCAGCAAAAACGAATGAATCTGCCGCTTCAGCTCCTCGAATTCTGCCTGGGTGGCAGGATCACCGCCGCCCACGCAATTCTGCAGTTCCTCCAGCGCCAGCTCCATTTCGCCGCCGCCACGCTTTTGGGCGTGATCTGCCCGATATTGGTCAAAGCTCAAGTGCCGGGTGATCTTCGCCAGAAACTGCCGCAGAAGCTTCGGCCGCTGGGGCGGCATGGCGTTCCAGGCTTTGAGCCAGGTATCGTTGACACATTCCTGAGAATCCTCATGGCTCTGCAGAATATGGAGCGCGATACTGTGGCAATACGCGCCGTATTTCTTGTGTGTTTCTTCAATAGCCGACTCATTTCTGTCAAAATACAGGTTTATGATCTGCGTATCCTGCATGGAATCACCCCTTTCACTTATCATGACGAAAAAATGCGGAAAATGTATCACACATTTTCCGCATTTTTTAAATACCGTTCTGTGTATGATACAGACTTGCGTAGATGCCGTCAATCTACGGCAAATTCACTGGGATCCTGTCCGTTCACAAAGGTTTGGTACACCTTTCCCACCTTTTCGGTCAGTGCCTTCATTTCGTAATAGCAGCACACGCTTTCGTATCTGCAATTTGCGCAGCTATGGAGATCGCACCGCATCAGGTAGTCTTCATAGGGTGTCTTTCCCTGGTCCAGCTTCTCATAAAGCGCATCCACGCAGGGAGCCATACAGAACTTATAGAGAATGACTTTGATCTTCTCTTCATCGATTCCGTCGGCTTTCATTTCCAGATACTTATTGACACAAGCGAAGTAATCCTTCATCCATTCATCCGTATCTGCATTACGGATCATCGGCAGCATATGGCCAATGGCATCGGCATATTTACCCAGCCGATAAGACGCGTAAGCCCGGGTTATAAAGCACAGTTCTATGTTTGCTCTGCCGCCAATGGGCACTCCGGCATTGACAGAAAAAGAATCGTGGCGGCCATACAGTGTTTTCGTGCTGTTATCGTAACGCATCATCCACGCCAGGTCTGCATTGGTGGCCGCCGGAGCATTCTTGTAAGCCTCTCTTGCACTGTCGCCCATGGCGTATTCCGGAATCTTGTCACCTAAGTACACGCCCTTCGCCTCCGAGAAGCCGGGAACCACAAATTTATAGCTATGGAAGCCCAAATAGGAGTAGTTGCGAACATAAACCGGCTTGCCCAACGCTCTGTACAGGTCCAGCATATAGTTCAGCAGTTCTTTATTGGTTTTCTTACTGTTGTCCGGGAACTGTGCCAATAATCTTGTGCAGGTCAGCTCATCGGCAAAATAATCCGCCGTATGCAGACCGCTGCTGTTATGCAGCTGATTCTGCACATTGTGAGCCACAGGAAAATCGGTTATGTGTTTGAGGATCTTTCCGCTGTGTCTGGGTCTTAGATTGTGAAGGCCTCTTCCCTGCAATAGCTCCGTCAGCGTTCTTTGCACCGCGATCTCCAGCACCGGATCTGCCGCTACATTGACATGGTAGTTTTGATTCTTCTTATCAATGATTCTTGTGGAAACCACCGGGAAGTTGTTGCCAATGGAGTAGTCAAAGACAGTAATATCGAACTGCCCCTCTGCCTTGACCTGATCCAGAATTTTGGAAACCACAGGGAATTTGCGGAGTGTTTCCTCCGGGATACGGGGAGCAGCTTCGCCCTTCATCAAATACTTTTGGCTGGCGCTGCGCTCCATCATTTCCGACAGAGCATGCACCCAGGCTTCCTCCCGGGTGTTGCCGGCGCAGTTGCCATTGGCGGTGTACATACGCCCCACAAAGTCAATGGGCAGATAAACATATTTGTTTTCAAAAAGGCTGTAAAACGGAACTGTGAGGATCTGGCCGTCATCGGCGCAGGCGTAGGCTTTGCATTGCTGGGCCAGGGACTGTCTTGTCAGCTTTGCTTCGCTGTAAGAGGAAATGATGGGATCCATCCATTCGCCCTCTTCCACCAATTCCTCCACGGTCATATATCTTTTGTCAGGAGCGTATGTATGCAAATTCAGCTCTTTATCTCTTTGAATAGATTGGTAGCTGATGGGATAAATGCCTGCCTGAATGCGCTCAATAAACTCGGCGTAGGCGCTGGCTCGGGCAAATTCCTTCGTGACGCCTTTGCCGTTATAGCTGGGCATACCTTTCACCGCCCGGAGGGTTACAGAATGACAGCCCTCCACACCGGATTCGTGCCACTTTTCCTGCACCTGGATGCCAAGGCTATCCAAAATCGTTTGGATTTTTTCAACGGTTTCTCTCGGATCTCTATCTTTAAATTTCGCATCAATATATTGCATTTTTATTCCTCCCAACGGCCCTTTTGTGAATTTTATCACATTTTTGACAGAATGTAAATACGTTTTACCTTTCTGCCGTGCCGTTCTGTGTATGATACAGACTTGCGTAGATGCCACCCTTATTCACCAATTCCTCATGGGTGCCGCATTCGGTGATGCGGCCATCGGCGATGGAAATGATCCGGCCGGCGTTGCGAATGGTGCTTAAGCGGTGGGCGATGATGAGAGTGGTTCTGCCCTTGGCCAGATTGTCAAAAGCCCGCTGGATCTTGGCTTCCGTCACAGAGTCCAGGGCAGAGGTCGCTTCGTCCAGGATCAGAATAGGGGGATTTTTCAGGAACACCCGGGCAATGGCCACTCGCTGTTTCTGGCCGCCGGAAAGCAGGGTTCCCCGCTCACCCACATAGGTCCGGAAGCCCTCCGGCATAGCCAGGATATCCTCATAAATTTCCGCCCGCTTGGCCGCTTCGATGACCTCTTCCTCCGTGGCATTGGGCTTGCCGTAACGGATATTCTCAAAAATCGTATCGGCAAACAGGAACACATCCTGCTGCACGATACCGATATTCTGGTGGATGGACTGCTGAGTTACCCCGCGGATGTCCTTTCCGTCGATGGAAATCGCCCCGTCGGACACATCGTAAAACCTGGGAATCAGCTGGCACAGGGTAGTCTTTCCGCCGCCGGAGGGGCCCACGATGGCGATGGTCTCCCCTGCCGCCACCTCCAGACTCACATCCTGCAGCACCTCCAGCTCGCCGTCATAGGCAAAGGACACATCCTCCACCCGGATCTCGCCCCGAACATTTTCCAGGGGCGCGGCTTCGGGAGCATCCTGCACCGTAGGCTCGGTGCGCATAATGCCCACAAAGCGGTTCAAACCCGCCAGGCTGCTGGCGAAGGTCTCGGAGAAGCTGGAAAGCTTCCGCATAGGGCTGGTAAAGGAAGCGATGTAAAGATTAAAGGTCAAAAGATCCCGGTAGTCCATCTGGCCCTTCATGATGTAATAGCCGCCGATGGCCAAAACCACCACATTCAGACTGCACAGGAAAAACTCCATAGAGCTGTGAAACACGCCCATAGCCTTGTGGAAATTCCGTTTGGAACCCTTAAACTGATCGTTTGCTGCGACAAACCGCTTACTTTCCACCGCTTCGTTTGCAAAGGCTTTGGCGGTGCGGATGCCAGACAAGCTGCTCTCGATCTCGGCATTGATGTTGCCCACCTTCTGCTTGACCTCCTTGGAGGCCCTGGACATCCGCTTGCGCATGGATGCCACCACAATGAGAAACACCGGGATCATCAGCATCACCACCAGCGCCAGCCGCCACTGGATCGTCGCCATAACGATCAGCGCGCCCACAATGGTCAGCACCGAGGTCAGCAGATCCTCCGGGCCGTGATGGGCAAACTCCGTCAGCTCGAACAGATCTGTGGTCAGCCGGCTCATAAGCTGGCCGGTGCGGTTTTTGTCGTAAAAATCAAAGCTCAGCTTCTGCATGTGATGGAACAAGTCCGAGCGGATATCCGCTTCCACCCGAATGCCGAAGGTATGGCCGTGGTAGCTGATGACATAGTTCAGGTATGACCGCAGCAGGTAGCAAACCACCACAACCGCCGTAATGGTGAAAAATGTCCGATACAGCTGGTTGGGCAGCATATCGTACAGGGCGCTTCTGGTAATCAGGGGGAACGCCAGATCAATAGCGGCGATACCCACAGCGCAGGAAATATCCAGGATGAACAAGCCCTTATGCTTTTTGAAGTAGCTTAAGAATATTCGCAGCGGGGATCTCCGCTGAAAGTCTTTTGTGGTCATAATGCCTTCCTTCTTTGCCTTTTAATGGCATAATTATATAACAAAACCCGGTTTGCCGCAACCGCGGCAGGAAAATTTTTTGAAATTTAGGATTTTATCTGCTATACTATCCTCAGAACGATTTCAGGAGGTGCTTATGCAGATCCTATACAGCGACAACGATATCGCCCTTTGCGTAAAGCCTGTGGGGCTGGATTCGGAAACGGAAGTTCCGGCAGCTCTGACAGATGCTCTGGGCGGCACATTTTTCACCCTGCATCGGCTGGATAAAAATGTGGGGGGCGTGATGGTCTACGCCCGGAACAAGGTCGCCGCGGCGGCGCTGTCCAAGGCCATCCAGGAGGGCAGCATGGTCAAGGAATATGTGGCTCTCGTCCATGGCGCGCCCCCGGAGCAGGGAGATTGGACGGACTTTTTGTGGAAAGACAGCGGCAAAAACAAGGTTTTCGTGGTAAAACGGGAGCGAAAGGGCGTCAAAAAAGCCCGGCTGGAATACCGTTGCCTTGCCGGTGGGGAACAGAGCCTTGTCCATGTCCGGCTCCATACCGGCCGCAGCCACCAGATCCGGGTGCAGTTTGCCAGCCGGGGCTTTCCGCTGCTGGGAGATCACAAGTACGGCGCCCGGGATGACCTGGCTGCCCCCCGGCTGTTCTCCTGCCGGATAACTTTCCCCTACCGGGGCAAGCTCCATCGCTATGAAGCCCTTCCAGACTGGGCAGAAAACGCCGTATTGGCACAAGATATGTAGGGGCGAGCATCGCTCGTCCGCGGACGGCCAATGGCCGCCCCTACATCGTAAAATGCATAACTTTCGGGCGTGTTGCTTTCTGAACGGCAGCCTTCTCGAAAGACCAAACCTCCCCGGTTTATCCAACCGGGGAGGTTTTTATACAAAATACGAATCCGTCTTCACCGATTCCAGCCGCAGCGGACGATGATATACTCCGATGCGTATTCCTGCCGGACGAACAGGGTCAAGGGGAAATCCCCCTGGGAAAGGCGGTCGAAATTTGCCGTAGAGGATCGGTCGATTCGCTGGACATAGCAGGTAAACACAGTGCCCTCCATATCCGTCAGCAAAATGCTGTCCCCCAAATCCAGCTTGGCGCAAAAATCAAACTGACTGCCGCTGCCGCCCAGGATGCAATTCCCGTTGTAGATGCTGCCCCAGAATTTGCATGGGCGGCTTTTTAATGCGTTGGTATCCCACTGGCTCTGCACCGGCAGAGTAACCCCCTGACTGGGAACCTCCAGCAGGCAAACATAGTCCACCCCATCCAGCTCCAGTGCAGGCATTTCCTGCTGATCATAGTCCTGGGGATTGCCCTGCCGCGCCGGGGGCATCAAGCCCTGAAGCTGGGTTACCACAGCGGCATTTTTCTTTCCCATCTGCTCTGTATGGATCAGGTTAAACAGCAAAATTCCCAGGCTCACCAGGATCAGCGCCACGCCCAAAATCCGGATAATCAACGATACTTTCTTCATTTCTGCTTCCTCTTTTGCCAAATGCCCAGAATCAGCAGCATACAGCCGGAGATGCTCATAGCCAGCACCATAGGCCAGATGGGCGTATAATCGCCGGTTTCAGGCGGAGGGGGTGTGGCAGGCAGGGTATTGGTAATATGGAAAACATTTCCATCGGCGGTGATGGACACGCTGTAATCCTCCGGCACATTGGTTTCCACCACGCTCCAGCGGCCGCCGGTGCCGTCGGTTTTCCAGGTGTAGGACCAGTTGTTATCCGGACTCAGCACCACGCTTTCCTGCAAAACGCCGTCCTTCAGAATATCCACAGTCACGGAGGCCGGTCTTTTTCCAGTTTGGCCGGCATCCTTCCAGAGCTTCACTACGGTATATTCCCCCCAGGGGGTCAAAGCGCTGGGCTTGGGCCGGGCTTCCAGATCGTACTCGTATTCCCCTCCCTCGTCAGGTCTGGGCAGCAGCACCAAAGACTGACCGAACCAGAATGTTCCCTCCTGGGTTTCTGCTTCCACATCCAAAACCAGGTACAGTCCCGTCTGCAGGTCTTCGAATTTTGCCGCGCCGGCGGCGTCGGTAACCATCATGGCGGTAGGATCAACGCCGTCGGCAGTGGCGTAAGATGCCAGCGTCTGCGCCGCATCCTGCCACTGTTTTTGGGTGGTAATACCATGGATATTGACAGGATAATCCGCAAAAGCACCCGTCAGATCAAAAGTGCCGTCAGCGTGGCACTCTGCCACCCGGAAGATCAGGATATCCAAGCCGGGAAAAGCGGTGCCATCCTTGGTATAGTTCAGGGTCAGGCTGCAGGGGCGCTCCACATCCAGAGCCGTAAGGGCAGATGCGGAAATGCTCTGGCTAAACACGCAAAGCAGCACCGCCAGGCACAGCCATATTCGGATCTGTTTTCTCATGGTCATTCCTCCCCCAAGCTTTCTTTCTTAACCGGCGCGAACATGACATAGATCAGCAGCACAAAAATGATGGGCAGCGCCACCAGGGGCGTGACGATCAAAGTATCAATTCGGTAGGCTTCGTTGGCGATATACAGGTTTCTCTCCTGGGTCATGTCGATTTGATGTCCTCGAACCAGCAGCCGCTGGGTATTGATGCCGTAGGGCGTGCAGGTCAGCAGGGTGCAGTAGTCCTTCCCCTCTTCGATCTGGATCAGGCTGGTGTCGTTGGGCTCCACAATGCGGATCTGGTCCACTTCATAGGTAAACTGCCGATCCAGGATGGTCATGGTAAAGGTATCGCCGATCTCCATGCGGTCCAGGTGGGTAAACAGCACCGCTGTGGGCAAGCCTCTGTGGGCAGACATCACGCAATGGGTGCTCTCGCCGCCCACCGGCAGGCTGCTTCCCTGCAAATGTCCCACGGCGATACTCAGCACACTGTCGCTGGTGCCATGGTATATGGGAAGCTCCTGGTTGATTTTGGGTACCGTAATGTAGCCCATCATACCGGTTCCGCTGATATCCAGTATTTTCCAGTAGTTTTCCAGCTTGTTATGCTCCAGGTAAGGGGCTTTCAGGTTGCCAAGCTGGGTGTTATATGCTTCCGCTTCCGCGAAAAATTTGGAGAAATCCGCCGCCTCGATCCGGGACAGCATGGCCTCGTAGTCCACGATGGCCTCACTTTGGGTCTTGGAGTTCCAATAGCTGCTGATGGACGGGTATAACAGTACGCAGAGGCCTATAAAGAAGGAAACGAGCAATATGATCGTTGATTTTCTGGTTTTCATAGGCCTCTCCCTGCTGTTATGGGGTATCCCCCCGGCAGGAGCAAAGCTCCTGCCGGGGATCGGTTTGATATTGCTAAGGATCTATCAATCCTTGATCATGGACATTCTCTTCTTGGTAACCAGCAGCAGGCCGGTGCCCAGGACAACCAACATACCAATGGTGATGAACAGAACAGTGCCCATGCCGCCGGTCTCGGGCAGCATAGAACCGGTCTTGTTGACCACATGGACGCCGGAACCGGTGGAGAAGATCTCACCGCTGAAGGTAGCATCCAGGTTGCCGTCAGCGATGGTGAACAGCTGGCGGGCAGTGAGCTTGTTGTAGCCGTCGGGAGCCTCAGTCTCTTCCAGGTAGTAGTTGCCGTTGTCGAAGCCGACCACGCGAACCTTGCCGTCCTTAACTACGATGGGCACAGTCAGACCACCGGCCTGCTCGTCAGCTCTTGCGCGGCGATAGGTAACGCCATCATCCATCAGGACAACGCCGACCTCGTTGCCGCCGTTGGCAGCGTCATAGATCTTGAACTGTGCGCCGTCGATCAGGGTGTTCTGGGAGTCGGTCTTGACGATGTCGAAGCCGTAGGTCTTGGTGATGGTCTGGTCGTTGGGGGTGACATGGCCTTCGCCGTACTCCAGCCAAGCATCGTTGGGGTTGCCGTCGCCGGCGACCACAGCGTTACGGTTCAGCATAGCGCTGTAATGCAAGATCAGCTTATCGTTGATCTTCAGAGAGTCGCAGAAAGCCTTGGTGAAAGCGATCTCGAAGGTGCAATCGGTGGCAGAGCACAGATCTTCGGTCTTAACGGTGTAGTTGGAAACGTCAACAGGAGCGCCGTTCAGAGTGGCGGTAACGGAACCGGCATCGAAGGTCAGACCTGCGCTCATCTTATCGTGCAGAACGTAGTTCTGGGCACCGGCATGGACATTGATGGTCACGCGGAAGTTGACGGTCTGGCCGATGTCAGCAGAGTTTGCGCCGCCCCACTGCTCGGTGGCATCTTCCTGAACCTGCTTGTCAATGGTGGGGGTGCCGTTCTTGGCGTTGATAGCGGCATCGGGGTTGGTGGTGGTCAGACCGCACAGAGCGCCAACGTTGGTGTCAACCAGGTAGTAGCCCAGCTCCAGGCCAGTAAACTTACCGGTGCTCGCAGTGACGCTGAAGTCACCGGGGACAGTGGAGGACTTAACAGGAGCAATGCTGTGGGTCTCGGCGTAGGCCAGTGCCAGCTTGGCAAAGGTAGACACGGAGGCATCATCCTCACCATTGATCCAGCTGACATAGCCGGCATCGTTGATGGAGACATAAGCCAGAGCCTCGGGGGTAGCAAAGAAGCCAGTCCAAGCGCTGTTGACCTTGTAGGAATAGGCGCCGGAGGTGGTGTTGTAGCTTTCCAGATCCAGCAGCTTGTAGACCTCATAGACTGCGTCGTCGTGGATGCCGTTGATGGTGATAGAGCCAGTCTCGCCGTCTGCGGAGGCTACCAGAGCCAGGGACAGAACCAGCATAACTGCCAGGGCGATAGAGATGATTTTCTTCATAGTCTTTTGTTCCTTCCTTTTTAAATTTTTTGTAATGATAATTTTGGTGGGATCGGAGTCGCGGCGCACAGATTTACCGCGATTAGAAGGCTTATCTCATCCTCCTTTCTCGCTTGCGCCTTGATCCGATTCCATATACCAGCGAGCAGAGCATGATGCCTGCGCCGCAGAGTATAAACTGCATCCTACCTGCCGAGCCTGTGCCCGGTAGGATCGGGCCTGATGTTCGGTAGGTATTGGTGATGGTAACGGTATACACCGGGTTAGAGCCGCCGGAGGGGGTCACATTGCTGTAACTGGCTGTCCACGCATCAGAGATGGGAAGCTCCAGGGCGGAATATGTAATTTTGTTGCCCTCACTGTCATAAATTGGCAGATTGGAGAAGGTGTAGGTCCAGCCGTTTTTCAGGCTCAGCACGCCGGTCATGCCGGAATCCTCACCATTGGCCAGCAGGACAACTGTGGGGGTCAGGGTTTCATACAGCGATGCATTACCGCCGGGACCGGTATCCCACTGCTTCTTCACCGTCAGGGACGTGACCGCCTGACCAACCGGGGTGTTGGTGATCTGGAAGAATGTTCCATCCTCCGAGGGCGGCTCCGGTTCCGGCTCCGGGGTGCTGCCACCGATCTTCTGCGGCGTGATGGTCAATGCTCCCTGGCTGTTGTTGGTGGAATAGAGCACATAGTTATAGCGAATGTTGTTCGGCACATTGCTGTCGCCGATGGGGTACTGGGTCTCACTCCAGGCACCATGGTTGATATAACAGCTGAGGGTGTTGTTGGAGAAGTGCAGGTTTTTGTGTTGGCCCGGAGAAGACGATGCCCGGAAGGCATAGTTTTCGTAGTACAGCGTCTGCCCGGCCTTGTTCACCAGGGTCACCGTACCGTCGCTGTTCACCGTCGCCACCCAAAGGGCAGTATTGGCGTTTTGCGCCGTCTGCTGATTGGTTTCCAACTGCAGCTGATTGTTGGCCGCCGCCAGATAGCCATAGGTGGTATGCAGCAGATAGGTGCCGCCGTTTTCAAAGCCGCTGGCGTTCGTCACACCGCCGCCACCGGATCCGCTGGATCCTCCGGAGTTACCGCCGGAGCTGGGGAAGCTATCCACCTGCTCAACCCGACCCACATAGCCAGGCACCACAGCTTCCAGCACGCCGTAGACAACCTCATTGCCATCGGCATCGGTTTTGGGAAGATTTTCCCAGGTATACTGCCAGTTGTTTTCTTTGCTGAGGAGAATCTCCCGGATACGCCGCACCGTGCCATCGGGATCGGTCACCGTCAGGTAAACGGTGATGTAGTCATCATCGTGGGATTTCACATCATCCCAGACCTTTCGTACCGACACTTCTGTGGACTCCGTTATGGTTTCCGGGGCGTTGGTGGCCACGATAAAGGCCTTTTGGGTTTCTGCGTCGATCTTGATGCCGTGGACAGTAAAACCGGCGGTCAGATTGCCCTGAGCATCCTCCCGAACCTCCACATCGTACGTAGCCACACCGTCCTTGTCGATACTGATGCGGATGATACCGTTGCTGTAATCGTAGCCCACAGCGTCGGGAGGTTTGGTTTCCATGATATAGTAGGTCTCGCCGGAGGAAAGACCCCACATATCCGCCGTACCGTTCGTTACGGTAAACACGTTGGTGGCAGGCACCTTGTTCTGGTATTCCTCCTGACTGTTCCACAGCTGAGCAGGCACAGTGCAGGCTTCGTCCATAAATACGGAGAACTGAGCACCGTTTAGGATATGCTGGGTCAGCACATCCTCCTTCTGGATGCTGAAGCTGTACCGGGGTGCCAGGTTGAAGTACATGGTACAGTTGGACATGGAACCGCCGCGTTCCAGATAATACAGCTTCAGGGTATGCTCGCCTGCGGAAACGGATCGGAGGGTATTGGTCAGCGCTTCGTTTCTCGTGCCGTTGACCGTTACGACACCGGTAGTGAAATTGATATCACCGCTTTCCATGCCATGGATACCGCCCAGGTCCAGCACCAGCTTATCATCGATGAACACCCAAACGTCATCGTCACCGGCAAAGTGGAAGTGCATATCCTGACCAAAGAGGTCCAGGTTTTCTCCCTGGCCGGGAACATTGGTTAGATAGAAGCCAATCTCCGCGCTCATGCCGTAGAAGAAGTTGGTAGCTACATTACTGTCCGCGCTGTTGGTGCCGTCGTACATATAGTGGGTAACGCCGTTGTACTCTCCGTATTTACCGTTGTAACGATAAGTACTGGGTGTGTTGCCATTGGTATTGGCATAGGGCGAGTTCAGCGGCAGGAAGTCGGAATATTTACCGGTTCCCGTAGTAGTAGACGACACAGTGGTTTGCGACAGGTAATCATAGACATAGAAGCGCTGCTCCGTACGGTTGTAAGAAGCGGCGTTTCGCTCCGAATCGTAATAGTAGTAGCCATAGTACTCATCGTTGGGATCGGTGCAGAGCTGGAACATATAATCGCCTGTGCCCAAATATTCCTTGCCGATCACCTGAGTGTTGGGATCAAAGAGAAGCTGACCCAGCTTTTCATTGAAGAGTCCCGGATACACGCTGCCCTCAGATGTGGGGTAGTTGGGAGACGGGTTGTTCACACCGCTGGGATAGGTGATATCACCGTTGCCGTCCCAGTCACGGAAGATGTAGTTCAGGCTGGGCTGACCACTGTATGGGCTGATACCGTTGGTGATCATCCGCCAGGTTTCCGTGTGGCCGTTGTTGGTAAAACTCACATTGGCCGAGGCGGAAAGCACGTTAAACAGCACATTGTAATCAAACATATGGATTGTGACGAACTGCTTTGTGCTGACCGTATCTGCCACCTGGGCATTGAACTGTCCGATATCGTAGGAGGCCGGTATCCAGTCGGCGTAGAACACCATATTGCCGTTGACCTGGACTTCCTCCCCCGGGGCGTAATACTTGTTGTTGGTCACATCGTACCAGCCTTTTACCACATATTCGTATTCCGTGGGAGATCGCCAGGTAGTGGGAAGCTGGATGTAGGTTCCGCCCACTACAGTATACCGCTGATTTGCAGAACCGGCATAGCTCATCATACCGCCGAGGGTTCCGTCCAGCCAGACGGTGTAATTCACTGCCCTTGCGTATTGGTAATTGTCTTCCCCCGCCCGGGCAGTCAGGGCGTAGGTACTGGTCATGCCGTTTTGGGGCAAGTACATTTGTGTCAGCAGATTTTGGATCTTGTAGTCACCGTGTTCACTATCCCCGGTAACGCTCCAAAGCAGAAGCTCCGGGGTTGCCATTTCTGTGAAAACATTGCCGTTTTCGTCAACGGCGATGGGCACCAGCTCTCCGTTGCCGGCCAGAGCGTAGTGTCCGGCGCGATACTCCATGTAGACCACCAGCTGGTTGCCGTCGGTAAACAGGGTGTCTGTTTCTCCCTCTTTTTGCGCCACCAGCTTCAGACCCTCCGGTGTCCGCAGGTTCAGTCTGGGTTCCAGGGGCACCAGGCCATAGCCCAGCAGAGCCGGAGCCTCCATGGGGTAGGCGATTTCCGCCACCCGGTTGTCCAGATCGCCCTCCAAGACGGTCAGGGTGCTTTCCGTCACCTCTGTGATGACGGCAACTGCGTCGCACCAGCCATCCTGATCCTTGTCCAGGAACAGCAGGTAGCCAGCCTTGGGAGCAAAGCTGCTTGCCGGGCCGTAAAGCCCTGCATCCATCCACTCCATCAGCATGGCATCATGACCTGCGTTGACCGGCAGTCCCTCAATTCCCGCATAATGCAGACAGAAGGAGGCGAACATCGCCGACCAATCCCCGTAGGGATTGCCGTACCACTGGCCGTAGCGGGTAACGCCCCGGCGGACGCCCTGGGCATCCACCTGGAAGTTGATCTCACTTTCTCCCTGGCCCAACTGGGACTGGGCTATCTGAACGATACGTTCCGCCACAGAACCGCCACGGGGCAGTTTTGCCAGGTTTGCTTCCCAATCCGCCACTGTTTCCAGATCGGCTTTGATGTTGCTGTAACAAGTTCGGTCGTGGATGTGTTCCTGCAGGGTGCAATCTGAACAGCTTTCCGAATGGATGTGTTCGGGTTTTCCGCAGAAGGCCTCGCCTGCCATGGTGATGCCTGTGAGCTTCAGCCCCCAGAACACCGCCAGGATCACGAAAAGAGAAAGGATCAGCAACGCCTGATAGATCTTGCCGCGAATAGCTTTGCGATTATGTACTTGCGCCAGGTATTTATCCGTTTGCTGCAATATCCGTCCTTCTTTCGTTCATATTGATTGGGTTATATCACCCCAGCCAGGCCCATTCCGACAAGGGCCAGATCTTGCACAGCAGTCTGCCGATGAGCTGATCCTTGGGAACACAGCCGATGACGGAGCTTCGGCTGTCAATGGAGGTAGCCCGCTGGTCGCCCAGCATAAAATAGCTGTTCTCCGGAACCTGATAGGGAAATTCCATGTCGCACTCGCCCAGGGCTTTTTCAGAAACATAAGGTTCGTCCAGCATATCGTTGTTCACGTACACCGTTCCGTCCTTATCGATCCATATATAATCACCGGGCAAGCCAATGACACGTTTGATGAGTATTTTATTGGAGTAGTAAAAGGCGCACAGCTCGCCACGCTCCAACTTGCTGGTTTTCGCCAGCAGCACGATATCGCCGTCTTTCAGGCTGGGCTCCATACTGGTGCCTGCGATCTGCAGCACCGGCAGCAGCAAGGTGGCGATGAGGGCAGCTACCGCCGCCACCACAATCAGCGCATGAAAGGAGCTTCGCAGGATCTTACGGAAACGTCGCTTATACAGTTCCCGCTTCAGTTCTTTCTGCAGGAGCTCTTTTTCCGGCATCTCCGGATTCCATTTTTTCTTGCTCATACTTTTTTTCGTCCTATTTCAAAGTCAGGGATTCTTTCCGTTTTCGGCATTCTCCAGGAGCTGCCGGGCCCGCTGCTTTGCCTCTTCGATGATCCGCTGGGCTTCCTCAGCTGCCTGAGCCTCCATCTCAGAGATTCGCTTTTTTGCCTCGGCCAGGAACAGATCCACCGCATTTTGTGCTGCGTCAAACACGCCCTCAAGATGCAGAGATGCTTCCGCGATAGAGCCGATAGATTCCATTTGAATATTGCGATTTTCCAGGGCTTTTTGCGCCTCCTGAAGCTGCTGGCGGAGGGTGTTGACCTCCTCGGTCTGGATAATCAGCAGTTCCAAAAGCTGATACCGGTTCAGCTTTTTCATTTCTTTCTCAGTCAAGGACAGTTCCTCCCCTTTGTTTTTGCACCAAAAACAAACATCCACAAAATAGTTATACTTCCCGACAATAACTCATTTTAAGTTTACAACCATTCTCAAGAAATGTCAACAGGAATAAATCCCACTATATCAATATGTTCCGCCTGTCAAGAAACAAAAAATCAGCCACTCCGATAGGAATGGCTGATTTGCTGCGGTCTGGCATGGAGAACGCCAGAACTAAGGGGCGACAGACCGGGTGTCCGCAAGTGAGCAAAGAGGACATTCCCGCAAGTTTTCTCTGCCACTATCCCGCCCACAAAAACGGGCAACGGAACATCAGCGAATTGGCGAGGGTCTGCGACATCAGCAGAATCACCGCCTACAAATACAAAGCCCTTTTGAAAAGAAATATGGCATCAGTCATTTACACCCTCACAAGCTGCGCCACAGTTTTGCCAGCATCGCCATTACAAACGGCGCCGACGTCGCAAGCGTTTCCGAGAAACTAGGGCATTGTGACAAAGCGGTAACTCTGCGAATGTACACCCACGCAGACCAAGAAAGCATCCGCAGAGCAAGCAATATTTTCCGCGACGCAATTAAAAAGGCATAAAAAATAGTCGGGCTGGCAAGATCCAGTCCGGCTATTACTGTCCTATGTCTTGGTTTTTGTCTTGGTTTTGACCGATTCTACTTAAGTGTGCAGAAAAAGCAAAAACCCCAAAGCCGTTGAGGCTCTAGGGTTTTTCGTGGAGCTGCTAGCCAGATTTGAACTGGCGACCTCATCCTTACCAATGGGATTTTTGCCGTGTTGAGCCGTTTGATTATGTAGTAAAAGATGCTGTATTGCAACGGTTTTTGAGATTGTGCGTATTGCATCGTAATAAAGCCTTGGCGACCGTTTTATAACTTGGGTCGCCATTTGGTCGCCAAATTACACATCTTCCTCATCCTTATTTCCACTAAGCATTGCTCGAAATTTTTCTGGATTTCGCTTTATCCAGATTCTAACTATCATCTCCCAAGCAAAATCCTTTTGTTCCTGTGTAAGCTCTGGGGCAGATATTATTTTGCCTGTACGGCGATCAACTGTTATTGGCATTTTACCACCTCCTTTTGTACGGCAATCATACCACTGAAAATGTCCATTAAAACGAACAGATTCTACAGTATATTAAAAGGAAGGAGGTGAAACAATGTCACGAGAGAAGGAAGATTATCGTGTAAACATCGAACAGCTAAATAGATTGTTCCCTGAACGCGAAATGATGACCATACAGGAGACAATGCAGATCCTTGGTTATGGCAGCAAGAACACGGTCAAGAAATACCTTGGCGCAAAGATTGTAAACGGCAGAATTAGCAAATCTGCACTTGCACGGTATATGTGCGGATAAGCAAAATAGGAGCTCCCTACAATGGTAGCTCCTATTTCTTATGCTTCTATATTTTTTAGCTTCACGCATATCCATACTGTTCCAACAATGCCCGCTTTTCTTCCGGGGTCATGGCTGCTACTCTTGCCTCAGTCTCTGCCGTGATACTCTCAATCATGGCACTGACCGAATTACGGATCTCATTCTCACGGTCTTTTCGGAGGCGGCTGGATTGCCGTTCCTTGTGTTCCTCTTCCATGATCAGATACCGATCCTGGATGCTCATGCCAGAGTGCCGGAATGCACCATAGCCGGTACCGCAGTAGAAATCAAAATCATAAAAGGGCCGAAGGTGACAGGCAAGGCTCGGTTTCCGTAGCTGCCTAATGGCCTTGTTTTCCATTTGGCGAATCCGCTCCGGCGACGTTCCCCGAATCTCCCCGACATCAGCGAGGGTCAAACCCTGATAATGCCGCAGCCGCATCACATCAGCATACTTTTCAGGAATTGCCGCCAGAGCCGCCTCCAGCGCCTCATGAAGCTGTTCCAGCCACACTCTTTCCTCTACACACAGCATGGTGGCGGCGGCTTTGGGATCTGGAATAAACTCACCGAAGGTTGTGCCGTCCGCTTCATCATCAACGGTTTTGTCTAGGCTGAAGGAATTATTCAACGGCTCGTTCTGTCCGCTTTTGGTACGATACCCTGTAGCCTCTGCAAAGGCATTCTTCAGGTGATACATAAGCCAAGTGGAGAAAGCACCGCCAGCGGACGGATCGTAAGTGTTCACCGCTGCCACCATAGCCAAATAGCCAGACTGATAAAGATCATCAAACTCCACACCGCGCCCTGGGCTACCCTCTAGGGCGGTCATAATCCGCTTAGCCTTCCACTTGACCAACCCTTCAACCTGTTCCCACAGCTGGCTCATCAGCTCCACAGCACCGGCTTGGATCTCCGCCACCAATTCCTCGTTTGACACCTGTACCACCTCACGCCACAGTTATTGTCCGTATTTCTTGATGTACTTACGCAGCTGGACAACTAGATCGTGCAATCTCCGTTCCGCCATCTTGTCCTTTAGCGCCGCTTCCAAGGCCTCCAGGCGTCTCTTAAAACTCGTCATCGATATCCTCCAATAGGTTTTCCACATTCTCAATGCCGGGGAGCATCGCGGCAAGCAGGGACTGCCCTGTCTCGTCTGGATATTGGACGTCCACGACATCGGCGCCACATCCGATTTCCTTAAATGCATCCATCCAAGCCATTTCACGCACCGATCCATCCCCATAGGTAAGGATTACGAGCGGATTCCCTTTTATTGTCAGCCGCTCATGGAGCCGCTGCACCCGGCGCAAAAAAGTGCTCATTTCCTTTTCATCTCCTCTATCACCTGTTCCAGCTCGTCCAGTTTCTGCTGCTGTTCATCTACACGAATAGCCCCCAGGATCACATTGGCAGCATAAAGAATGGCGTTAGCTGTCTTGGAATCTATCTCGCCATTCAGCAGCATGTTGGCAATCCTGTTCACGGCGTGTTTGACCTCTCTGGATGTCCCCAGCTTCAATCTTTTCTTTGCCATAGTATCACCTCTCGGAAAAGGGACGCACAAGCGACGCCTGCACGCCCCTTCAGTTGTTAGTCCTCTACTGCTGCAGCTGCCGTGCCAGAGCGGACGCAGCAGCCAGCTGCTGCTTGTGGGCTTTTCCCCATGCCCCCTTTTGTGCGGAAATTTGCGGAATTTACTGGAAAGATAAATACCAAACCCCTACAAACAATCCCTTGTGTCAGGCACCCCATAACTGACACTATACGGAAGCCACCACGGTTCTTTGTGGCGGCCTGCCGCAATTCTTCGCAGCAGTAGGACCCTTTTTAGTCCCCGGCCAAGGCTTCGGGGAAAATCTGAGCGAAATATGCTTCGGTTTCCATGCCGAAATCGGGGCGCTGGAAGCAATTCAAAGCATACTGCTTCAGAGAATCAGTTGCAGCGGCCTTTTCCTTTTCGCCGTAATAGGTACGATTCAGATACATACCATGTTCTTCTGCATAATCCAAAATTGCGCGAATCATAGTGTGATTGCATGCCGCATTGGGCATTCCTTCGGCCGGTGCGTAACGGTCGAACATGGCTTCCAGGTCGCCCAGGGACAACTTGTAACCGCTGTTCAGCAGCGTCATATCACCGGTATTCAGTTCGTCACCCTTTGCTACATAACGGCGGGTCAGTTCGGCCTTAAATTCGTCAATGATAGCATTGATCGCTGCCATGGCTTCCCGGTGCAAATCGTTTCGCTGCTCCTGCAGTTCAAACTGAATTTCCTGGTACTTTGCCTGGGAATAGGTTTTAATGCCTTCCTTGTGATGGTCGGCAATTTCCTTTTCCTTTGCCTGGATTTTCTTTACATAAGATTCTGCGGTGGTACGCAGTTTTTCGGTAAACTTCATTTATTATTCTTCCTTTCCTTTGTGCTTGTGTCGGATAATTGCATCAGCAAATGAATTGTCGGGGCTTACGGCTACAGCATCTCCTGCAATGGCCGCTAAAATGGTATTATGGCCGTCAAAGTTATGTATGCTGCCGTCCGTATATTCAACCTGGTACACCTCGCCGCTATGGGGTATTACGGTCTGTTCCAGGGCTTGAATCCGTGTTTTCTGTTTGTGTTTCATTTCCGGGTATCTCTCCAATTCCCCTTTTTACATCTGCATTTTGGCGTTTCGTATTTCCCTCCTTTCAGCATCGCCCGGAGTGAGGTAAAGGAGGTCAAACCCTCACCCCGGGCAAAAAGAAAACCGGCACAGGAGCAGCAATAAGCTGTCTTCCCATGCCGGTAAAGGCTAACCCTAGAGGGCGGTACTGTGCCGTATTCTTTGTTTAATATTATACCACAAAGAGGGGGGTATAGTCAAGTGTTTCCCTTAGCGTCGCAATCAGTTTCCGGTTTTCTAGTGGTTATGTAGGTATGCTTAAACGGTGCGTGACGGTCACTTTCCTTAACCTTAACATTACCCAGTGTACAGCAAATAGCACGCTTGATAGCATCCGCTGCCTGCTCTTCGTTGGGCAAGTGTGCAATGGTGATCTTCATACAGCCGCCTTTCCGGCGTTGTAGCCATCCAGATAGCACCGGTACATCAGGTCAACAATCGAATTATCTTTTCCCTCCGGGTCGTTCAAATTCCGCCTTCCCCACTCGATAAAGGCTTTCTTTGTTCTCTGTGTCCGCCCAGCGGCAGCATCCATTGCGCCCAGTTCATCAAAGCGATCTGCAACTGCTGCCATTTTCTTTATCAGTTCGACCACTTGGGGATTAATGATCTCCCCTTTTTCTTGTTCATATGCAGAAATATGGGCATCAATGTTTTCTGTTAACTTCATACTTGAAATCCTCCTCAGTTTGGTTTATACTCGGAGGTGGAATGTGGGTCTGACAATTCACTTTCCACCTGACCGCCTTCGATGTTAGCCGCATCGGGGGCGGTTTCTTTGTCCTGGCAGTCACACCGTTCTCCAAAGTCGAGGTAGGCATGACACTGTGGACAGATTCGGTAGTAGGGCATTTACACCAGTCCTTTCACTGCAGTAGTAATATTGGAGAGTTCGCCGCTAATCTCTGCGAGAGTGTCCGCCAGGTTGCCGGTATTCGCTGATGTTTCCTGCAGTTCTACCGCAATAACGGATATGCTGCATTGTGACGCTGTCCTATTGAACATCATACAGTCTACATATTGGCACTCTTTGCCCATCAGAGGGCATATCTTCAAATTCATATGGTTTTTCCTCCTTTGTTTTCCACAGGGTTACGGTTAAGTACGGGTAAATACTAAAATCTTCTATAAGAAAAAGCAAAAATCAAAATATAAAAGTTTAGTAATTAGGCGTAGCCAAGTGTAACCGCTGCTGCCGAATAATCGATTCGTAGGCCAACGTAGGTTTTTCTGTTGTTAGGTCTAATCTTCACATACCCGGCAGCTTCCATAGCCTCGGAAAAGTCAC
Organism: Oscillospiraceae bacterium; assembly: GCA_015068125.1. Lineage (GTDB taxonomy): Bacteria > Bacillota > Clostridia > Oscillospirales > Oscillospiraceae > Faecousia. The sequence goes on along the minus strand of SVLD01000004.1, from coordinate 56,774 downwards.
GCTCTCGGCGGACATAGTCGCCATTTCCTTGCGCCCAAGCTTTATATTCTGCGTACAATGCAGAGGCGGCAACACGCGCCCCCGGCTCTTTGATACACCGTTCATCAATGAAGTTGCTCAGCCAGTCTTCGCGTGCACGGTATTCCTCTGTAGCCTCCGCCACAACATCGGGTATATCTAACTTAAAGCCGTTACGAATGAACATCATAGCGCCTTCAATCGCCCAGGAGAGGATGGCGCCGCCGGCTTGATCCTGCAGTACCTCGGCATAGTTTTGGACTCCGTTACCCTCCGGGATCGTCGCATTGAAGGGAACCACCAGCAACCGCCGCCATGTACCGTTATCAGTAGATCCTACACGGGGCAAGAAGTTAGTAAAGAGTATGAGTGTGTGAGACTGTTTCACCGTTTCAGGTGCTTTGTACTTTTCTTCAATGACCAGCTTGTCCGTGCTCGCCACCTGCTTCAGTATGGAGGATGAAAGCCGCTGGTGCTCCTCCAGCTCGCCAGTGATCACCAGTCGCTTACCTCGCAGCATAGCCAGAGCTGCGCCTTTATTGCCCCTGTCCGTGGTAAGGGCCTTAATATCAATGCTGCCGGTATAGTCACCCATGGCGCTACCCAGAGCATTAAAATATGTACTCTTGCCATTTCTTCCGGAGCCACAGGCGATCACAATACCCTCGTGGTATACGCTGCCGATCAGTGCCATACCAGATACCATCTGCAGAAATACCAGTATGCCTTGATCTCCGCAGGTGATAGTATGCAGAAAATCTGTCCACATCTTTACGCCATTGGAGCTGGGAGCAACAGTTGTAATCTGGCTGCACAGTGCCTTCCGGTCGTGGGGACGGATCTGCCCGGTAGTCAGGTTTACAATACCTGCCGGGGTATTGAGATCCAGAGGGTTAGCGTCCAACTTGTCAGCTTTAATTACAAGTTCAGGCTTTGATAGCTCGATCATATTCCGCAGACGAATAGCACCCCGGAGATTCTGAGCATGAGTAAGAAAAGCCTTTGCAGCTTTTGCCTCCCGCTTTGCTGTTTCGAGGGCCTCTTTGTCTGCATCATCTCCGGTTTCGGCATACTTGGCCTGTGCCTCTGCCTGCTGAATCAGTGCATCACGGTTGCCTTGAATAGCCTCCTTCAGCATCCTGGCTGATAACTTTATAGCTGCCTTCATTGCCTTATGCTCATTACGTTCCCACTTTTTGCCGTTCCAGTAGAGCCAACCAAGGGCATCTACATAGATCAGGTCTCCTTTGTAGATCCGGCTGAAAACTGCAGCATTACCGGCATCGGAATAATCCGGTGGCTTTACAGATTCAGCATCGTTAACAGAGCCGGGGGCCTTGGGAGCTGCAGAGCCTTTGCCGCGCTCGTACCGTCCGGCACTTTTGCATATGCTTTCGATCTCTCGTGTGCTCAGTGGCGGATTGCACCGGGTCTCATTGGCTTTCATCATGGCGGCTGTGATTTCCTCCACGGTCAAACCCTTAGCCCGGAGGGAACATGCCAGCCGAAACATCTCTTGGTTTCTACTGCCCTGTGTGACGCTCTCAGGGGCGTTGCTGGGGGCTTTCTTTTCATCCTTCCGCTTACCCTGGATCAATAGATCATGGAGCCAGCCGGGGATCTCTGCAGGCACTGCGCCGTCGCTGGGATCGTTGGATGCTTCCCATTCGTAGCGGTTCCCAGATTCGTGCAAGCTAGGCGGTGCCACTACATAACCGCCACGCCCCCGGAAGTCCAGGCCAGGCAGCACATTGGCACCCACGGTCAAAGCAGGGTCGTTGCAGAAAAAGTAATAGTGCAGGCCTCCGCCACCGGTTAAGCATAGCCAGGTCTCAGGCAGCTGGCCGTACTGCTTCAAGAGTTCATCTAAGGTTTCATCGCCATACTTGCCCAGATCGTGATTGACATCCACATCCAGGACACACAGGGGACGATCACCCGCGCCGGTTGCAATACCAATATTGGCATCTGGCCAACGCTCCCACCATTGCACAATCTGCCCTATATCGGTGGTGGCATCTTTACATCCGTGCTCTGTAAGCGGTGTTTTGCCTTTGGTTTTTACCGGAAACACCGGCAGCCCCATTCCGGCATAGTACATCGCCCAACCGCACATAACGCCGGTATTATTCACTGGTGCTACCTCCCAGGCTATCCGGCTGTGCATCGGTGTGGGCTTTTCCAAATGCCTGCAGCTGTTCCATCCGGACCTGCTTGTTGTACAGTTCTTCCAGATCCACAGCAAGCTGCACGCTGCGCCGCTTACCAACCTCCAGCACTTCATAGCCTTTCACATTGTATGCCCGGTAGATCATGTGTTTATCGTCGCAGATGTTCACGCCATCACTGCCGCAGATCTGCAGCCACTCCTTGGGGAGCACGATCACATCCTCGAACTTTTCGCAGGTGCGGTGGTCCTTGATAATCACAGGGTAAGCGAATGCCTTAATAGTCGTTGAAGTCTTCATTGGTTATTCCTCCTTAAATCTCTATCCGGCGAATCCCGGAAACTGCCGCCACGGTGGCGGGGTAATTGTCCTTGCCGTCCTCACATTGTAAGTATCTGACCAGGTTAGGATAGTACAGCAGTACCTTTTGCCCGACCTTTCGGACTGGGATTGCACCGCTTTTAATCCATCGCCTAAGTGTGTACTCACTGACGGGCATTCCGTCAGCCTTGGAGCGCTGAACGGCTTCGCGAACCGTTACTACATTAGGCATTTGTCACTCCTCCTTTACGATTTCATCCAGCTGGACGCCCAGGGCGTTTGCGATCCTGGTAGCGGTATCGGGTCTACAGGTCCCTCTGACCAAGACAGTACTCAGGTTATTTGCCTGGGTATTCATCCGTTCCGCCAGAGCTTTAGTGGTCAAACCCTGCTTTGCCATCAGGAATTTGATCTTGCGCTTGCTGATTTCCATTTTTTCACCTCCTACGCATTCGTTCTGAATGCATTATATCAATTCATTTTGAATGTGTCAATACTTTTTTCAAATTCATCTTGAATGTTTTGTTGTTTTGTGATAGTATTATTTTTGAGGTGATGTTTTATGACTATGGGTAAACGCATAAAAGAAGCCCGAGTGAAAGAAGGGTTTACACAAGCCCAACTTGCAGAATTGTGCGGTCTGGCAACCATAACTATCCAACAATACGAGCGAGACAAAAGACAGCCGCGCCGTGACCAACTTGAGGTAATTGCCCAAAATCTGAACGTTACCACCGGTTATTTATGGGGCATCGAGGATATAAATGCAAAAGCAATACTTGATGCTATGAAAAATGGCGATTATCGTACTGCGGAAGACCTTATGGATCTTCCAGTTGGAAGCATTGGACCTGTAGATAGTGAAGAACAAGAAGAGATTGAATATCAGCTTAGAGAGGAACGCCATACAAAGGAGTTAGTTTTGAATAAGCTGCGTATCTATTTCAGATCCAAATATGATAAGCTCACCGATCAGGATTACCTTTCCATTAAAAGCCTTATAGATACTTTCTCGCAGCTCAACGAAGAAGGACAACAGAAGGCCGTAGAGCGCGTCGAGGAGCTGACGGAGATCCCTAAATACAAAAACGAATCATCCCAAAATCAGTCCGGAGAGGAGGGCACCGAGTGAGAAACTACACCGATAAATTTAATATGACCCCGGAGCAAAGCCTGTTTCTTGCCAAAAAGAAATGGGATGAGAATGTGTACTGCGGTATGCGGATGGAGAACCGGGCCGTTACCTTCCCCCAGACAAAGACGATCCTACAGGGCGTAAATGTTCCCAGTGTGCAGCTGAATGACATTCAGGCAATTTTGAATATGCGTGATGCCTGGCAGTTCCTGCTTGGGAGTATGGATCAGCCAGTCACTCTGGACTACCTGTGCAAGATCAACGAATATATTGCCCGGAATGAGGCGCTGGAATGGGGCAAGTTGCGCACCGGCTCTGTGATGATCTCCGGAACGGATTATTTGCCCCCTGTCCCGTCCACTGATACGGTGGCGGCTGAATTGGAGCAAATCCTGACCGCAGACACCACCGCCACAGCAAAGGCCTTAGAGGCGTTTGTGTGGGGTGCTAGAGGTCAATTCTTTTGGGACGGCAACAAGCGCACCAGTATGACCCTTGCAAACAAGATCCTGATTGCCGCCGGTGCAGGTTTCCTCACGATCACCGACCGCCACATGGAGCAGTTCAACACTCTGCTTGTGGAATACTACAATGCTGGCGATAGTGAAGCACTGAAGGATTTCCTGTACGAAAACGCAATACAAGGGATCGCTTGACTACCTGCAGCATAAAAAAGTCCGGAGGCGGCAACCTCCGGATAAAATAGAAAACCGCCACCGTGGCGGCAACCATGGTGGCGGCTGTACAGAAAACCTCAACCGACTAAGATAGGGGTAGTCTGCCCATTTATTATAGCAGACTCGCCCCGGAAAGGCAAGGAAATATGGCATCCATAAGAGAACGAAACGGCAGTTATCAGATCACTGTCTGCACCGGCCGGGACATATACGGCAAGAAGCTCCGGGAAACCGCCACATTTACGCCTGATCCAACGCTCACACCAAAGAAAAGGGAGAAGGCTGTAGAGGAATTTGCCCGGGAGTTTGAAGCAAAAGTAAAAAGCGGTGCCGCTATGGACGGCCGCAAAATAACACTGAAAGAATTTGCAGGCCGCTGGCTTGTGGAGTATGCAGAGCAGAAATTGCAATCCGCCACGGTCAACGCATACCGCAGCGAGCTGAAAGAAAAGATTTTGCCTGTGCTGGGGCACTTGAAACTGTCAGAGCTGAAGCCCCACAACATAAATGCTTTCTTTGTGGCTATGACCCAAGACGGTGCCCGGAAGGATGGAAAAGCCGGCGGCTATAGCAAAGGCACGATTGCAAAAAGCCGGAATGTGATCTCCTCAATACTGCGCACCGCAGCGGAGTGGGAGATCATCGACCGAAACCCCTGCGACAAGGTACGGCTGCAGGTAGAATCCACCGCCGAAAAGCTGAAATTCTTTACACCGGAGCAGACCTCCACCTTCCTGGGCTACATCGAGCAGCCTTTCACTGTGAAGATCAAGGGACACAAGAGGGTAGACGATACCGGCACGCCTTACACCGTGGGAGATTACGAGACCACCAAGAATGTACCGGAGCAGCTGCGCGTGCTGTTTAACCTGGCAGTGTACACCGGACTGCGGAAGGGTGAGCTGTTGGCACTCCAATGGCCGGACGTCGATCTTGTGGCGGATGTAGTCCGGGTGTCTAAGGCGGTCACACTGGTAGACGGCAAGCCGGTGATCAAGGCGCCAAAAACCAAAACCTCCCACCGGACCGTATCAATCCCGCATTCGCTTTCAGAACGCCTCCGGAAGCTGCATACAGAGCAGCTGAAGTACCGGCTGTATGTGGGCGACTACTGGCAAGGGAATAACTGGGTATTTACACAGGACAATGGTAAGATGATGAACTATTCCACCCCGTACCAGGCACTGCAGGATATTATCCGCCGGTACAATGCCAGCAAGGCCCCGGATAAGCAGCTGCCACTGATCCCATTCCACGGACTGCGGCACACCTCCGCCACACTGCTGATCGCCAGCAAGCAGGATCTCAAAACAGTATCCAGCCGGTTAGGCCATGCCCAGACCTCCACCACAATGAACATTTACGCCCACGCACTGCAGGAGAGCGATCGCAAAGCCGCCACGGCTCTGGAAAATCTGCTTACAAAACAGGCATAAACGCAAAAAATCACCGCTCCGGTCGCCAAATGGTCGCCATTTGGTCATTGGGGCGGTTTTTCTGTAAAAAGCAAAAGTCCCAAAACCATTGCGGTTTCAGGACTTTTTATGGAGCTGCTAGCCAGATTTGAACTGGCGACCTCATCCTTACCAAGGATGCGCTCTACCGGCTGAGCTATAGCAGCATTTGCAACACAGCTTCGCTATTATATAACAGAAGTTTTTAATTGTCAAGCCTTTTTTGAAAAATTTGTCGTACCGATATTGTCCAAAAAAATTTCCCTTTTGACTTGATTATTCTTTGCTCAAATATTATAATTATTTCTATAAACATACATATTGGAGGTACTTCCTATGAACATACAGCAACTCCTGCAGGGCACCGACTGCTCCTGCGGCAAGCACCACACCTGCGACATCCAGTTCGTCGCCATCGAAAAGGGCGCAATTTCCCATCTGACCCATCTGACCGAGGGCTACAAGTCCGTTCTTCTGGTTGCCGACGAGAACACCTACGGCGTCGGCGGTGCTAAGACCGAAGTCGCCCTGGGCGAAAGATTAGCGAAAAAGGTCATTTTCAGCGGCAAGACCATTCTGATCCCCAACGAGGACGCTGTGGCCGCCGTGGACAAGGAAATGTCCGGCATTGACCTGATCGTGGGTCTGGGCTCCGGCGTGATCCAGGATCTGTGCAAATATGTTTCCCAAACCAGCGGTATCCCCTACTTCATCGTTGCCACTGCCCCCTCCATGGACGGCTACGCCTCCACCGGCGCGGCTATGATCATGGGCGGCATGAAGATCACCTACCCCGCCCATGTGCCCAGCGTTATTCTGGCGGACACTGAAATTCTGAAAGACGCTCCCATGGAGATGATTCAGGCCGGCTACGGTGACATTGTGGGCAAATTCTCCGCCCTGAATGACTGGAAGCTGAGCCACATTGTCGGCGGTGAGGATTTCTGCCAGGAAAACTATGACCTTATCGAGGAAATGCTGAAAAAGACCCTTTCCCTGGCTGACGGTCTTGTGAACCGGGACGAGGAAAGCGTCCGGGTGCTGATGGAAGCACTGGTCATCGTGGGTATCGCCATGGCCTTTGTTGGCTCTTCCCGCCCCGCTTCCGGCAGTGAGCATCATCTGTCCCACTATTTTGAGATCGTGGGCATTCTCCGCAACGAAGATTACTTCTGCCACGGCATTGATGTGGCCTACTCCACCGTGGTTACTGCTGCCCTTCGGGAAGAAATCCTGTCCAAGCCCTGGCCCGACAGCCAGTTCCGCCTTAGCCGGGCAGAATACGAAGCCGAGATCAAGAGAATCTACGGCTCCGTAGCCGAGGGCTGCATTGCCCTCCAGGACAAGGTTGGCCTCTACGGCAAGGACATGCTTTCCATCTATAAGGCCAGGGAAGCCCAGATCCGGGCTTGTCTGGCGGAAGTTCCCAAGGCTTCCGAGATTGAAGCTATGCTGACGGCAGTGGGCATGGATATGTCCGATTTTTACAAGCTGTACAGCAAGGAAAAGATCGCTGATGCAATCTTGTACGCCAAGGAGCTGAAGGATCGCTACACCGTTCTGTGGCTGTACTACGATCTGTTCGGCAGCAAGCAGTAATGTAAAAGCGCCCGGGTGCTTACCGCACCCGGGCGTCGTTTATTCTTCTTTTTTCCTTGCCCGCTTGGTCAGCATCAAGCCCGCCACCAATGCCGTAAAGGGCGCAACGGTCACCAGGCCAAAGCTGCCGATCACCGTATCGATGATCTCCGAGGCCACATATTTGTAATTCAAAATATGGTCAACGGGAGTTCCCTGGGCCATATAGACCATCAAAGAAGTAATGTAGCCGCCGGAATATGCCAGAAGCAGCGTGGTCGTCATGGTACCCATAGCCGCTCTGCCCACATTCATACCGGATCGAGCTGCCTCCCGCCAATCCATTTCCGGCTTTTTGTCCACCACTTCCCTAACCGCCGAAGTGATATCCACAGACAAGTCCATCATAGCACCGGAAGCGCCAATAAAGATACTGCTCATAAAGATCGCAGTCAGATCCAGGTGCTGGTAGCCACTGTAAAGCAGGGATTCCGAATCCGGCATCACCGCACCATGAATCTGGAATATATCCGTAAACAGAATGCCCAAAATGCAGGTGGTCAGAATGCCCAGCAGCGAGCCCAAGGACGCTACCACCGTCCGCTTATCAAAGCCATAGACAAAGAATACAATGACACCGGTGAGCAGCACTGTGATACCAATACCTATCCACACCGGGGAGTACCCATTCAGATACGCCGGTATCAGCAGCTTCCACACGGTCAGAACGGTGATAACGAAGGAGAATATGGCTTGCAGGCCGTTTTTCCCTGCTACGATGATCAGCAGCAGGAAAAACGCCACCAACAGGATCACTTCCTTATCCAACCGATAGTGATCTGTCATTACGCAGGAGGCAATGGCATATCCGTTGACCAACTGACCAGAAAAATCCACCGCTTCGGATTCCGGGCGGCAGCTGATACGAATAAACGCCTCATCTCCGGTCTGATAGATTTTATCCACCGCCAGTGAACCTGTCAGAAAATTAACGCCCTCGATCTCACAATTCTTAAATACGCCGTCCTTGATCCTCAGGGTGCAGGTCTGTTCGCCATAATGGATCAAGCCGGAAGCATAGACCTTGGAATTATCCACCGCCGTGACCAATGCCACAGCCCGTTGAGTGTCCTTATAGGCCAATGCATCCTCATAGCCTGTTGGTATGGCCAGCAGAATGCCGATCAGCACCAGTCCGATGAGCAACATCTGCAATGTGGTTTTGTCAAAGCGTTTACGTTTCATATACTCTCCCTAGGGAAGCAGCCACAGAACGATTCTGTGGCTGCTGGTTTTTATTGTACGCTTGTCAGTTCCTTCATCTTGTTGAAGATATCGGTATTGTCGTAGTAACCATCGAACAACTCGGCGCCGGCGCCAATGGCAAACACAGCGGCAGGCAGGCCGGTATGGACATAGGAGCTGAAGTTCAGGCCGCTCTTGTTAGCCAGAATATGGGTAACGGTAACGGTCAGGGGCTCATACTTGTCATACAGCAGCTCTTCTTTCTGATCGGAAGCCGTGTCAGGACCAAAGTTGATGGTCTTCTCGTATGCCGCCAGCAGCAGGCCATACTCATATTCAGACAGCTCCAGGCTGCCGTCCTTGGGCTCACCTGCAAAGTTGGCAGGGACAGTCAGGCCAAACAGTGCAGTGATATCAGCCATGACCGTATTGAAATCGGTCTTGTTTTCTCTGTACTTTGCCACGTAGTCGTTGTTGAAGGTGGCATAAGAGACCTTCTGACTGTCCAGGTTGTTCAGGAAAGTGTCGTAGTCAGTGCCGGCGTAGCCGATGGAAATACCACCGGTCTCATGGTCGCCGGTGACGATGATCAGAGTCTCGTCGGGATGCTGATTGTAGAATTCAATCGCCTTCTTCACCGCATTGTCCAGAGCGATAACTTCATGAATGGCGGTTGCGGCATCGTTGGCGTGGCAGGCCCAGTCGACCTTGCCGCCTTCGACCATCATGAAGAAGCCGTTTTCGTTATCCAGCATCTCAATGCCCTTGGAAACGTAGTCAGCCAGAGCCCACTCGCCCTCCTGGCGGTCAATTTCATAGTCCATGGCATCCACAAAATCCATATCTGTCTTCACCAGATGCTCAGCAATCACAATTGCCTTGCCGTCGCCGGGCTTCAGCGCCGCTGCTTCGGCCTGAGTTTTTACAACCTTATAGCCGGCTTCCGCAGCCTGGGTGTACAGATCCTTCTCCGGGGACATCGGCTCGGGCTCAGGAGCCAGGAATGCGCCACCTGCAAAATAATCAAAACCGCTCTTGACCAGTTCCTTGCCAATATGGAAGTACTTGGTTCTGGAGGTCTGGTGGGCATAGAATGCGCCGGGAGTAGCATGATTGATGTTTACACTGGAAACGATACCGATCTTATAGTCCTTCTGGGACTTCAGTTTTTCGGCGATAGTCTCGTACTTGTCGAAACCGTTTACACCCACATTCAGATAGCCACTGTAGGTCTTGTTACCTGTGGCGATGGCTGTTGCGGTGGAGGAGGAGTCGGGAGCAAAGGAGCTTCTGTCATAGGTTTGGGCGGAACCGCTCACCGGGAAATTCATAAAGCTCAGGTTGCTCTGGCTCTGCAGAGGATTGGGATACTCGCCGCCATTTGCCTGGACAGTCATGTAGTAATTGGTGACCTGGATCTGGGGATAGCTCATGCCGTCACCGATGAACAGGAAAATGTACTTCGGCAGCTTGCCCCCGGGCTGTAAGCCGCCATCGGTGGGAGTGCCGCCCTCAGCAGGTGTCTGGCCGCAGCCCATAACCAGCAGAGAGACCATCAGGCTCAGGAGTAGAAGGATCGCGATAGATTTTTTCATTTTTGATGCTTCCTTTCTGTTGTTTGTTGCGAAATTATAAAACACTTTCGTGTCGCTTGGGTATCTCACTCAAATAGCCTTGCAGATAAAGGGTTCGTCAGTGACCTTAACCCAATCCTCCTGGGGTGCATCATAGCTGACATTTCGGAACACAATGTCACCGCCGCCGGTCCAGTCCTTAATGAGGGGGGCATCCGGCCGTTTGTTGACGGTGATGTTCTCCAGCAGGATCCGATCGTAGTGGGCGGTATGGAGGAACGCGGTGTTTTCCACCTCATCACGGAAGGACACATTCACATTCCGCATGGTCAGGGTCAGAGGAACATCGGCAGAGCCATAAGCCGTCAGGGGCATGCCGATACCGGTGGCCTCTATGTTTTCGAACTTCACGGATTCCAGGGGCCGGTGTGCCTGCCAACGCTCGTTGCCGGAGTAGTTGTAGTGCAGGAAGCGGTCCACATTATCCACAGTACAGTTTTCGATGATGATATTACCGGGCTGCTCCGGGATATCCACGGAGAAGTCGGCGTAATACGTAAACACGGAGAGCATATTCACCCGATGGGGCTTCTGCGCCTGGGCACCGCTCTTCTTTTCCTCCAGGCTCAGGCTGCCACGGAAGAAATACTTGGCAGGGCCGAAGAATTTGCAGTCCCGGATCAGGGCATTGGTGCCGCCGAAGCGCAGACCGGAGCAAGCGGTGTTGCAGATACAGTTGCTGACCAGGGTATTGACATTACCGAAGCCGGCTACGCAGTCATCACCGGTGTAGAACTCACTGTCCAGAATCCGCAGGTTGGTGCAGCAGGTGCAGTGAATGCCATCGTGACCGGCCAGCACCGTCACACCCTCCATGAGAATATCCGTGGAGAAGAACACGCTGTGTGCCCAGTCGCCGGTATTGCGGATGGTGTAGCCCCGGAAGGTAATGCCCCGGCAGTTGTGCATACTGATGCCGTGAGGGCCTCTGTAACGCTCCTCGCCGATTTCATCGTAGCAGTCCTGGCCGTCAATGACGGAGCCGGGCTCGCCGATGATGGCGATATCCTCAGCGTTGACAGCCCGGATAATGCCGTTGTTCCAGCGGCCGCCGGCCTTGACCATAAAGTCGTAGCAGCGCTGAACGCCCTTGACAAAAGGCTCCCAGGGCTTATCGGTGAGCTGATCGGCAGGCAGGGGCTCCAGCTGATCCTTATGGATGAAGCAGTAGTCCTCGGGATTCCGGGTGCCGTAAACTTCCGCGCCGGAGCGCAGCAGCAAGGTGGTATGGGAACGCAGACGGACACCGCCGATATAGTACCGGCCAGCGGGCACTTCCACCGTAGCGCCGCCCATCAAAAAGGCCTTATCCAGAGCCGCCTGGAATGCCGCAGTCTGAACCTCAGAGCTGCCGGGCTTGGCGCCAAACTCCAGAACAGAAATCACTGTTTTCGCCATAATTAGCCTCCTTCTATGGTTAAACCAATTGGAACGCGTCGGACAGAACAAAGTGGTCTGCATGACCGATCATCAGGGTAAAATCGCCCTTTTCGGAGATATGCTCGCCCTTCATATTCCAGAAACGCAGCATTTCTTCCGTAACGGTAAAGGTAACAGTCTTTTCCTCACCGGCTTCAAAACTCAGCTTCTCAAAGGCAATGAGCTGCTGCACCGGGCGAACCACCGAGCCTACCAGATCCCGCATATACAGCTGCACCACTTCCTTGCCGGGAACGCTGCTGTCGTTGCGGACTTTCACGCTGACCCGGATGCTGCCATCGGAAGTCAAAGTCTTGGAAGACAAAGTCAGATCGCTGTACACAAAATTGGAATAGCTCAAACCGTGGCCGAAGGAATACAGGGGCAGCGTGGCGCAGTCGATATAATCCGACGCGTAGCCTCTGTGATCCGGCTGGCTGCGCCAGCGGGGACGGCCGGTATTGGGATGGTTGTAGTAAATGGGGCACTGACCCACATTGTGGGGGAAGCTCATGCTCAGCTTGCCGCAGGGATTGCACTTGCCGAACAGCAGCTCCGCGGCGGCGCTTCCGCCCTCGGTGCCGGGGAACCACATGGTCAGTATCGCAGGCGCGATCTTATCCAGCAAGGATACATCCAGAGGACGGCCATTGAACAGAACCACCGCTGTGTTGGGATTTGCTGCGATAACCTGCTTTGCCAGCGCCTCCTGGAGACCGGGCAGACGCAGATCGGTACGGCAGTTGCCTTCGCCGCTGTAATTCTGGGGCTCGCCCAGGCACAGCACCACCGCATCGGCAGCCTTGGCCATTTCCACTGCTTCGGCAAAGCCGGAGCAGTCTTTGTCATCCCACAGGTTGCCGCAGCCCTTGGCTGTCACGACTTTATCCGCACCCAGGATGTTCCGGATGCCTTCGAAGACTGTGGTGGTTTCTTCATTTTTACCGTGGGCACTCCAGAAACCGTTGATGCCATGTTCATCGGCAAAGGGACCGATGACGGCAACCTTGGACAGCTTTTCGGACAGGGGCAGCAGCCCCTCATTTTTCAGCAGAACAGCGGATTCCGCTGCCGCTTTTTTGACCACCTCTCTATGCGCGTCGCAGAGGAAGAGGCTGCTTGCCAATTTCTCATCCGCGCCGTGGTAAGGATCGTCAAACAGACCCAGCTGATCTTTGAATTTCAGCACCCGCATCACAGCAGCGTCCAGCTGCTCCATGGTAAAGACGCCCTCATTGATCAGGCTCTCCAGATGGTGGAAATAACCGCTGGAGCACATCTCAATGTCGCAGGTGTTCTCGAAAGCCAGCTTCGCGGCCTCCTTCTGATCTGCGGCAACGCCATGGGGCAGCAGCTCGCCGATGGCATTGTAGTCGCTGATGACCACGCCGTCAAAGCCCCATTCCTTTCGCAGGATATCCTGCATCAGCATGGAATTGGCGATGGAGGGCACGCCGTTGAGGGAGTTGAAAGAGGGCATGACCATGGGTGCGCCTGCATCCAGGCAAGCCTTATAAGCAGGCAGGTAATACTCCCGCAGTTCTCTTTCGGAAACTTCCACCAGGTTGTAATCTCTACCGGCCTCCGCGCCGCCGTAGCCGGCGTAATGCTTCACGCAGGTGGCCAGATTGCCGGGCTTTTCCATGCCGTCACCGTGGAAACCACGAATCTGTGCCGCGGCCAGAGCAGAGGTCAGCCGGGGCTCTTCGCCGCAGGTCTCCATGACCCGACCCCACCGGGCATCCCGGACATAGTCCACCATAGGCGTAAAGGTAACATGCACGCCATCGGCAGATGCCTCCCGGGCAGCCACCCGGGAACATTCCTCAGCAATCTGGGGATCAAAGGAGCAGCCCAGCGCAAGGGGGATGGGATAAACGGTGCGATAGCCATGGATCACATCCATCATAAAGACAATGGGAATTTGATTGGGATCATTCTGCAAATGCGCAGTCTGAATATCCTTTACCTCCTGAACAGAGGAAAAGTTCAGCACGCTGCCCACCGCCGCCAGATCTTCATCGGTCAAGCCCAGCTTCTGCTGGGGGCCGGTAATTTCGGCGGAGGTTTCGGTAAACAGCATCGCGTTATACTGTGTCAGCTGTCCGATTTTGTCATGGACAGACATTTGCGACAGGAGTTTTTCTAACCGATCCATTGGGTTTTCCTCCCTTTCAGTTTCTATTACCATGCGGAAGCAATTGCATCCTTCATATCCCGGTCGCCGTGCCAATCGGGGTTGCGGTTCAACTGGCGAACACGCTCCACATCCATCTTGGGCTTGCGATCCGGGGTCAGCAGGCCGTTGATCTCCTGCATGACATCGGTAAGCTGGGTGTAGCAGTAGCCCTGGTTGTAGGGGATCTCCACAACGGCATCCATGGCTTCCTTGAACCGGGCGAAGAACTTCTCTTCGTCGGTGACCTTGCCATGGTAGCCCCAGGTGTTCATGCCGCCCATTTCACCCTGAGGTCCGATGTTCTCAAAGGCGATGCCGCCAAACTCGGTGACCATAAAGGCCTCGTTGCCGCTGGGCTTGTGACCGTCAGCATAGCAGCGCAGAGAATCGCAGGTGCTTCTTTCCACATATTCCCGGTCGGCAAAATGCTCGTCCAGGATCCGCTTCTCCGCAGCGTAATCGTGCAGCGCACAAATGTCGGTGTGCATCTGTTCCCAACCGTCGTTACCGGAGCAAAGGCGGGTGCCGTCGGCAGCCTTGGTCATGTAGTACATCATGGAGGCCGTCATCTGCTGGCGGGGATTATGCAGAATGTTGGGCACGCCCCAGCTTTCGTTCAGTGGCACCCAAGTGATGATGCAGGGATGGTTGAAGTCACGGCGGATGAACTCCAGCATGGTAGAAGACAGATTTTCCACCGTTTCATCGGTGTAGGCGTAGGGACTGGGCAGCTCGCCCCAGACCAGAACGCCCATCTTATCTGCCCAGTAGTAGTACCGGGGATCTTCCACCTTCTGGTGCTTTCTGGCACCGTTGTAGCCAAACCGAATCGTCCACTCCAGATCCTCCCGGATGGCTTCGTCACTGGGCGGGGTAATCAGGGTGTCCGGCCAGTAGCCCTGGTCCAGGATCAGGCGCTGATACAGCCGCTTATTGTTCAGATAGATGACGCCGTCACGGACTTCCACCTTACGCATACCGAAGTAGGTATCCACCTGATCCAGCACCTTGCCGGCGCTGATGACCTGAGCTCGGACATCGTACAGAGAGGGCTTGCGGATGCTCCACATTTCTACGGGAATGTGGGTAATATTGGTGTTCATATCGATGGTTGCCACCACGCTGCGGTTGACGGTGGAAACCATGACCTCACGGACTTCCTGGCCCTTGAGGCTGACATTCAGATTGATGTACACTTTCTCATCGGGCTTGCGATTGAGCATGATTTCTGCATAGGCATAGCCCTTATCGATATCGGGGGTAATGTGGATGTAATCCACATACAGATCGCTGACAGCCTCCAGGTACACCGTCTGCCAAATACCGCTGGTAGGTGTGTACCAGCAGCCCATCAGACCGCGGTTCCAGTTCTGCTTACCTCTGGGCTGGACAGGATCGGGACGGTCCACCACCCGGACGCACAGGTCATTCTCGCCGTCCTGCAGGAAGGGGGTGATGTCCAGAGCGAAGGGGGTGTAGCCGCCCTTGTGACCGCCCACAGCCTGGCCGTTGACATAGACCATCGCCTCAAAATCCACAGCACCAAACCGCAGCAGGATCCGTCTGCCCTGCATTTCGGCAGGCACGGTAAAGCTCCGGCGATACCAGATCACAGGATGTATCTCATCGGTAGGGCCGATGCCGCTGGCTTCGCACTGATAGCAGAAAGGTACAACGATCTTCTTCTCCAGTTCATAACCGCTGCGATACCAGCCGTCTTTCAGGCCTACATCTGCATCGTCAAAAGCGAACTGCCAGGTGCCGTTGAGGTTGCAGAAGGTATCCCGGACAAAATCCGGCCGGGGATGCTCGGGACGGGGAATGTTATTGATCTGATTTTCCATTGTTTTTACCTCATTACTATGTAAATTCGTTATTCGAGATTATCTTCCTGTTCATCGGAGGGTTCTTCCTCCTGAGGTGTTTCCGGCTGTTCCTTGGCAGAGTCATCTTCCATGACTTCCAGAGCCTTATTGTAGAAGCAGGTGCTTAAGATACCGGGAACGGAAATTCCCAACAGCACTGCGATAATAGCCAAGCCAGGCGCGATACAAACAAATACCACAGGCAAAATCAGGGTCAGCGCCATGAAGATGGTACGAATGGGGAATGCGATAATGCGGGTAAAGGAAAACGCGAAAATATCTTTTATGCTCAGCTTATATCGGGATTGCAGAACGAACACCCAGCACAGGCTCAATATCGCGATAAAAGCCAGCACCGGCACCAGCAGCTTCAAATACTCCAAGGTGGGATTTTGCAGCAGCCGTCTTATATAATCCAGCGTCAGCAGGAAGCCGAAAATCGCCAGATAGATCAACCAAATCAAAGTCGCCTGCAGAAAATTCTTGCCGAAGGACTTAAAAAAATCCTTGGTGATCTTCTCTTCCTCATCCCGGTAAATCTTCACCAGGACATAGTGCATGGCGGAAAAGGATGCACCGATAGTAACAATGGGCAGGCTAGTGACAAACACCAGAACATTCAGCCACATCAGCTCATACATCTTAGTGCAAAATTCGTAAAATTTGGCGCCGCGGCCGGAAATAAAATCCATAGTAATCCTCTTTGTTCTTCGTAAACCCGGAATCGGAGGTCAGCCGGGATCTCCCCCGGCAGCCTCCGTTCCGATTTTTTATTGCTGTTTATTCTCTTTCTCTTCCATCTGGATCAGATTGTTTTTTGCCCAGACGGCGTAGTCAGCCCAGTCCTCAGGATGGACAAAGGCTTCCTTATCCCCTGCCATCAGCAGCTTGTAGCGCTCAGGGGTGTGGTTGTGCTGCATGTGGTTACCCAAAAAAATATCCACCTTTTCCTGCTGCAGCCGATCCATGGCCTTTTTGAAATCCTCCCGGAGGGAGAAAGGCAGATCGTATTTTTCCAGGAAGCTGCGGCACATGGTGTTGATGCCCATGCCGCCATGCAAGCCTGCCCGGTAGGTTTTTTCACCGTCGGTGACGTTGAAGAAATAAGACAGGGCGCCGGGGGTATGGCCAGGGGTAGCAACGCACTGAACAGTGGTATTGCCAATGGTCAGGCTTTCGCCGCCCTCCCACAGAACATCCGGCTCAAAGACTTCGGTATACTCCATACCCAGTTCCTTGGCATAGGTCAGATCCAGCTTGCCGTTGGCATAGTCCCGATCTGCCAGACCCAGAACGGTCTTGGCCCCGGTGAGCTCAATCAGCGCTCTGGTGCCGCCCAGGTGGTCGATATGACCGTGGGTGTGGAAAATATACTTCAGGTCCTTGGGATCCAGGCCCAGGCGGTGCATACCGTCAATGACCAGGTACAGGGAATGCTGATAACCGCTGTCGAACATGATCAGGCCTTCACCGGTATCCACGATATGGGTAGATGCAGGCTCTGTACCCACAAAGTACAGGTTGCCAAACATACGGAACGGAGGGAACGCGCCCTTCCAGGGTTTTACAGCCATAAGTAATTCTCCTTACTGCAGGTTCAGCCAGGCAACTTCTTCGTCGGTCAGCTCAATGTTAATGGCAGCAATGTTCTGGTCGATCTGATCCTGGGTCACAGGGCTGGACAGAGCAAAGACCTCGAACTTCTGGTTATAGATCCAAGCCATAGCAGCCTGCGCAACGGTGATACCCTTCTTGGCAGCGATCTCTTCGCATCTTCTCAGACGCTCGATGTTGCTGTCGCAGTAGTAGCCGATGATACCGGGCTCGTCCATGATCTTCTTGGCGTCCTCGGGGTTGCTGCTCTTGAAAGCGCCGGAGAAGAAGCCTCTTGCCAGGCTGGAATAGGCAAACACGGGCATATTGTTCTTAGCGTACCAAGCTCTTGCGTCGGCATTTTCGGGACCGGAGATGGTCACGCAGGGATCGCTGAACTTAGCGTCGCAGCGCCAGGGGTCGGTAACCTGCTCAGCCAGGCCGAAGTTGGGGCTGGAAACACGGAAGGGCTCCAGGCCGTGCTTGGCGGCGTACTCATTGGCCTGCTCGATACGCTGGTGGGTCCAGTTGGAGCCGCCGAAGACCTTGACCTTGCCCTCGTTGTACAGGCGGTTCATAGTCTCGACGATCATGCCGATGTCGGCATTCTGGTCGTCACGGTGGAGCATATAGATATCGATGCAGTCGGTGTTCAATTTCGCCAGGGAGTCGTGAGCGTCGGACAGCATATCAAAGTCGGTAACGCGGGCTCTCCACTGGTTGGGGTGGGCGCACTTGGTGATGACAACGCAGTTGTCACGGATGCCGCGCTCGTCCATCCACATGCCGGTGATCTCCTCGCCGTAGTGGTGCGCGCAGTCAAAGGTGTTGACACCGGCAGCGTAGATCTGATCCAGTAGCTCGAAAGCCGCCTGCTTCTCAGCTTCGCCTGCGCCGGGGGCAACAGCGGCAAAGAGCTTGGGGGTAGCGGTGCCAAACACCAGCTTGGAAACCTGCTTATTCAGGCCTTCGATCTTAGCATACTTCATAGTCTTTTCTCCTTACATATTGACCACATTAGTGGGGTTGCCGGCCAGATAGGCCTTCAGGTTATCCAGGGAGTAGCTTACCAGACGCTGTCTGCCTTCCAGGGCAGACCAGCTGATGTGGGGGGTAAAGAACACGTTGGGGCAGCTCAGCAAAGGATTGTCCATGGCGATGGGCTCATCCCGGACAGCATCCAGACCGGCGGCGTAAACCTTGCCGGACTTCAGAGCCTCAGCCAGATCCTCTTCCACAACCAGAGCGCCGCGGCTGTTATTGATGATGATAACGCCGTCCTTCATCTTGGCGATGGTGTCCTTGTTGATCATGTTCTCAGTTTCTGCGAACAGGGGGCAGTGCAGAGCGATCACATCAGCGTTGGAAAGCACAGTATCCAGGTCAGCGTAGTGGCAGTTGTCGTTAACCAGGTTGGGATTCTGGTACTGATCGTACGCCAGAACCTTCATGCCGAAGGCCTGAGCAACCCGGGAAGTGATCTGGCCGATCCGGCCCAGACCAATAATGCCCATGACCTTGTTTTCCAGCTCAATGCTGGGGTAATCCCAGAAACACCAGTCGCCGGGGCCGTTCTTTCTGCCCTTGCGCACTTCGGCATCGTGGTGAGCGACATGGTTGGTGATCTCCAGCAGCAGAGCGACAGCGTGCTGACCGATACCCTCAGTACCGTAGGAGGGCACATTGGCAACGGGAATGCCCATCTCAGCAGCAGCCTTGAAGTCCACAGTGTTGTAGCCGGTGGCGATGACGCTGATGAACTTCACATTGGGGCACTTTTCCAGGTCTTCTCTGGTAACGACGGTCTTGTTCAGGAACACGACCTCGGCATCGCCGATGCGCTCCACGACCTGCTCGGGCATGGTTCTTGCATAGCGGGTCACTTCGCCATACTTGTCAAATTCGCTCCAGTCGATTTCGCCGGGATTTTCCCGGGGATGGTCCAAAATAACAATTTTCATAGTACATTCCTCTCTTCCTGATGATTACTTGATGTTGGCCAGGACATCCATCTCTTCCCGATAGCCCTTCAGGAAGAAGTCCTTATCGGTAGCAGTCCACAGCACGTTGCAGCCCATGTCGCGGTACTTCTGTGCCAGCACTTCGTTGTCGCAGAAGATGCCGCAGGACTTGCCGTAGCTGTTGCTGATATCAAAAATCTTCTGAATCGCCTCCATCATGACGGGAGTGCCGATCTGCTTGGGGGTACCCAGCATAACAGACAGGTCGTAGGGGCCGATCATGACGGCGCTGATGTACTCACCGTAAGTTTCCAGCATCTTGGGCAGCAGGTCGATGCCCTCCTGGGACTCGATCTGGGGCATCAGGAAGCGGGTCTTGCCGAAGTCTTCGAAGGTCTCGCCGGCACGCTGCTGACCGTAACCGCCGCAGCCCTTACGGCCGGCAGGATAGAACAGCAGAGCATCCACAGCAGCTCTCAGCTGCTCCAGGGTTTCGGTTCTGGGGATCATGATGCCGTCAGCGCCCATGTCCACGGTCTTGGCGATGAGGTGATACTTGGTATCCTGCACCCGGTAGAAAATGGGCAGGCCCATCAGTCGGGCAACCTGGAACATGGGGATGGAATTTTCGGTATTGAACACACCATGCTCGCCGTCCAGCAGAACGAAGTCCAGATCTTCCCGGTTCATCTGCTCCAGCAGCAGGGGGCTGTTGAGGATAGACATGGTAGTGCCGATGACTTTTTCTCTGTTGGCCAGCTTGGTGGCCAGTCTTTCGTACTTGTTCATGATAATATTCTCCATTCTGCTTAAATATTTTTGGTTTCACCGGGTTGGATGCTAAATAGACCGTTACCCGTTTTAACAAACAGTTCCGTATTGGTGGGGTTGTATGCTTTGGTGCCGTCGGCGCTGAATACCAGCTGCTTCCAGGCAGCAACATAGTCGTAAATCTCGATATTGGTAGCGTACCAGATATCCTCCCGGCCGCCGATGTATTCAGCAAATTCCTCGATGATATGCCAGTTGTCGTTGTCGTCAAATTCGTAGCTGTGTCCCCAGAGATAGAACATCATGGGTGTCCAGTTCCGCTTGTCCTCCACAAAACGCTGAGCCAGCTTCATGAGCTTGGGGTTTGCATGGTGGCAGGTGCCGGGCAGCCGGAGCCAATCCGAAGGCATATCGAATTTTTCCGTAGACACGACGGTTCTGGCATAGACGATGCCGCAGGCCTTCAGAGCCGCCACCACATCATCGTTGGTGGTGCCAAAGGGATAGGCAAGGCCACGGACAAAGGTTCCGTAGATTTTTTCCAGATTCAGTCTGTCCTGCAGTACTTCCTGCACACAAACGCTGGGCGGAAGATGATCCAGGAAAGGATGGGTCACGCCGTGGCAGGCGATCTCCATGCCGCTGTCCTTATGTAATTCCGTAGACTGCTTCAGCGTCAGCCGGCGATGGCCGCAGCCCATACTGCCCACAGAATCCTCCGGAGGATACTGACCGCTGTTGATATTAAAGGTGCCCTTTAAACCGTGCTTTTTCATGATGGACACCAGGCGCACATCCGCTTCCACATTGTCATCATAGCTCAAGGTCACAGTCTTGACCCTGCCGCCGGGAAAGCGCATAAATATACTTGCCATAGGAACCTCCCTGTTACAAAAATACTGGGGGAATTTTCCATTCCTTCACCCTATATTGTACCAATCCTTGCCGCGGTAGTCAACAGCAGAAATGCCTTGCAGGCGTTATTTTTTCTCCTCCAGAGTGGGTATCAGGACCGTATGGGTCTCGGTATTGGAAAAATGGAGTTTTGCGGTCTGCCGCAGGAAGCCGTTGAACTCGTAACCGGGGCGACGGCCGTTGTGCCGGTCATCGTAATCCAGGCGGTACTGCTGGCAACCCCAGAAGCACACCGAGGGGCTGACCTTCTGGTAAAATTCCAGGGTGCCGCCGTTGGCGCCGTGGTGGTTGGGCTGGAAAATATCGCTCTTGAGGTAGTCGCCGTAGAGCTTCACCATCTGGTTGTTCAGACCGATTTCCGCATCTCCGGGAATCAGGATGGTCTTGCCCGCAATGGTGAACCGCCACACACCGGAGGTGTGATTCATCCAGGGCATGGGGTTGGGCCAGTAGTCCTCAGGAGACAGCAAAAACTCGATCTCGCAGCCCGGCAGATACAGCTTCTGGCCGGTGTGGTAGATAAAATGCTTTGCCTGAGGGAAATGGGTGCGCACTGCATTGATAAAACCTGCGGCATAATTGGCAAAATGGGCAGGAATATTGGTAGAACCGGCGCTTTCGCCCAGGCCGATGTTGAACATATTGGGGAAATTATAGCAGACCGTAAGCAGGTCAAATTTGTCAGAATAAGCCCGGATAAAGCCGTTGGGCAGGTTGATATGGTCGGGGTCGGCGTGGGTGATCATCCAGGTGACCTGGGGCTTTCCGCCGCCGGGGGTGTTATCCCGGAGGAAATTCCACAGGCTCTCCATATCCGCCGCGGCATCCCGGGTGTAATTGACCACCATTTCGTTTTCCTGCCCTTTATTCATGGTCCTGGAAAGCTGGGCATCATGACTCCAGCCGCCGTCGATAATGACAAAACTGCCATCCGCCAGCTGCACCACCATGCACAGCACATCATCCGTCATACCGATGATGGACACGGAAGGGGTAACTAGCCGGGGATATCCTTCCACAGGGGCATCGGGGCCCAGATAGGTTCTCGGGCCATAAACGATCCGAAATTCGTTCATAGCCGCAAAGTAGTTGCAATGAACCATATTCTCGTCCTTCACATAAGTGAAGAAGCGGTTATTTTCAATGTTATTTTCCCGGCAGAGTGCATAGCCCTTGGCTGCCAGGCGGGCCTCATAGGCCGCAATTTCTTCCGGTGCCTTGACCGGATCCATAGATTGATAGGTTATCTGAAAATTATTGCATCCGCAATCGTGGGTCAGCAGCCGCTGACCGCTTTCGGTTTGAAACATAGTCAAATCCCCTTTTCCGATAAAACTTCCGCCGAGAGCAGCGCAAGATACGCTGCTCTCGGATTGTAAGTTACTTTTCCTCCTGCAGGGAGGGCAGCAAAATTGTATGCGTATAGGAGCCGGCGTAGTGATATTTCACCGTTTCCCGGATGTATAAATTGTACTCAAATCCCGGCTTTGTACCAAGTCGCTGGCGGTCGTACAGGAATCGCATATCCTCACAGGCCCAGAGTGCCACCGTGGGTTCTACCGCCCGATAAAACGGCAGGGTGCCGCCATTTGAGCCGTGGTGACTGAGCTGCAGAATGTCGCTCTTCAGATAATCACCAAAACAGCCAACCATCTGATTGAGTCTGCCGCCACCGGCGTCGCCCAGAATCATGATGGACTTACCCTCGGAGGTGATCCGCCAGACAGCGCAGGTATCGTTCATCCAAGGCATCTTGTTGGGCCAGTTATCTTCTGCCGTAAAGAGAAATTCGATCTCTGTTCCGGGCAGATACAGCTTCTGACCGGTATGGAAGAACAGGTGGTTGGCATTAGGGAAATAGGTCTTTGCAGCGGTGATAAAGTTATCGATGTATCCCTGATAAACATTCGCTCCCTCGCCATTTTCCAGACCTACATTGGCAACAATCGGGAAATTATAAACTACCAGATTCAGGTCAAATTTATCCTGATATTTCTTCATGAAGACGGGCGGCAGGCAGATATGATCCGGATCACCGTGGGTCATCATCCATGTGACCTGTGGCTTCTGCCCAGCCGGAGTCTTGCTTTCCAACAGTGCCCAAAGGCTGGCCATATCCTGATCAATGTTACGCTTGATGGTGTAGGTCATTTCGTCCTTGGTACCTGTGTTGAGGGTCCAGCTGTAGGTTTTATCCACGCCGTAGCCGCCGTCAATGATTACGAAGCTTCCGTCAGGCGCCTGATAGACCATACACAGCACACTGTCCGTAGCGCCAACAATAGAGATAGAGGGCGTTACCTTGTTTTCGTAATCGGTGGTGGGTGTCTGGCTGCCGAGATAGCCCTTGGGGCCATAAATGATGCGAAACTCCTTCATGACTTTGAAGTAGTTACAATGGATCATGGTGTCGCCCTTGGTATAGGTAAAGAATCGACTTTGATTGATCTCATTGGTTTGGTGAAGGGTGTAGCCCGCATCCACCAGCCGCTGTTCGTAAGCCGCCACCTCTTGGTCAGCAGTGCTCAGGCTCAACGCCTGGTAGGTAATCTGATAATTTCCGCCACCGGCCGCATACAGCTCCCGCCGTTTGCCACTGGCAGTTTCAAACACGGGAACCGTTTCGGTGATGTTTACCGTATTCCTTATGCCCGAAATATTCTGATCAATTCCAAAGACCCCATCGGCGGTCTTTACAATGGAATTTTTGAAGCTTTCCATTACATCCTCGACAAGGGACTCCTCCGCCATAGCGATATAAATATTCCCATTGTCCACTTTAATTTCATAAGTCGTGTAGGCAAGGTCGGCACTGACACCGCCCTTACCGCCCAGCTGCTGGGCCGTGCCGATATAGATGGCTTTCTCGCCAGCGTTTTCTTCAGTGACGACCTCGAATTTAGCGCCGGTCTTGATCAGCAGGTCTGTGGAAAAATCGCCTTGCAGGGACTTGTCGCCTACAAGAAAAACCAGCTTGTACTCGGTAGACTTATTCTCCGCAATGGTCAGATACTCCACCTCGGGAGGTGTGGTTTCCGTAATCTCTGTATTTTGACAGCCGGCCAGCATCAACATGCCTCCCAGTAACAGCAAACACCTTAAAAGCTTAGGCAACCTCATACATCCTCCAAAATCACGATTTTTGTAGTATTTTTGTTTGGAGCAGCGCAGCACCAGCTACGCTGCTCCCGGGATCCATATTACTTTTCCTCTTCCAGAGAGGGCAAGAGAATGGTATGGGTTTCAGTGTGAGAATAGTGGTCCTTCGCGTTTTGCTGGATGAACAGATTGAAATCATAGCCTGCCTGGGTACCAAGGCGGCGATTATCCAGCTCCAGTATCTTCTGGGGGCAAGCCCAGAGTGCTACGGTGGGATTGACCTGCTTGTAGAAAGCCAGGGTGCCGCCGTTGGAGCCGTGGTGATTCAGCTGCATGATGTCACTCTTCAGATAGCTGCCAAAGACCTTGACCATCTGGTTGTTCAGGCCGGTTTCGCAGTCGCCGGTGATCATGATGGTTTTGCCCTCGCTGGTGATGCGCCATGCGCCGGAGGTGTGGTTCATCCAGGGCATCTTGTTGGGCCAGTAGTCCTCAGCAGTGAACAGGAACTCGATCTCAGCGCCAGGCAAGTAGAGCTTCTGGCCGGTATGGTAGATCATGTGATTTGCATTGGGGAAGTTGCTATTAACGCTGGAGATAAAGGCGTCCATATAGCCCTCAAAGGTGGTAATGCTGCCGTTTTCCAGCCCCACATTGTCCAGATCCGGGAAGTTGTAGCAGACCAAATTCAGATCAAACTTATCCTTGTAATCCTTGATGAACAGAGTGGGCAGGCCAATGTGGTCGGGATCCGCATGGGTGATCATCCAGGTGACCTGGGGCTTTTCACCGGCAGGTGTCTTTTCCTCCAGCAGCTTCCACAGGCTCTCCATATCGGTCTTGACATCGCGATTGTAGGTCAGAGTCATTTCCGTGCTTGTACCCTTGTTGATGGTATAGGAAGCAATCGTATCTGTGCCGTAGCCACCATCGATGATGACAAAGCTGCCATCGTGGGCTTGGTACACCATGGAAAGGCCACTATCCGTCAGGGCAACGATGGACATAGAGGGCGTGACCTTCTTTTCGTACTCGGTGATGGGGGTCTGGCTGCCCAGGTAAGTCTTGGGGCCGTAGACAATACGGAACTCCTTCATGGGCTTGAAGTAGTTGCAGTGAACCAGGGTATCACCCTTGGTATATGTAAAGAACTGGCTCTGATTGATGGTGTTTTTCTGATGCAGGGAATAACCGGCATCCACCAAAGACTGCTCATAAGCAGCAACTTCCGCATCGGCGGCACTCAAATTCAGAGCCTGGTAGGTAATCTGATAGTTGCCGCTGCCGGCATCATACAGCTCACGTTTTTTGCCGCTGGCGGTCTCAAAAACAGGAACTACTTCGGTGATATTGGCGAGATTTTTCATGCCGGAAAGGTTCTGATCGATGCCAAACACGCCATCGGCGGTTTTGACGATGGCCTCCTTGAGCTTTTCGACCGCTTTATCGATAAGCGTCTCGTCAGCCACGGAGACATAAATGTTCCCGTTATCCACTTTGATCTCGTAGGTAGTATAGGTCAGCTCGGTACTGGTGCCGCCCTTACCAGCCATCTGCGCTACGGTGCCGATATAGATGGCCTTGGGGCCTGCATTGGCTTCATTGACGACTTCGAATTTAGCGCCGGTTTTGATCAGCAGGTCAGTTGCCAGGTCGCTGATGATAGCCTTGTCGGTAATCAGAGATACAATCTTATACTCTGTTGTCTTGTTCTCCGCAATCTTCATATACTCCACTGCCGGAGTCGTGGGCGTAGTCTCCCCACTATTGTTTTGGCAACCTGCAAACATAGACACGGTGTACATAAGCACCAGCAGGAGCGCAACGATTCTCTTCTTCATATATCCTCCAAATCTGATCCCTTCTGAAGCTGGGATCGTGCAAAACAAAAGGGAGGTATACAAAACTGTATACCTCCCTTCGCAATTAGTGGTTAAAAATCAATTCTTTGCCGATTATTCGCCAAAGGTAGCCTTCAGCCATTCAGCCTGGCCAGCATTCATCATTTCCAGGTACTCCTTGATGTGCAGGTCTTCCAGCTCCTTGTAGAACTGGTCGATCTCAGAAATGTCACGAGTGCCGGTAATGAACTTAATGGTCTCGGAGTTGATCCAGCTGGTGAATGCCTTGTAGTAGTCATCGGCAGTAGCGGTATCCTCGGAGCCCAGGTAGGCATCGGGAATACGGATGGAAGTAGCGCGGTCGCTCCACTTCTCGATGGTGATCAGACGCCAGTGACCGTCGTTGTTGTCGTGGGTCAGCAGCAGGTTATCGATACAGGTGTAGGTCTCGCCGGTGACAGAGTCGGTGAACTCCTTCATCGCGCCGGTACCGGAGGTGGTGACGGCGGGACGCAGGCCAGCGTAGTCGTTGGGGAACAGCTCGTTACGGCCGTAAGCAGAGATGGAAGCGTAGGTGCCGTTGGCAACCTTCTCAGTGGTGACGTCCTTGTTCTCGTCGAAATACCAGCCCTCGACCAGACCCAGAGGATCCTTGCCCTGCTCGGGACCATAGCGGTACAGCCATGCGCCATCGTCACTGTAAACATAGTCGATCAGCATAGCCAGGATGCGGGGATCCTTGCCAGGCTCGGCGCCTTCTTCACCCTGCTTGACCATCTTTCTTGCCCAGATGTAGTTGGGGTAGACGGACTTCAGACGGGAAACATGGATATCCTCGACGCTGGTAACATCACCCAGGGGGATGGGGTTAGCGCAGACGATATCGGAGAACTCGTTGCCGACGTACTCCAGAGTCCACCAGCTCAGAGCGCCACACTGCTTGTTGTTGATCAGAGCGCCAGCGGAAGCGTCGGAGTAGGAGAAGTAGTCCTTAGCAATGAGGCCTTCGTCGTACAGGGTCTTCATGATGGAGACGAACTCCTTGTAGGACTCAGTGTATGCGGGGATAGTCAGCTGGCCATTCTTGACCATCAGGTTGGTGCCGAACTTACCGGGCTCAGTGCCGTAGAAGCCCAGGCAGGTCCACAGATACTTCTCAAAGAAGCTGGAGGAAGAAACCAGAGGAACGTCCTGCTTATCAGCGGAAGGATCGGTGATCTTGGACTTGAATGCGCGCAGCACATTCAGCAGCTCCTCCTTGGTGGTGGGGTTGGTCACGCCAGCCTGATCCAGCCAGCTCTGACGGAAGTACAGACGCTCGGAGGTGCCGTAGCAGCCGGAAGCGTACTGAGAGGGAGCGTAGTAAGGAATGCCGTAGATACCGTTGTTGGGAGCGGTGGACAGAACCTTGGATTCGGGCTGATCAGCAAAACGCTTGGTCAGGTTGGGCATCATGTCCTCGTTGATGTAGGGAGTCCACTCCAGGATCAGGCCTTCTTCGATGGCATACTTAACGATCTCAGTGTTCTTCAGGTTGACAGACCACATCAGGTCGGGCAGACTGTTGGTGTTCAGCAGCAGGGACTTCTGAGTGCTCATATCGCTGTTCTGGGTAACCTGAATGTCAACATTGTAGCCCTTCTGAGCGAACCAGTACTCCATGTACTTGAAGAACCACAGGTCCTCAGCTTCG
This sequence comes from Oscillospiraceae bacterium, assembly GCA_015068125.1. Lineage (GTDB taxonomy): Bacteria > Bacillota > Clostridia > Oscillospirales > Oscillospiraceae > Faecousia. The sequence continues at coordinate 29,208 of SVLD01000004.1, read as the reverse complement.
GTGGTAGTACCGGTGTGACGCTGGGTCATAATGCTAATGGTGTAGTTCACATCCGTGGGGGGCATGTCAGTTACGGGTTCCTGGGAGGGCAACGTCTCATACTCGTTGTCGCCAGTGCCGCAGCCTGCGAAGCAACCGACCATGATGGCGGCCAGCATCAGCAGAGCCAGAACTTTGCTAAGTGTCTTTTTCATTATTGTTCCTCCTGTTTTTAATTTATTTTATTGCCACAAAAGCCTCGCGGCAATTAAATACGGGGAATCAGCCCTTCAGAGAGCCGACCATGACACCTCTGACGAAGTGCTTCTGGACGAAGGGGTATGCGATCAGCATGGGGGCAGATGCGATAAAGACCAGGGAGTACTTCATAGTCAGGGCCAGCTGCGCTGCCTTGGCAGCCGCGGCAATCAGGTCTTGATCGCCGGATTCCAGGGCCTCGGACAATGCAGTTTCGTTCTTGATCAGGATATCGCGCAGGACCAGCTGCAGGGGCTGCAGCTCGGTATCGAAGGTGTAGATCATTGCGGAGAAGTACATGCCCCAGTGACCGACGGCATAGTACAGTGTCATGACCGCGATGATAGGTGCGCTCAAGGGAAGCACCAGCTTGAAGAACGCCAGGAACTCGTTGGCGCCATCGATTCTGGCGGCTTCAAACAGCGTCTCCGGAATATTGTTCTGGAAATATGTACGGGTAACGATAACGTTGTAAACGCTCAAACCGCCATTGATGACCAGGATCAGACGGGTGTTGATCAGGCCCAGATTCTTAAACAGAATGTAGGTGGGGATCAGGCCGCCGCCGAAGTACATGGTGATCAGGAACACTGTGGTCAGGAAGGATCTGCCGTACATTCTGCGCTTGCTCAGTGCGTAAGCAGCGGGAATGGTCAAAAACAGGTTGAAAGCTGTGCCGGCTACGGTGTAGAAAATGGAGTTGGCATAGCCCTTCCAGATCTGCTGGTTCTTCATGACTGCTTTATAAGCTTCCGTAGTGAAGCCGCTGGGCAGAACATTGACCTTGCCGCTGTACACATCGATCGGATTGGAAACAGAGGCGATAACGGTCAGGTACATGGGGTAAATGCAAGCTGCGCACACCAGGATGATGGTGCCATAGACGATAGACAGGAAGATCTTATCGCCGGTGGTGGTGCCATGCCACATAGACAGCTTCTTTTTCTTATTCACTAAGGTATTATTACTCATGGGTACATCCTTTCTCAAAGCTGTTATCAGAACAGGCTGATCTCGGTGAGCTTCTTGGAGAGCTTATTGAATGTCAGAAGCAGGATAATGTTGATGATATTGTTGAACAGGCCGATGGCAGTGGAATAGCTGTAGTCGCCGTTAACAATACCTACGCTGTAGACATACATGGAAACAGTGTTGGTGACCTCGCTGATCATGGGGTTTGTGAACAGCAGGAGTTTGGTGTAGCCCAGGCTCATGATGCCGCCCAGACGCATCAGCAGAGTGATCATGATGGTGGGAAGGATCGTGGGCAGGTTGATGTGCCACATGATCTGGAAACGGCTTGCGCCGTCGATACGGGCAGCTTCGATCTGCTCGGTAGGAACAGCGGAAAGGGCAGATATGTACAGAATTGAGCCCCAGCCCAAGCCCTGCCACAAACCCTGCAGAACATAGATCGTCGGGAACGCGTCGGGATCACCCATGAAGTAGTACCGCTCGCCGCCCAGAGCGTCGATCAGGTTGTTGATGGGACCATTGCCCAGATCCAGCAGCAGCAGAACCAGAGAAACAATAACAACCTCAGACAGGAAGTGAGGCATGTAGCTGACCATCTGGGCGAACTTCTTAAACTTGGTCTGGGTAACTTCGTTCAGGAACAGTGCGAAAATAATGGAGCAAGGGAAGGTGCACAAGCTCAAAAGCGTAATGTTCAGAGTGTTGCGGATCATCTTCCAGAAGAAGGGGAACTTGAAGAAGCGAATAAAATTGTCGAAGCCGACGAACTTACTGCCAATGACGCCCTTACTGGGGCGATACTTTTGAAACGCCATCATGATGCCGTACATAGGGCCGTACTCAAAGATGATCAGGTAGATCACTGCAGGAAGCAGCAGTACATACCACTGCCAGCTTTCCTTCAATCTTTTGGCGACATAGGCCCAGGTACCAGGACGAATGGGTTCCAGCCTGGTGGGTTGTTTGCTCTTTAACATTGAATAACCTCCCGGATTTTGGTCTGCATGCAATTGAAATAATTGTTGTAGCATTTATATTATACGCTTAATCACAATTAATTTCAAGATGCATTTTCAAACTTCCGCACCTATTTTCAAAGATTTTCATTCCGTTTTTTTTCAACCGTCTTCCGATTTTTGGCTGTTTTTACCAAATGTAGCACGCGTTCTTTGTGTATTGTGCACAAAGAGCAAAAATCCTTGAAAACTGATACGATTTTCCTTCTTGATTCACAAGAAGTATAGCATATATTGGATGATTTGTCAAAACAATTATTTGCTGTCAGATATTTCTGTGCACTTCATCCATACACATTAAATATAAGGCAATTCGCACCGTTTGCTCCCCCTCTCCTCCGGCTCCGGCATAAAATTGGCACAAAAAGTGGTTGCATTTGGAAAAATCCTGTGATATATTTTAACAAGGAGTATGGTCACTGTGACCAAAAAATCCTAAACAAGCCGAAAGGCAAAAATATGAGGAGGAACAACTATGAAAACCACCGCAAGAATCCTGAGCGCACTTCTGGCTCTGGCTCTGGTCTTCTCTCTGTCCGCGACTGCTTTCGCCGCTGACTACGAAGAATCCGTTGCCAACATTTTCACCGGCATCCCCGCCAACGCCGAGGATCTGGTCTACATCTCTGCCGACGGCAGCGACGAAGACTCCATCCCCGACCTGGTCAAGGGCTACTACGTCTACAACTCCGACGACCTGACCTTCGCAGGCCGTAACACTCCCACTTGGGACACCTTCTACGGTAGCTCTGTCTATGTCAAATCCGCCACCAACTACTGGGGCGTCAACCGCGGCGAAGGCGCAAAGAGCCAGTCCGGCGGCGGCCAGGACGACAAGGGCTACTTCCGTGACAAGGACGGCTTCCGTTTCTACAGCCACCTGATCCATGTCGGTGTTGACGTCATGGGTAACTCCACCCCCCTGGAGCACGGTATTGGCGTTAAGCCCTCCAAGCCCGAGCACGAGATCGAGAACTACGTTCTGGTGGATGTTGACGGCTACAGCCATTTCTATGCTATCGCCGGCATCACCGGCAGCGCTTTCAACCAGAATGCCACCAACATCCCTGAGGACTTCGGCGGCACTGGCGTTAAGGGCTACAGCAGCAACACCGGCGCTAACACCGTTGTTTATGAGATCTGGGGCAGCCCCAATGTCATCGCTGACACCGAGGCCGAGAGCAAGGCTGTCGACAGCAGCTTCACCCTGATCGCCTCCGGCGAGATCGGTGCCACTAAGACCGGCGAGTTCAACGTGGACGTCTCCGGCTGCAAGACTCTGAAGCTGGTCACCAAGGTCGGCGAAACCACCAAGAACAACGGCGGCACCGAATGCGTATGGGGCAACGCCAGCCTGTACAACCTGCCCGAGGGTTCTGCTCCCAGCACTCCCGTTGAGCCCAGCAAGCCCTCTGTGCTGCCCAACGTTGCTTCCGGCAACTACAAGCCCAACAGCAGCGCCGGCCTGAGCAGCGATAAGGCTGCCACCGCTACCGACATCTCCGTTTCCGACCTGGTCGTCGGTTCCTATGTCTACCCCGCTTCCGGTTCCACCGATCCCCGCCCCGTCAATGTTGACGCCGGCTTCAAGGGCGCTGCTCTGGCCATCGGCGGCAATACTTACACCGACGGCTTTGGCCTGCATCCCTCCCCCGCCAGCGATGCCACCGAGTCCTACGTTCTGCTGGACGTCAGCAATGTTAAGGGCAACCGCTTCTACTCCATGGTCGGTATCACCGGTAACGCTAAGAACAACACCGAGCAGGGTGTCGTGTTCCGCGTTTACGGCGGCAACTCCGTTGACGGCGAGTTCACTCTGTTGGCTTCCTCCGGTGGCCTGTACGGCACCTCTACCGGCGAGTTCGACGTTTACATCGGCGACTACAAGTACCTGAAGCTGGAGCTGGACTCCTTCGAGGGTGATCACTCCTCTCGCGCAGCTGCATGGGTCAACCCCGTCATCTACGAAGGCAACCCCGGCACTGCTGATACCTTCAGCGCTCTGCCCGTGGCTCTGCTGGTTCTGTCCGGCATCGCCGTTGTTGCAATGGTAGCTAAGAAGAAGGAAGACTAATCTCTCCTTTACCTGAATAAACCCTAAGGGCGCGGTTCACACCGCGCCCTTTTTCTATATCTCCTCTCTTGTCATCCCGACCGAGGGCCAGAGAGCAGAGTGATCCGCACCCCCGGACGGGACGGATTCTTCGACTTCGCAGCCTACGGCCGCTTCGCTCAGAATGACATTGTTCTGACAACAAAAGAGCGTGCTTTGCGCACGCTCTTTCCTTATTTGCTCTGCACATTATCCCGGAGGTATTCCTGGGGCGTTTTGCCGCAAATGATTTTGAAATTCCGGTTAAAGCTGCGAATACTGCTGTAACCGCAGGCATAGGCCGCATCCGCCACGCTCTCCACCTCTTGCTTCCGCAGCATCCGGCCGGCCTGGGTGATCCGCCGCAGATTCAGATAGTAGTTGTACTTCATGCCGGTTTTCTGCTGAAAGTATTTGGATATGTAGCCATAGTCATAGGTCAGCATTTCCGCCAGAGTCTGCAGAGTAAATTCCGGGTCTTTGAAATGCTCCTCCGTCAGCAGGAATATTTTCTCCAGCAGCTTACGGCTCTCCACGGACGCATATTCAAACTCCAGCTGAGCTGCCGCCTGGCTGCACATGTTGTACAAAAAGCTCTTCACCGCAAATACATCGCTATCGTTCCTCAGGCGCAGACCCCGGGTAGAAAACCGAAACTTGTTGTTTTTCGGCACATAGCTGGCATACTGCTCAGAAAAACTGCCCACCAAATCTCCGGCAAAGGTGCAGCACCACCCGCGACCGACCTGCTCCTCAGGATACCGGTGGGGTTGATAAGGAAACAGCAGCACCGCTTCCCCGGGATGCAAAGTATGTGTTTCATCCGCAATCACAATTTGCAGTTGGCCAATCTCGCACCAAAGCAACTCATAAAACGTATGAATATGGGTTTGTATGCTCCAAGTACCGGCTTCCTGTATCCTAAGATAATTGTTTTGATGCGGCTGCTGTTGAAAAAACATAACATCCTCCTTTTGAAAAGCCATTTTTGTCCATTATATTACCACGCCTTTCCTGTAAATGCAAGAGGGTTGATTATATAATATAGTCAAGATGTGGTTGAATCCAAGGTGTGGCGCTATTTAAATTACCCACAACCGACCGGCGACAACCCATCATTATTCAAAACAAGAAAGGATGCACACCACTATGAAAAAGCTAATTATTGCTCTCATGGCTTTGGCAGTTCTGTTCTCTCTGGCTGTTCCTGCCATGGCCGCCTCCCCCGTCAAAGACTACGCCTCCGCTAAGGACGGCGACCTGCTGTACACTGTAAACTTCAACGGTGACGAAGCCCTGACCCCTGGCTATGCTGCAAAGTCCTCTGTTTTCGACATCACCCCCTCTGCTGACGGCACCACTCTGGAAGTCAAGGGCAACGTCTTCAATGAGGACGGCTCCAAGAAGAGTGCTGGCACCATTTGGGGCGGTACCATTGCCGGCCTGACCGCTGACGCCAACACCAAGTATACCATGACCTACCAGATTTGGATGGACAATGACGACGGCGGCGCCAGTCAGCATGGCGGCGTTGACTGCTTCGTCGGTGTCGGCGGCATGTACGAAGGCGGCGCCAAGAAGTGGATGACCTTCACCAGCAACTATTTCACTGCCACCCCTGAAAACAGACACTTCTCCATGAGAAGAAACAGCGGTACCCTGAAGAACGGCGATGTTCCCTATGCCGGCGTTTTCGATGCTGCTCTGTCCCCTGTCAAGGACGCTGATGGTTTCTACACCATGCGTCTGACCTTCGACGGCACCACCGCCACCTACACCGCTTACATTCTGACCAAGGGCACCGGCGCTAACGAGTCCGACTGGACCAAGGTCATCGACGCCCCCTACAATATTGAAGATAACAGCAGCATGGCTTTCGCAGTGTACACTCAGTACACCACCACCCATGCTAAGATCAAGAACGTCAACTACTACAAGGGTCTGGTGACCGGCGTTACCGCTTCCGCTCCCAGCAACCCCGAGCAGCCCGATCCCACCGCTGATACCTTCAGCGCTCTGCCCGTGGCTCTGCTGGTTCTGTCCGGCGCTGCTGTGGCCATGATGGTCGCCAAGAAGAAGGAAAACTAATTTCTATCATTTCTCCTCATAGGTTTAGCCGGGAGGTGCCACTGGCATCTCCCGGCTATTCTCTGCTCCTGTCTTGTTGCTAAAAACAAACATTTTATTTCGGTTTTACCACACTCCCCCAGCTTTTCCTCGTCAGCATCTTGCGAAAACGCAAAGATTAAGTTATACTGAACATAGTATCAACATAACATCTTTTCGGAGGATACACTTATGTGCATTCAGTTTCGGAAAATCGCAGCTGCCTGGCATGTTCTTCTGGATGGTGAAAGCGTCCTGACCATCGAAACTCCTCAGGGCTGCACCGACAGCTTCGAGCTCCTTGGCGACAATGCTTTCTACTGGCATCGTAAAACCGCCACACCCGTTACCCAAATGAAGCTGACCCTGAAGGGCAACTACATCCCCCGCTATTTCCAGGTACCCAGCGTCAACTACAATGGCAACGGTTGGGGCAGCGGTGCTCAGTACTATGGCTACGGCGACAAGGATCAGCCCTGGACCTACGCCTGGCATCGGGTATCAATCCCTGCCTGTACCTATACCGAATCCGACAAGTTCGCTGTCGCGCTCTTCGGCGAAGAAACTGGCGGCATGAGCTGTTCTGTTTACCCCGAGGGCGACAAGATCGTCCAGGAACTGATCTGGCCCGAAGTGGAAGGCCCCAAAGTGCTCTATAAGCGCTGCTGGGCAGAGGCTTATCAAGGGACTATGGATCCCACCGACAGCTTTACCGGCATAGTAATGCTCACACATGCTGGCAAGCCCAGAGAAAAAGTTCACGATCTGCTGGATCTTGCCTGGAAGCTGAACTTCCGGGAAGTCAAAATGGCTTACACCCCCGAGAAGATCAAAGAGCTCGATCTTCTGTTCATGCGCTCTGTGTGGTGGCGCAAATACAACGGTCTGTGCGGCATCCGCACCGGAATTAACTGGAACGAAGAGCAGTGCTGCTACAAGCCCATGACGGATAAATTTGAGGCCGGCTGGACAGGACAGAATATTGCCGTTTCCTGCTATCTGCTGGAGGAATATCTGGAAAACGGTGACGAGGATGCCCGGGACAAGGCGCTTGCCGTGCTGGACAGCTGGGATCAGTACGCCTTCGTGGACAATGGCCTGATGCTGACCTATCTGGAAGCCAAGCCCAACGAACTGGACTCCATCCTCAACGGCGATATCCGCATGGCCTTCGACAGCTGTCAGCTGGGCACCTCCGCCGCCTATTTTCTGACGGCTTATGAACTGTGCAAAAAAGCCGGCATTGACCGCCCCAGCTACGAAAAGCGCACGTACGGATTATGTGACTTCTTTGTCAGCGCCCAGCAGGAAAGCGGCGAATTTGCCAAGGCATATTTCATGGACGGCTCCATCGATTCCCCCCACGGAAGCGTGGGCGCATTCATCCTCATCGGCCTGTTTGCAGCCTACAACGCCAGCGGAAACCGCAAATATCTGGATTCTGCCCTCCGGGGACTGGATTTCTACTTAAACGAATTTAACAAGGGCGGCTGCACCACCGCCGGCGCTCTGGACTCCAACTGCATCGACAAGGAATCCGGCGCACCCATTCTGCGCTCCGCCCTTTTTGCTTACGAAATCACCAAGGACTCCAAATATTTGGACGCTGCGGTGGATATCGGCTATTATCTCGCCACCTGGCAGTGGCATTACAGTACCCAATTCCCGGCGGATTCGCTGCTGAAAAAGCTGAACGTAGACACCTATGGCTCCACCGCCGTATCCGCCGCCCACAACGCGCTGGATCACTACGGCGTCTACTGGGTGCCCGAGTATCTGAAGCTGGCGAAATACACCGGCAACGATATGTGGTATCAGCGGGCCCGAGCCCTTTGGTACAACGGCCAGCAGCTGCTTTCCGACGGCACTCTGATGATCCGCGGCCGGGTTCGCCCCGCAGGCTCCCAGGACGAGTCCTTCCGCCACACCCGGTGGGGTCGGATTGACCGCCGGATCTTCATTCCCAGTGAGTGGTGCACTGTTTGGCAGGGTGCGTTCCGGCATCAGACCCTGAATATGCTGGATAATTGGGATAGCCTGCGTTAATATCATATAAAACTCTTAGGAGGAATACATAATGAGCATTCAGTTTAAACAAACCGATTCCATCTGTCATGTTCTGCTGGATGGCGAAAGCGTGCTGACCATTGAAGTGCCCGCCGGCTGCACCGACAGCTTCGAGCCCATTGACGACCACGCTTTCTACTGGCATCGGAAAACTGCCACCCCCGTTACCCAGATGAAGCTGACCCTGAAGGCCAACTATCTGCCCCGGTACTTCCAGGTGCCCAGCGTCAACTACAACGGCAATGGCTGGGGCAGCGGCGCTCAGTACTACGGCTACGGTGACAAAGACCAGCCCTGGACTTACGCCTGGCACAGGGTGGCCATTCCTGCTTGTACTTACACTGAGTCCGACAAGTACGCCGTTGCTCTCTTCGGCGAAGAAAAGGGCGGCATGAGCTGCTCCGTGTACCCCGAGGGCGACAAGATCGTCCAGGAGCTGATCTGGCCTGAAGTGGAAGGCCCCAAGGTTCTGTTCAAGCGTCTGTGGAAAGACCCCTATGTAGGCACCATGGAACCCACCGACAGCTTCACCGGTATCGTTATGCTTGCCCACGCCGGCAAGCCCAGAGAGAAGATGAATGATCTGCTGGACTTTGCCTGGAAGCTCAACTACCGGGAAGTGGAAATGTGCTACACCCCCGAGCGTGTCAAGCAGCTGGATCTGCTGTACATCCGCTCCATGTGGCATCAGAGAGCCAACGGCCTCACCGGTTTCCTCAACGGCGTGAACTGGGATGAGGAAATGAACGGATGGAAAAAGTACCCCATTGCCTTTGAGATTGGCTGGTGCGGTCAGAACGCCGCCCAGGCCTGCGCTATGCTGGATCTATACCTGGAAACCGGCGACGAGGATGCCAAGCACAAGGCCATCACCGTTCTGGACAGCTGGGACAAGTACGGCTTCCTGCCCAACGGCCTGATGTACACCAAGCTGCTGTGCCCTCCGGATCACCTGGATTCCGTCATGAACGGCACCATCCCAACCAATCTGGACACCTGCAACCTGGGCACCGGCGCTACCTACTTCTTCCGGGCTGCCAAGCTCTGCAAGCAGGCCGGCATCGACCGCCCCAACTATGAAAAGCGAGCCTTTGGCCTCTGCGACGCCTTCGTGAGAGCTCAGCAGGAAAGCGGCGAGTTTGCCAAAACTTACTTCCTGGACGGCTCCATCGACTCCCCCCACGGATCCGTGGCTTCCTTCGTGATTCCTCCCCTGTTCGACGCTTATGAACGCAGTGGTGACAAGAAATACCTGGACGCCGCCATCAAGGGTCTGGAATTCTACCTGGGCGAGTTCGCCAAGGGCGGCTGCACCACAGCCGGCGCTCTGGACTCCAATTGCATCGACAAGGAATCCGGCGCTCCCCTGATCCGGGCTACCATGCGGGCATACGAAGTCACCAAGGAGCAGAAATATCTGGATGCAGCCGTGGAGCTGGGCTACTACCTGGCAACCTGGCAGTGGCACTACTCCATGGACTTCCCTGCCGATTCCCTGCTGGGACAGCACAATGTGGACACCTACGGCTCCACCTCCGTTTCCGCAGCTCACAACGCTCTGGATCACTACGGCATCTACTACATCCCCGAGTATCTGAAGCTGGCTGAGCTCACCGGTAACGACATCTGGCGTCAGAGAGCCCGGGCCATCTGGTACAACGGTATTCAGATGATCTCCGACGGCACTCTGGTGGTTCGCGGCCGTGTCCGCCCCGCCGGTTCTCAGGACGAGTCCTTCCGCCACACCCGCTGGTGCCGCACCGACAACGTGATGTATACCCCCTGCGAGTGGTGTACTGTTTGGCAGGGCACTTTCCGTCATGTTGTCCAGCAGGAGCTGGATAACTGGGATGTTCTGCGCTAAAGAATGTAAAGCAAGACCGGCATCCTTTCGGATGCCGGTTTCGTTTTATTTAATGTGGTATGCCACCTTGGCATTTTCCGCCATGATGAGATCGATCTCGTCGTCGGTGAATACATTCCCCCGGGTGACAAACTCGATCATTTCCTTGTAAGTAAATTTCAGGAATGTGCAGGGCAGGTCTGTGCCCCAGAGCAGCCGGTGGGCACCCACAAGATCCTTGGCCCTCCGGACAAATTCCTGCTGGCTGGGGAAGGGACAGGGCTCGGGGTACACAAACAGGGGTAGATTGGCGATGTCAAATACAAAGTTATCCGCCGCCAACTCCTTCATCTTCTCCAGCCGGTAATCGTTTTTGCCGTCCTTGCAGGGGAAGAAGCAGTGGGTCATGACAAACATCACATTGGGGTACTGATCCCGGATGGTCATAAGCTGATCCGTATCAAAGCTGGAGTTGCTCATGGGGCCCATGTCGATGGTGATGGTCATTCCCTCCTGCTGCGCCCGCTCCAGGATGGGAGCGAAGCAGGGATCTGTCAGCCGGAAGCCCGGATGGTAGCCGCTGAGACCCCAGGACTGGGACATCTCAAATTTCAGTGCCTTAAAGCCGTATTCCCGAATAAACCGATCCAGGATCTTCTCTGCCTTGCATCCGTAAGGATCCAGCGTTCCCACCGCGGTAAATTTGTCTGGATATTTCCGGGCGGATTCTGCGGCATAGTCATTGTGGAAGCCGTAGTTGCCGCCCTGGAGCAGCACGGCGTGATCCACGCTGTTTTCTTCCATGAGCTTCAGCAGGGTTTCGGCATGAAAGCCCAGGTCGCCGTACTCCTCCGGGAAAAACTGCTCAATTTCTCCGGTGGCCCAGATACCTCTGCCCTTGCCCAGAGGGCGGTACTCACCTCGGGCGCCGTAGCCTGCCAGGATTTCATAAATATGGGCATGCGCGTCAATAATCATAGATTTATCCTCATTTGGTGTGAAAGGAGGTATACAGTGCTGTATACCTCCTTTGTGTCTTATTTAGCCGTTAGTGCCGTAGGTCTGTGCCATAAAGCCTGCGTAGGCAGCTTGATAAGTGGCAATATACTCCTCAACGCCAAAACCCTTCAGCTCGTCGAAGAACTTATCAATGTCGGACAGCGGCCGCTTTCCGGAGATGAACTTCGCGGTTTCCTGGGTGACCCACTGATTGACTGCGGTAGCCTTGTCGCCAATAACAGCCAGAGTATCGGAATCCAGGTAGGCCATCGGCAGGCGGATGGAGGTAGCATAGGATGTCCACTTCTCGATGGTCTCCAGCCGCCACCATTCATCGTTGCTGGAGCGAGTCATGGTGCGGTCGTGGATCACGTTATAATCCAAACCGGTTACCGCATCCTTATAGGTAATGATTTCGCCGGTGCCGTTGGTGACGGGATCAACCCGGAAGCCTGCGCAATCGTGGGGACGGATGTAGTCGCGGGCGTACAGCTCCATCAGACTGTAAGTGCCTTCCTCAACCAGCTTGGTGGTAATGGTCTTGTCTTCGCGATAGTACCAACCGTCCACCAGGCCCAGCGGATCCTCGCCCTCCTTGGGACCGTACATATACAGCATGGAACCTTCCTCGCTGTACAGAAAGTCCAGCATCAAAGCCACAACTTCGGGGTACTTTGTCTTGGAGGACACCCAAACGGTGCTGGGAGTAAAATCGCTCAGACGGCTGACATACACATCGTCGTTGCCACCCATGGGGATGGGTCCCAACAGAACCTGATCAGCGTACTCGTCGTCAACATACTGCAGGGTCCACCATGCGTGGGCGCCGCAGACGCCTTCATTGATCTTAGCAGTTGCCGTGGCGCTACTCATAGAGAAGTAATCGCTGGCGATCAGGCCTTCGCTGTACAGGGTGTGCATGATCGTTACAAACTCCCGATAATCCTCGGTGTAGCAAGGCAGCTGTACCTTTTCATCCTTGATCATGAAGCCAGTGCCGTACTTAGTGCCGTCGCTGCCGTAGTAGCCCAAGCAGGTCCACAGATACTTCTCCAGGAAGTTCGCGTCGCTGACCAGCGGGATCACCTTTTTGCCGCCTTCCAGCTTCTTGTTTTTGAAGGCCCGGAGCATATTAATAAACTCGTCCTGGGTCTTGGGAACAGACAAGCCAAATTCATCCAGCCAGCTCTGACGGACGAACACACGGTTTACCATACCGGGGATGGTGGAATAGGGATAAGGTGTGATGTAAGGCAGGCCGTAGATGCCGCCGTCCGGAGCAGTCTGGGCGGCCTTCATGGAGGGATTTGCCGCATACTGCGCGCACAGATTGGGCATCAGCTCCTCATTCAGGTAAGGTGTCCAATCCAGGATCAGACCTTCTTCCGCGCCATAATGAACGGTGTCGGTAGCGCTCAGGGAATAACCCCAAACGATGTCGGGCAAGGAATCAGAATTCATCATCAGATTGATCTGGGTTCTGTCGTTGGAGTCCTGTACATTGATGGTTACATTATAGCCCTGCTGGGCAAACCAGTATTCCATATACTTGAAGATCCAAATCTGATCTGCCGAGGTAGTCGCCTCCGGATGACGGGCGACAATGATGTTTAGCGTAACCGGATCTGTGGTATAAAGTCCGTCGGCATTCTTCGTTGCCATAGTCACCGCTGGTTTCTCATCAACGCTGACACAGCCCGCAAAGCAGGACAGCATAAGAAGCGCCACAAGGGAAAGGGCAAAGATCTTTTTCATTGCTTTTATCATCGCATGATCCTCCTGTTGTTTTTGGGGATTGCAAGAAATCCACATTTTGTTGCGGTATCCATACCTGAATTATATAATCTCTGCCACCTGATTGCAAGGGGTTTTATAAAATATATACAAAAAATCCCACTGCCGAAAATCAGCAGTGGGATCTTCCAAACAGTTTTATCTCTGCACCCGGCCGGAAGCGTTGCCCTTTGCCAGGGACTCCACTTCCTCTACGGTTACCAGATTGAAATCGTGAGAAATGGTGTGCTTCAGGCAGGACGCAGCAACAGCGAAGTTGATGGAGCTCTGAGGATCCTTGCCAACCAGCTGGCTGTAAATCAGGCCGCCGCCGAAGCTGTCGCCGCCGCCAACGCGGTCGACGATGTGGATGCGGTAGGTGGGAGAGAAGTAAGCCTGGCCGTTCTGATAGAGCATGGCAGCCCAATCGTTATCGTCAGCGGAGATGCTGCCCCGGAGGGTGATGGCCACGCTGCTGCAGCCGAAGCGGTCATGGATCTGCTGGGCAACGGAAATATATCCCTTGTGATCCAGTTTGCCGGAGTTGATGTCAGTGTTAGCGGCCTCAATGCCGAAGACATCCTTGGCATCCTCCTCATTGGCGATGCAAACATCCACATAGGGCATCAGCTGGCTCATAACCTCGCAGGCCTTCTCCCGGCTCCACAGCTTGTTGCGGTAGTTCAGGTCGCAGGAGATGGTCACACCGCGAGCCTTGGCAGCCTTACAGGCCTCCAGGCAGATCTGGGGCAGATTGCCGCCCAGAGCGGGAGTGATACCGGTCCAGTGGAACCAGTCCGCGCCGTTAAAAATGGCATCCCAGTCGAAATCGCTGGGCTCTGCCAGGGCAATCGCGGAATAAGCCCGGTCATAAATGACCTTGGAGGGCCGCTGGGAAGCACCCTTTTCCACATAGTAAGTGCCCAGGCGGTCGCCGCCGCGAACCATACCCTTTGTGTCTACGCCGAAGTGCCGCAAGGCGTTGACGGCGCACTGGCCGATGGCATGGGCAGGAACCTTGGAAACAAAGGCGGCATCCATGCCGTAGTTTGCCAGGGAAACGGCCACATTGGCCTCGCCGCCGGCATAGCTTGCTTCAAACTTCTCCGCCTGGACAAACCGCAGAGCACCCTCCGGGTTCAGACGAAGCATGATCTCACCAAATGTAATAACTCTTTTCATTTTGATAACCTCCTGATTACACTGCGGCGTTGGCCATCAGCTCCTGGGCCAGTGCCGTAATTTTGTCGAATTCGCCGTTTTTGATCCATTCCTTGTTCACCAGATTGCCGCCGACTCCTGCGCCGACACAACCAGCCTTCAGGAATTCACCCACATTCTTTTCACTGACGCCGCCCACGGCCAGCATCCGGATATGATTGAGGGGCGCACAAACCGCTTTGATATATCCCGCGCCCAAGCCGGAAGTGGGGAACACCTTAACAAAGTCTGCGCCGCAGGAATAGGCAGTAACGATCTCGGTGGGAGTCAGTGCGCCGGGCATGGACACCATACCGGCTTCAATAGTCGCTTTTATGACAGCGGCATTGGTATCGGGAGATACCACAAACTTGGCTCCGGCCCGTCTGGCCAGCTCCAGCGTCTCCAAAGAGGTGACGGTGCCTGCGCCGAAGATCATCTTGTCCCCCATGGTTTCCACCAGCAACCGGATGGTATCCGAGGTGCGGTCAAAAGCCTCGGGCTTGCTCTGATCGAAGGTAACTTCCATCAGCTCTACGCCGCCGGCATATAGTGCTTTTGCCAAATTCACGCAGTCCTGCCCATATACACCTCGGACAATTGCCACAATTTTCTTGTCCAAAACTTTCTGGATAATGATATCTCTCATATTACGCCTCCTGTTGGGATCCATATTTTTGATTCTCATTTGATTATAGATGTTTTCTATTTTCGTGTCAACGCATAAACGTAAAAATACAGATTTTATGAAACCTTGCAGATGTTTTTTTATATTGAAAGCGGCAGATCGGTTTTTTCTGTCCAGAATAGTGTATTTTTTGTAAGTAGTTGGATTTTTCCTAGCTTGAAGCAGGCTGAAAACTATTTTATACTGATTTTGTATCACAAAAGTACAGAAAGGATCTGTGTTTATGGAGAGATTTCAAGAAATCATCCCCGGCATTTTCCTGCTGAAGGTTCCCTTCGGCCCTGTCTGGACAGGTGTTATCCTCCTCCGGGGCGAAACGAACATCCTCATCGACACCGCCGCAACGGATAATGATGTGGACAGCTGCATCGTCCCTGCCCTGGCGGAGCTGGGCATGACCGTGGGCGATATCGATTATCTGGTCAACACCCACTGCCACGGCGATCACATCGGCGGCAACTACCGTCTGCGCCAGCTTGGTGATTTCAAGGTGGCCGCTTTTTCCCTTGCCGCCCCAAAGATCGCAGATCCCGTTCCCTATGCCATCCAGACCCGCACCAAATTTCCGGCGCACTCCCCTGCCCCCCAGAGTTTCCTGAAGGGCATCGGCGTGGATGAAATTTTGCAGGATGGAGATATCCTTGCCGGACGGCTCCAGGTAATCCACACCCCCGGTCACGACAATGATTGCGTCTGCTGGTACGACATTCCCACCAAGACCATCATCACCGGCGACAGCCTCCAGGCCAACGGCACCATCTGCCAGGGCGTTGGCTTCTACAAGAGCCTGACGGACTATCGCTGCACCCTGAGCAAGCTGTGGGACATGGACATCGAAAACATCCTCTGCGGCCACGATTACGAGGGCATCGGCTATCTCATCACCGGCAAAGCAGCGGTGAAGAACACCCTTGGCATCTGCAAGGACTATGTATCCCATTACGACTGCTTCATCCGCAGCTGCCGGGATAGCGGCTGCACCGATCCCGCAGAAATCGCTCTGCGCCTGATTCAGGAAAAAGGCTGTGGCATGCCCGAGCGGCTGTTCATGGCTCTGTATACCGTAACCGAACATCTAAACCAATTCTAATGCAAAAGAGGTAATGATTTATGAGCAAAAATGTACTTGTCACCGGTTCCTCCAACGGCATCGGCGCCGCCACCGCCATCGCCTTTGCCAAAATGGGCTACAATGTGGGCATCACCTACTGCAAGAACCCCGAGGGTGCCCAGAAGATTCAATCAGAGTGCCTGCAGTATGGCATCGACGCCAAGATCTACAAGGCAGACTTCCAGTACCGCCAGGACTGCGAGGAGCTGATGCAGGCTTTCCTGGCTGACTTTGGCACCATCGATGTGCTGATCAACAACGCCGGCGGCGCTCTGCAGATTCCCGCCGGTGAGTTTGAAGACCTGCCGCTGGACTACTGGGATCGCCAGATCACCCTGAACCTGAGCAGCGCCGCATACTGCGCTCAGGCCGCCATCCGCAATATGAAGGAGCACAATATCCCCGGCCGGATCGTAAACATCAGCTCCGTCCACGGCTCCATCTCCTGGGTTAAGCGGAAGTTCCTGCCCTACTGCGCTGCAAAGGGCGGTATGGAAATGATGACCAAGGCTCTGGCTGTGGAAGTTGCCAAGTACGGCATCCGGGTCAACTGCATCGCTCCCGGCTTCATCATGACCAAGCTCAGCGACCGCTATAAGCCCAGCGACCTGGAGGCTTTTGAGAACCGCATTCCCGTGGGCTTCCTGGGTCAGACCGAGCACATCGTGCCTGCCATTTTGTTTATGTCCGACGAAGTAAACACCCGTTACATCACCGGTCAGATCCTCCGTGTTGACGGCGGTCAGACCGTTACCGGCAATATCGAAAGCATGAAAGAGGACTTCTAAGGAGGTATCATCATGAAAGAATACAAAGATATGCGAAGCTGTTGGGAATTCGGCGAAGCCTCCGAGTGCCGCAAGGGTCTGATGTGCGGCATGGGCTACACCCCCGAGGAGCAGAAGCGTCCCCTCATTGGCGTTGTCAATTCCTGGAACGAGTACAACCCCGGCCATGTCCATCTGGACAAGCTGGCCGAGCGTGTCAAGCAGGGTATCCGGGAAGCCGGCGGCCTGCCTGTTGAGGTCATGACCACCGCTGTCTGCGACGGCATGGTTATGAAAGACCCCCGGTATATCGAAGTTCCCAGCCGCAACTGCATCGCTGACCAGGTGGAACTGACCAGCGAAAGCAATATGTTCGACGGCATGGTTATGCTGTCCACCTGCGACTCCATCGTCCCCGGTCACCTGATGGGCGCCGCCCGTGTCAATATCCCCACCATTCTGGTCACCGGCGGCTATATGCCCCTGGGTCACTGCCGTGGCAAGGAAGTCCTGCATATCCACGCCCAGGACAAGGTGGGCACCGCCCACAAAGGCGCTATGGACATGGATCTTTATAACGATCTCATTGAAAATTCCTGGGGCACCTGCGGTGCCTGCACCTCCATGACCACTGCCAACTCCATGTGCATGATCGCCGAGGCTATGGGCATGACCCTGCCCGGCAACTCCACCATGGACGCCACCGGCTCTGCCATCTACAAGCTGGCTTACATGGCAGGTCTGCAGATCATGGAACTGGTTCGCAACGACATCAAGGCCCGGGATGTGATGACCGTCAGCGCCATCAAGAACGCCATTAAGACGGACATGGCCATCGCCGGTTCTTCCAATCTGATCCTGCACATCCCCGCTATCGCCAACGAGGCCGGTTACGATCTGCCCTGGTGGCAGTATTTCGATGAGGCCTCCAACGAGATTCCTCTCATGAGCCACCTGGCTCCCGGCGGCCCCTACTCCGTCAAGGATCTGGATCTGGCCGGCGGTCTGCCCGCTCTGCTGAAAGAGCTGATGCCCAAGCTGGACGGCTCCTGCATCACCGTTACCGGCAACACTCTGGCAGAAAACTGCAAGAACGCAAAGATCTATCACAGCGACGTGATCCGCACCCTGGAAAATCCTGTTTCCCAGGAGCCCGGTCTGGGCGTGCTTTACGGCAATCTGGCTCCCGAGGGCTCGATCCTAAAGATCGCCGCTGTGCCTGAGGAACTGACTTATTTCCGTGGCAAAGCTCGGATCTTCAACTCTCTGGAAGAGGGTCTGACCGCTCTGCGTAACGGCGAAGTGAAGCCCGGCGATGCCTGCGTGCTGCGTTTTCTGGGTCTGAAGGCGCGCTTCGGCACCACCGCCTTTACCTTCCAGGAGGAGCTGAAGGGCGATCCTGCCCTGTATAAATCCTGCGCCGTCATCACCGACGGTCGGTTCTCCGGCGGCACTTCCGGCCTCAGTGTAGGCTATGTTTCCCCGGAAGCTGCCCTGGGCGGCCCCCTGGGGCTGATTGAAGAGGGCGACATCATCGAGATTGATGTAAAGAACCGCACCATGAACGTGGAGCTGTCCGATGAAGAGCTGGCCAAACGCAAAGCCGCCTTCCACTGGGAGTTCCCTGCGGAAAAATATCCCCGCTTCCTGCGGCTGTTTGTTAAGAATGTAGGTTCTATGGCCAAGGGCGGCATTTGGGAATAAACCATGCAGACCGATATTTTGATCATCGGCGGCGGTCTCACCGGTATTGCTGCCGCCTATGAGATTATCAAAAACAGCGATCTGGAAGTGACCCTGCTGCAGTGCGGCGGCGGCGCTTCCCCATACATCCACGGCTTCTGCCTGCCGGTGGGCGAAGACGACAGCGAGGAACTGTTCTATAACGATTCCATGGCCTCCGGCTATCAGCAAAGCCGCCCGGCACTGGTAAAACGGCTGTGCCATGATAGCCTGGAGCTGCCGGAATACTTCCGGGAGCTGGGTCTGGAGATTGACCGTAACGAAAACGGCTATCAGCTGATCAAGTCCCTGGGTTCTTCCGTAGCCCGGATCGCCGGCATTCACAATAATACCGGCCCGGCTATGCTCAGCACCCTGCGAAAGAAACTGAACGCCTCCCCCAATTACCGGGAATACCGAAATTTCCGGGCACTGGAGCTTATCAAGACCGACGACCGTGTAACCGGCGCTTACTGCTACGACAAGGACGCCGACAGCTTCTGCGCCATCGGCGCAAAGCTTACAATCCTGGCCACCGGCGGCTTCGGCAAGCTCTTCCCGGAGTCCACCAACTCCCCGGATATCGGCGGTGACGGCTGCGCCATGGCATACTTAGCCGGGGCGAAGATGACGGACATGGAATTTATCCAGTTCGAGCCCAGTGCCGCAGTATGGCCGCCGGAACTGGTGGGTAAGAGCATTATCACCACCATGTTCTATGAGGGCGCAGTCCTCCGGGGCAGCAGCGGTCAGCGGTTCATGGACCGTTACAGCCCTGACGGCGAGTGCGTTTCCAAGGATCTTCTGGCCAAGGGCATCTGCGACGAAATTCGACGCAACGGCGCTACGCCTCACGGTGGTGTCTGGTTCGATGCCACTGCCGTACCCCAGGCATTGTGGGAGGGAGTCTACAAGCCCTATCGCAGCCGGTACTTAAATCACGGCATCGACATGACCAAAGAACCGGTGGAGATTGCCCCGGCAGCCCACACCACCTGCGGTGGCGCCCTCATCGACGAAAACTGCCGCACTGGCATTCCCGGACTGCTTGCCTGCGGTGAAGTCACCGGCGGCTTGCACGGCGCCAACCGCTTAGGCGGCAACGCCGGTTTGGAAACCATGGTCTTTGGCCGTATCGCCGGTCAGACCGCCCTCCGGAATTTTGATCCCTCTGCCCTGCCCTGTCGGGCTGAAGAAACCCAGAACCGGGCGTCAGATGTGGATATTTCCAACCTGGCGCAAAGCCTGCAAACGCTCCTTCGAAATCACCTGGGCGTGATCCGTACGGAAGCGGAGCTTTCCCGGGGCATCGCTGAAATCGACAAGCTTCTGGAGCAGTTGGGCGATCACCGGGGTTGCTACGAAAAGCACCGGCTGTACAACGATCTTCTCACCGCACGGATCGCCTTTGTCAGCGCACTGGCGCGCAAAGAAAGCATCGGCTGTCACTGCCGGGAAGATTCTATCCAAGAAACCGAAGTCTATCGCATCATCATTCAAAATAAGGACGGCGGTTTTGCCCTGTCCAAAGAGTCAGTTTGAGGTGAAATTATATGCAAAAAGTAATTGTTGAAAAGAAACGCTATGTGGACTCCGTCAGCCTGATGGGCATTTCCGACAGAGTTCTGACCCTGGAGGGCGTCAGCAATGTGGAAGCCATGATGGCCACCGCCGCCAACCAGGCATTGCTGAAGGAACTGAGCTATACCCTGCCCGAGGATGTGACCAGCAATGATCTGGTCATCGCCGTCACCGCGGAAACCGAGGAAATTTGCGGCGCAGCCATCGAAATGGTCAAGAACATCATTGACCGCAAGGATGTGGACGATTATACTAGTTACAACAGCCTGTCCGAGATCAACCTCCAGGAAGATCCCTACGATCTGTGTCAGATCTCCCTGCCCGGCGAATACGCCGCCGCAGAGGCCAAAAAGGCGCTGTACATGGGCATGGATCTGTTTATCTTCAGTGACAATGTGACCATTGAAGAAGAGCTGGAGCTGAAGCAGCTGGGCAAAAAGCTGGGCAAGCTGGTCATGGGCCCCGATGCAGGCGTTGCCCTGCTGAACGGTGTAGCTCTGGCCGCAGGCTCCATCATTAAGGATGGCCCCATCGGCATCGTTGCCGCCTCCGGCAGCGGCGCTCAGGAAGTGGGCTGCATCATCGAAAAGTGCGGCTTCGGCGTCAGCAACCTCATCGGCACCGGTGGCCGGGACCTGTACCCCCAGATCGGCGGCATTACCATGATTGAGGGTATCCATCGCATGGAAAACGACCCCAACACCAAGGTCATCGTGCTGGTTTCCAAGCTGGCTGACCTGGGCGTTATGGCCAAAGTTCTGGATGTTGCCGACAACTGCACCAAGCCTGTTGTGGTTGTGTTCCTGGGCAGCAACGAAAAGCTGTTTGAGGGTCACAAGGTTCACGCCACCTTCAGCCTGGAGGCATGCGCCCTGAAGGCTGTGGAGCTGGCCGGCGGAAATGTCAGTGACTTCGGTATGAATGACGAACAAATCGCCAAGCTGGCAAAGGAATCCGTTGCCAAACTGGACAGCAAGCGGAAGTATTTCCGTGGTCTATACTGCGGCGGCACCTTCACCGAAGAAGCTCTGCAGTATTTCAGCGCCCACAACCAGGGCGTTCAGCTGAACTCCAACCTTTCTAACCGCTTCTGCACCAAGCTGGCTGATTCTGAAAAGAGCGAAGGCCACGCTATTTTGGATCTGGGTGCCGAGGACTTTACTGCCAAGGCTCCCCACCCGGTGTTCGACCCCAGCCTCCGGCTTGCCCGTCTGCGTCAGGAACTTAACGACGAGGAAGTAGGCGTTGTGCTGGTGGACTTCATCACCGGCCCCGGCGTTGCCGCCGACCCCATTACCGCTTTCGCCAAGGAATGCGCCAAGCATCCTGAAATCGTGTTTATCTCCAGCATCTGCGGCTCTCAGGAAGATCCCCAGAATGTTGCGGAGAAGGAAAAGCTGCTGGTTGACTCCGGCGTGATCGTTGTCAAGAGCAACTATCAGAGCGCCAAGCTGGCCAGCGCCATGATGAACGAGCTGGATCGGAGGTAAGAAAAATGGCTGAAAAACTGAGAATCGTAAATTTGGGCATCTCCTCTTTCTATGATGCCCTGGTCAATCAGGACTGCAAGGTTGCCCAGATCGACTGGCATCCCCCTGTGAAGCTCAGTCAGGAGCTCCAGGAGCAGCTGCTGAAAGTCACCACCGGCGCTCTGGGCGCCAAGATCGACGAGGCCAACGAAGCCGCCGCCGATATGGTCATTCAGGCTGACCCCGTGTGGATCGATGTCAAGCCCGCCGGCGAGGTCATCGAAGGTCTGGACGACTACACCGTCACCCACTCCGGCCCTCCCATTTCCTTTGAGGATATGGTCATGCTCCATCAGCGGGGCATGGTCTCCGCCTGCCTGTTCGAAGGCTGGGCAAAGACTGAGGAGGAAGCGCTGGAGCTGATCCACAGCGGCAAGATCAAGATGATCTCCGCTCTGGACACCAACACCGTTGGCGCCGGCACCGGTATTATCACCAAGAGCGTTGCCATGATCATCATTAAGGATCGCAACAATGGCCGTGTCGCCGCCACCTTCCCTGCTGAGGGTATCGTCTATCAGGGCGGCTTCTGCGGCTGGGGTCTGTACTCCGAGGGTATCGCAGAAAATCTGCGTCACATGAAGGAATACCTGCTGCCCCCCATGGCTGAGGTTGCCAAGGCCAAGGGTGGTCTGCCCATCAAGCCCATTCTGGCAGAAAGCATGGTCATGGGCGACGAGAACCACACCCGTCAGTCCGCTGCCGACCTGCTGTTTGAGCATCAGATCACCATGGACATGATGAAGCTGGATATGCCCAGGGATCAGGTCATGGCTTCCATGCAGTACATCATCGAAACTCCCCGTTTCTTCCACTGCTTCGGACAGGGCGCAAGCCGCGCCGCTATGCTGGGCAACGTGGGCAGAGAATACTCCACCGTGGTCACCGCAGTCTGCGGCAACGGCGTGGAATTCGGTATCAAGATCGCCGCTATGGGTGATGAGTGGTTCACCGCTCCCGCGCCCATGATGGAAGGCCGCTACACCTCCAGCAAGTATACCATCGACGACCAGATCCCCTGGTGCGGCGACAGCTGCGTAGTAGAATGCGCCGGCCTGGGCGGCCTGGCCGCTGCCGCGTCTCCCATCGTCTGCAACCTCCGGGGCATGAAGCTGAAGGATGCCATCGCCCAGACCCGGGAGATGGAAAAGATCTGCGTCAAGAAGAACTATAACTACCCCATCCCCAACATGGACTTCGATTTCCTGCCGGTGGGCATCGACATCCGCAAGGTCCTGGAAACCGGCATCAGCCCCGTGATCCACGGCGGTATGTTCAACAAGGAAGGCGGCCTCATTGGTGCCGGTATGGCCCGGATTCCCATGGAGTGCTTTGAAAAGGCCATGGCAGCCTTCGTCGCCAAGTACGAAAAGGAAACTGTATGAAAAAGATTTTTATCATGAATCTGGGTACTACCAGCTTCAAATTCAAGCTCTATCATGTGGATGGCGAGAATATGGATGTCCGGGCCAGCGGTGAGATTGAATCCGTTGGCGCCGAGATGAGCCGCTGGCAGTACGCCAGCGCTGACGGCCACAGCCAGTCCGGCGCTTGCCCCATCCCCGACCACGGCGCAGGCTTTACCCTGTTTTTGGACATTCTGCAGCGTGACGGTCTGCTGACCGGCCTTCAGGATCTGAACGCAGTGGGTTACAAGGCCGTCCACGGCGGCAGCCTGTCCGGTACTCGCCTTGTGGACGACGAGCTGATCGCAGAAATGGAGCGTGTGACACCCCTGGCACCGGCCCACAATCCCATCTATCTGTCCGCCATGAAGAGTATCCGCCGGGATTACCCGGAGCTGACTCAGGTTGCCCGGTTTGAAACCAGCTTCCACGCCACCATCCCCGACTGCCGCACCACCTACGGCGTCCCCTACGCCTGGCGGGAGGAATTCGGCATCCGCAAGTACGGCTTCCATGGCTCCAGCCATGAGTACATCGCTCGCACTATGAAGAAGCTTCAGCCCGATGCTCGGCGGGTTATCACCTGCCATCTGGGCGGTTCTTCCTCCATCTGCGCCATTTTGGACGGTAAGAGCATCGCTACCACCATGGGCGCCACATTGCAGTCCGGTCTGTTCAACAACAACCGGGTAGGTGATTTTGAGCCCTTCTGCCTGCCTATGCTGATGGAAAAGCTGAACTGCTCTATGGAAGATGTTCTGGCCATTCTGTCCAAGCAGAGCGGTCTGCTGGGCCTTAGCGGCGTCAGCAACGACCTGCGGCTGGTGCTGGAAGCTGCCGAGGGCGGCAACGCCCAGGCTCAGCTGGCCGTAGATACCCTGATTGACAACATTCTGGGCTACATCGGCATGTACATCGCCTACCTGGGTGGTCTGGACGCTCTGGTGTTCACCGGCGGCATCGGCCTGAACAGCGACGTTGTCCGCAGCCGCGTCTGCGAAAAGCTGGCCTACCTCGGTCTTGCTTTGGATTCCGATGCCAACAACGGCAGAACCGACGGCTGCATCAGCACCGCTGACAGCAAGGTATCCGTCTGGCGGCTGAAAACCGACGAAGAAAGCATCGTCGCGCAGAACGTCTGCAGTATGCTGCAATAACAAAGCGGAGCTGGCACTTATGTGCCAGCTCCACAGTTGGTTATATCGGTTTTATTCGTTGCGGAACTGCATGGGAGAAAAGCCCATTTCCTTTTTGAAGCAATAGGAAAAATGAGAGGGGCTGTTGAAGCCCAAGTGCATGGCAATTTCCGCGATGGTCATGTTGGTGGTTTGGATCAGCTTCAGTGACAGGGAGATCCGCTGCTGCATCACATATTTGTGCAGGGTCTTTCCGGTATGCCGGAGCATCAGCCGGTTTAAGTAATTGGGATTGTAATTGAAATACTCGCCCAAAGCGCCGTTGGTGATCTGACCGGAAATATTGGCATCGATGTACTGCATGATTTGGGTCACCAGGGTATTGCTCTTGCTGTCCAGCTGGCTGTACCGCGCCACTTCAAAAAGCGCCGACTTCAGCAGCGTGGAAATCTTGCCGCTGTAAAACAGCCGCTTTTCCTGAAATTCCGACACAATCTCCCGGAGTACCGGCTCGAGAAAGGTCACATTTTCAAAATAGACCGGTTCGTCAAACAAGGGCGCATCGGAAAACGATACCTTCGGATGGGCATCCCCCGAAATGAAGGCATTGGTGGGACAAGGAATCATACTGGTGGCCACATGGCTGAAATCCTGGGTAAAATCGAAATCCAGCACAATGAGCTCTACAGATGCGTCCGGATAAATGGTATACTGGGTGTCCGGCTGGAAAATGATCAGGCCGCCATGGCGCATGGTATAGGAAACATCCTCTACAAAGACGGTGGCACGGCCTTCCAGACCGTAAATCAGCCGGCAATCGTAGGTTTTTGACGGTCCTCGCTGGAAAGAAAAATGCAGCTTATCTGCAAAACGAACAAAGGGATTGGCGTGGATCAGCTCCATGCTGCGCATCTCCTTTCGGCAGTTTCTGACATTATTGTAGCAAAAATAGCCCATATTTGCAAGGCTGGGAGGTGGGTTTTATGACAGTATTCCAGGACAATATTTGTGTTAATCTGGACATTTTCATGTTTTTGCAAAACAACCAATGCGGAGAAGTGCTTCTATCCACATCAAAGGGTATATATTTGCAATTTCCAACCAAAATTTTACAAATCACATCGGACAGTTTTGGTGTTACCCCCATCGGTTTAGGACTGGGGCGGTATGAAGATTTTTTGACAGTGTTATCTCCCCAGCCAGGAGATACTGTCAGCATTATCTCCGGTAAGATCCGCTTTCCGAAAGGCGATTTGATCCCGAAATATACCGTTTCTGAGGATTTTCCATCTCCAAAAGCACCCCACCCCCAGGCAATCCGCCACTGCGCCGCGCAGCTCGCTGCAGCCTGCAAGCCCCAGAGCGTCGCTGTTCTGTCCGCTCCCCTGCTGTTGGATACGGCATTGACCACCGAAATCTCCCCTTGGTGCCAGAAAGCGCGGCCCCATCTTGTGAGGCTCCTGGCGGCGCTACAAGAGAGCGATTTTTCCTCCATATCCAAATGCGTTGCCGCTCTGCTGGGGCTGGGAGCAGGCCTTACACCCTCCCTGGACGATGTTTTGCTGGGCATACTCTACGGACTGCTGCGTCTTGCACCTGAGCAGAACAATACCCGTCATTTGCAAACCGCCATCCGGGGTTTTGCCCCGGAGCAAACCCATGCTATCAGCGCCGCTTATCTTTCTGCCGTAGCAGATGGCGCTGCTTTTTCCAGGCTGGACGATATTCTCCGGGCATTGGGCGGCGAGGCCCCTGTGGACATCACACAATTGATGAAAATTGGAAGCACCTCCGGTTCGGAAATGCTTCTGGGGCTGCTTCTGGCAGCCAATATAATGATACAAAGGTGATATTATGGAATGTTTTGAACTAAAAAACGACAAAATCAGCATCCGTGTCTGCTCCCTGGGCGCAGAGCTGCAGAGCATTCGCTCTCTTGAAAGGGATATGGAATACATCTGGCAGCCCGGTACAGAAACCTTCGCCCATCATACCATGCTCCTCTTCCCCAACCCCGGCCGCATCGCCCACGATCGGATCATTGTAGGTGGCAATGTTTACCCGGCCATGATGCACGGCTTCGCCAACGACATGGATTTCCGCCTTGTGGAGCACAGCGAAAACAAGATTCTGCTGGAACTGGCTGCCACAGACTATACCCGGCGCTATTTCCCCTACGAGTTCCGCTTCCAGGTGGAATTTTCTCTGGAGGGCGAGAAGGTACTGCAGCACTTTCATGTGATCAACGATGATGGGAAGCCCCTGTACTACTGTCTGGGTGCTCACCCCGGCTTCTACTGCCCCATTGTTCTGGGGGAGTCCGGCAACGATTACAGCCTTGTGTTTGATGTGCCGCAAAAACTCAACCAGCACGAGCTGGAGGCCCACACCCGACTGCTGACCGGCAATACTACAACAGCCCTGGACAACGAAACCGAGATTCCCCTGGATGAGCATTTCTTCGACAACGGTCCCAGGCTGTACGGTAACATGACTGCGGGCACCATCACCCTGCTTTCCAAGCGTTCCGGGCATTTTATGGAACTGGGCATCGCAGGCTTTGACAATCTGTGCCTTTGGGGCGCTCCGGGAAAGATGTCCGTCATTTGCATTGAGCCCTGGTGCGGCACCTCCGACCGTACCGATACTGACCATGTTTGGGAAACCAAGCCCGGCATCCGCCGCATCGAGATCGGCGAAACCGGCCACCACCTGCTGACCTTCCGGGTTGGCTGAGGAAATAGTAAAAGAGCGTGCTGAGTTTCAGCACGCTCTTATTTTATGATTTTGGGATCAAACCAGCTCGATGACAGCCATCTCAGCGGCGTCACCGCGGCGGGCGCCGGTACGGGTCACGCGGGTGTAACCACCGTTGCGCTCAGCGTACTTGGGAGCGATCTCCTTGAACAGCTTGTTGGCGACGTCTTCCTTGGTGATGAAGGACAGAGCGCGGCGGTAATTTGCCAGGCCACCCTTCTTGCCCAGGGTAATCATCTTCTCAACAACAGGCTGAACTTCCTTGGCGCGATAGAAAGTGGTCTCGATCTTGCCGTTGTCCAGCAGGTCGGTAACCAGCTGCCGCAGCAGGGCCTTTCTCTGATCGCTGGTCTTGCCCAGTTTACGAGTTCCGAACATGAACATTTCCTCCTTTTTGAAAGGTTAACACTTCGTTAATTGCTGCTGCCAGAATCTTCACTGGCCAGGGACAAGCCCATCATTTCCAGCTTCTTCTGAACCTCGTCCAGGGACTTCTTGCCCATGTTACGAACCTTCATCATATCCTCACCGGTCTTGCTGATCAGGTCAGCAACGGTGTTGATGTTGGCGCGCTTCAGGCAGTTGAAGCTCCGGACAGACAGATCCAGCTCATCGATGGTCATGGCAAGCTTGGCATCGGCGCGATCCGGGGTCTTCTCCACCACGGTGGAACCGCTGCCCACCGCATCGGACAGGCTGGTGAACACCGTCAGGTGATCAGACAGGATCTTGGCACCAAGAGAGACAGCATCCTTTGCAGAGATGGTGGAATCTGTCCAGACCTCAAGGGTCAGCTTATCGAAATCGGTCTTATCGCCGACACGAGTGGGCTCCACCGCATAATTCACCTTTTTAACAGGAGAATAGATGGAGTCAATGGGAATCACACCGATCACAGTCTGGGCGGTTTTGTTCCGATCAGAGGAAACATAGCCCCGGCCCTGGGACAGGGTGATCTCCATATTAAAAGTGGCATCTTCGCCCAGAGTGCAGATGTGCAGCTCGGGGTTCAGGATCTCAACCTCGCCATCAGCCTTAATATCGCCGGCGGTGACCTCACAGGGGCCAACAGCGTCGATATAAACGGTTTTCACGCCCTGGCTGTGGAGCTTGACGATCATCCGTTTCACGTTCAGAACGATCTCGGTGACGTCTTCCTTAACACCGGGGATGGTGGAGAACTCATGCTGGACGCCGGCGATCTTCACAGAAGTGGCGGCGTAGCCGGGGAGGCTGCTCAGCAGAATCCGGCGCAGAGAGTTGCCCAGAGTCATGCCGTAACCGCGCTCCAGAGGTTCTACCACATACTTGCCGTAGGAAATATCCTCCACGGAATCCAGGCAGGTGATGCGAGGCTTTTCAATTTCTACCATGAATATAAACCCTCCTTCTCAAGAGTATGGGGTGTAGAATGCACCCCACAATTGACAATACGAACAAACAGGGGGTCAATTACTTGGAGTACAACTCGACGATCAGGTGTACTGCGATATCGAAGTCGATATCGGCCTGAGTGGGCATAGCAATGACCTTACCCTGGAGGGTGTTCTTGTCACGGTCCAGCCACTTGGGAGCAGCAACGAAAGCATCGTCTTCCTTCAGCTTCTTGAAGAAGTTGTTGGAGTTGCTCTTCTCGGAAACAGCGATGACATCGCCGACCTTGATCAGGTAGCTGGGGATGTTCACGCGGTTGCCATTGACAGTGAAGTGACCATGATTCACCAGCTGGCGAGCCTGCCGGCGAGAGTTGGCGAAGCCCAGGCGGTACACTACGTTATCCAGGCGGCGCTCCACATAGGACAGCAGCACCTCACCGGTGTTGCCCTCAGCGCGGGCGGCCTTCTCGTAGTAGTTCCGGAACTGCTTCTCCTGGATACCATAAACAAACTTGACCTTCTGCTTCTCGGTCAGCTGAGTAGCGTACTCAGACTTCTTAGCTCTTCTCTGACCGCCGGGGTTCTTGTTGGAAGTCTTAGAATAACCCATAGCGGCAGGAGAAACGCCCAGCGTTCTGCAACGCTTCAGCACGGGCTGCATATTCTTAGCCATAACGCAAAATTCCTCCTATTCCTAAATCAGACACGACGTCTCTTGGGGGGACGGCAGCCATTGTGGGGAA
The DNA here is from genome assembly GCA_015068125.1 of Oscillospiraceae bacterium. GTDB lineage: Bacteria > Bacillota > Clostridia > Oscillospirales > Oscillospiraceae > Faecousia. The sequence continues at coordinate 84 of SVLD01000004.1, read as the reverse complement.
TGGGGGTGACGTCCTTAATCATAACGACTTCCAGGCCTGCGGACTGCAGAGCACGGATAGCAGCCTCACGTCCCTGACCGGGGC
>SVLD01000040.1 GCA_015068125.1 Oscillospiraceae bacterium | reverse complement strand
TGATGACCTTGGCGTAGCAGCCGCCCTCGAAGTTGAACACGCCGTTGTCGTCCCAGCCGTGCTCGTCGTCACCGATCAGCAGACGCTTGGGGTCGGTGGACAGGGTGGTCTTGCCGGTGCCGGACAGGCCGAAGAACAGAGCGGTGTTCTTGCCCTCCATGTCGGTGTTGGCGGAGCAGTGCATGGAAGCGATGCCCTTCAGGGGCAGGTAGTAGTTCATCATGGAGAACATACCCTTCTTCATTTCGCCGCCGTACCAGGTGTTCAGGATGACCTGCTCACGGGAGCTGATGTTGAAGGCCACGCAGGTGGAGGAGTTCAGGCCCAACTCCTTGTAGTTTTCCACAGCAGCCTTGGAGGCGTTGTAGACGATGAAGTCGGGCTGGAAGTTCTTCAGCTCCTCCTCGGAGGGAACGATGAACATGTTCTTGACGAAGTGAGCCTGCCATGCCACTTCCATAACGAAGCGGACGGCCATACGGGTGTCAGCATTGGCGCCGCAGAAAGCATCCACGACGTACAGCTTCTTGCCGGACAGCTGCTTCAGAGCCAGGTCCTTAACGGTGGCCCACACATCCTCGCTCATGGGATGGTTGTCGTTCTTGAACTCGTCGGAAGTCCACCATACGGTGTTCTTGGAGTTCTCGTCCATGACAATGTACTTGTCGGAGGGGCTGCGGCCGGTGTAAACGCCGGTCATAACGTTGACAGTGTCCAGCTCGGTGAGAACGCCCTTCTCATAGCCTTCCAGGGAAGGATCCAGCTCAGCCTTGGCCAGCTCCTCGTAGGAGGGGTTGTGGATGATCTCGGTGGTACCGGTGATGCCATACTTGGTCAGATCGATCTGTGCCATATTGATTACCTCTTTCATATAATATTTATTCCATGAAGGGATCACCGAATCAAAAAATGTTATAACGGTGTCCCATACTTAGCAATTATATCATACAGCATAAGTAATAAAAAAGCAACAAAAATTTTGTGAAATTTTCCCTGCAAAATCCACGGCGGAAATGAATAATTACTGCCAAAGCCTTCTCCCGGAGGGGAAAGGCTTTGCATTTAGAGAACGGATTGCGCAGGAGCGTGAAATATGTTATAATAGACAAAATTACCATTGTGAGGTCTGCTATGGAAAAGCTATATTACAAAGACAGTATGCTCCGGGAGTTTTCTGCCACTGTTACCGGCTGTGAGGCAGCCAAGGGCGGCTTCTGGGTGAGGCTGGACCGGACAGCCTTCTACCCGGAGGGGGGCGGCCAGGCCTGCGATTTGGGAACACTGGGCGGTGTTTCGGTGCTGGATGTCCGGGAAGAAGGGGAGGATGTGGTCCATCTGTGCCAGGCACCCCTGCAGGTCGGAAGCCAGGTAACCGGGATCATCGACTGGAACCGTCGGTTTGATCTGATGCAGCAGCATACCGGTGAGCATATTTTGTCCGGGCTGATCTGCGCCCGTTACGGCTATCATAATGTGGGCTTCCATGTGGGCGCTCAGGTCATGGAGATCGATTTTGACGGATCCATCCCCCAGGAGGATCTGGCAGACCTGGAGGCGGCGGCAAACCGGGCCATTTGGGAGGACCTGCCGGTCAAATGCTGGTATCCGTCCGAAAAAGAGCTTCTCACCGTTCCCTATCGGAGCAAAAAAGCCTTGCCTTGGCCGGTACGGATCGTGGAGGTCCCGGGCTGCGATATTTGTGCCTGCTGTGGGGTGCATGTTCCCCGTACCGGGCAGATCGGCCTGATCAAGATTCTGTCTTCCGTGAAATTCCATGAGGGTGTGCGGCTGCAGCTGGTGTGCGGAGAACGGGCCTACCGGATGTTGTGCGGCATCTTCGATCAGAATAAGCTGGTGTCCCAGACCTTTTCTGCCAAGCTTCTGGAAACCGGCGAGGCGGCAAAGCGGATGAATGACCAGCTGAATCGGGAAAAGCTGCGCTGCGCAGATCTGGAAAAGCGGGTATTCGCCCAGATTGCGGAAAGTTATGTAAACCAAGAAAATGCCCTGCATTTTGAGCCCTCCCTGACTCCCAACGGGGTACGGGAGCTTGCAGACCGGATCGCAGAGAAGGTATCCGGCTGGGCGGCGGTATTCTCCGGCTCCGACGAAGCCGGGTACAGCCTTTGTATTATCAGTAAGACGCTGGATGTACGCCCCCTGGGAACGGATCTGACCAAGGCATTAAACGGCCGGGGCGGTGGAAAACCGGGGGCTTTCCAGGGAAGCCTGAAGGCTACAGAGGCGGCAATCAGAGCCTGGCTGGCGCTGCTTTGAGATATGAGATAGACGCCGGCCCCTGGAAAGCGCGGGGGATCCGGGCGGGGTCATGACCCCGCCGCCTTTACCGGGTGCGAACATTCCGGTATGCTGGTGTTTTTGGGGCATTGAGATAGCCCATTTCTGAAGAAATCAGCGGCTTATGGTGAAATGCCAACAAAAATTTCTTTAATAATCCGGTTATTTTGACAAATCCACTACTTTACAACTGGATTTTGTTATAGTATAATGCCATTGTATGGGGTTTTAACAAAACCCTGAAAATATGTTAAAAAATGCCGCTGTGCGGCTATAAAAATGGAGGAAATAACCATGTCTGTAAAAGTTGCTATTAACGGTTTCGGTCGTATCGGCCGTCTGGCTTTCCGTCAGATGTTCGGCGCTGAGGGCTTCGAGGTTGTCGCGATCAACGACCTGACCTCCCCCAAGATGCTGGCTCACCTGCTGAAGTACGACTCCACTCAGGGCGCTTACGCTGCTCCCTTCGGCACTCACACTGTTGAGGCTACCGAGACTTCCATCATTGTTGATGGCAAGGAGATCACCATCTACGCCAAGGCTAACGCTGCTGAGCTGCCCTGGGGCGAGCTGGGTGTTGACGTCGTGCTGGAGTGCACCGGCTTCTACACTTCCAAGGATAAGGCTGCCGCTCACATCACTGCCGGCGCCAAGAAGGTCGTTATCTCTGCTCCCGCAGGCAACGATCTGCCCACCATCGTCTACAACGTCAACCACGAGACCCTGACCAAGGACGATCACATCATCTCCGCTGCTTCCTGCACCACCAACTGCCTGGCTCCCATGGCTGACGCTCTGAACAAGCTGGCTACCATCGAGGCTGGTATTATGTGCACCATCCACGCTTACACCGGCGACCAGATGATCCTGGACGGTCCTCAGAGAAAGGGCGACCTGCGCCGCAGCCGCGCTGGCGCTATCAACATCGTGCCCAACTCCACCGGTGCTGCCAAGGCTATCGGCCTGGTTATCCCCGAGCTGAACGGCAAGCTGATCGGCGCTGCTCAGAGAATCCCCACCCCCACCGGCTCCACCACCATCCTGAACGCTGTTTGCGCCAAGGCTGTGACTGTTGAGGAGATCAACGCTGCCATGA
>SVLD01000025.1 GCA_015068125.1 Oscillospiraceae bacterium | reverse complement strand
ATCGCGGGAGTGATCATGTCAGCGTTGTAGTTAACAACCTGACGGTCAGCGCTCAGCTCAGCATTGGCGGGAGTATCCAGATTGTGCTTGAAGAACTTCTGTGCCTCGTAAACTGCGTTCAGCATGGCGATGCAGACTTCCTGCTCCGCCAGATCCTTGGCAGTGGGATTGGTCAGGCTGTCCACAGCGTTGATGCGGCTCATGGCGTACTTCTTGCCGCTGTACTCGATGACGCGGCTGTACATAATGGTGCCGTCGGGCAGCTCAACGTAGCTGCAGATCTTCAGGGTGTCGCCCAGGTTTTTCAGGGCGATACCCTCGGTGGTGCCCAGGTAACGGCCATTGCCGGTGTTATAGGTCAGGCCGGGCACAACGATGGCATTGGTATCCAGGATGGACACAACGCCGTCAGCGGGGAAATTGGCAGCGTTCCAGTACAGCAGGCCGCCGTGGGTCTCAATGTACTCACGGGACAGAGTGCCGTTGGTGTAGTCACTGTAAACGTTCAGGAAGATCAGATCATCCAGGGACAGGGTGACAGATCTGGGATTGATCACGCCGGCAGTCCAGGCGATCTGGGGAATCACCTCAGTCTTGGTGCCGCCGCAGACGGTACAGGTGTAGAACTTGAGGCCGGTGGAGGTGTAGGTTGCCTCAGTGATAACCGTGCCACTTCCCCACTTATGGGATGCCAGATCGCCGGTGGTGTGGCCACAATAAATGCAGATCTTGGCGTTTGCGCAGGTTGCAGTAGTGTAGCTGTGGTAGCTGCGTGTTGCTTTGGTGACGGCATTGTTATCGCCCTCAATAGTGATGGCAGCCCACTGAGCGGATGTTCCGCAGTAGGTAACCTTGGTCAGGCTGGTGCAGTAGGAGAATGCGCCGTAGCCGATCTTGGTAACGCTGCCGGGGATAAGAATGGAGGTTATCTTTTCACAGGAGTCAAAGGCGTACTCACCGATGCTGGTAACGCCCTCCTTCACGATCACAGATTTGATATTAGCGTAGTGATCATACCAGGGTGCACCCCAGCTTTCGTAGTCATACATATCGCCGGTACCGGAGATGGTCAGCGTGCCAAGCTCATCAAACTTCCAACTCAGATTCGCACCGCACTTTCCGCTGGCGACAACAGAACTCTTACCGCAGTATACACAACTTTCATTTCGATAGTCATGGTATTGCAGAACTTCTGTGAATGCACTATTTCCTCTAGCGATACTTAGATTGGTTCCACAGTAGATTGCACTGGTGAACGAGTAATCACCCCAATAAGAATCGTACGCTTCAGTGCCAATATATGTAATTCCGGCACTGACAACCACCGTATTAATATTGCTACAATAACTGCCCCATGGAGTATAATGAGACCAGTCGTTATAATCGTACATTTCTCCAGAACCGTAAATGTACAATGTGCCGGCATTGTCCAGCAGCCACTTGACATTGGTGCCGCACCAGCCATAATCAACCGCATTCAATCCACAGTTGCCGCAAGCATCACTGCTAGCTAAGTAGTCATGATTGCTGGCCTCCTTGGTCAAACCACATGTATAGCAGACTCCAGATTCCGAACAATCGGATGATCCAGACCACATATGCTCCGGTATGCGCCGTGCATTTACAAGGGGGGCATTATAGTCTGCAATATCGATGGCATTCCATTGTTCCTCTGTGCCACAGTAGGTAAACTCCGTCATATCCTCACACCAATGAAACGCATGGTAACCAATTTTTGTAACACTGGTGGGAATGGTAATATCAATGTTCATCTGTACAAACGCATACCTGCCAATGCTGGTGACGCCATTCAGAATTACAATTCGGTTGGCATAATAAAACGGACGTTCATCGTCGTAGCTTTCAAAATTCCACATTTCGCCAGAGCCATAAATGTAATATGTGCCAGTACTATCAACCACCCAGTATGCGTTTGCACCGCACTGGCCACTGGCAGTCACATTCAGTTTACATCTCGTGCAAGCGTTATTGTAGCCAATATATTCATGTCCCAGTGCTGCATCGCCTTCTGCGCCACAGGAGATGCACATCTGTGCCTCAGTACAAGTAGCTTCACGCCAAATATGGCCCGGTGCGCTGATTGTGCCACAAACGGTGCAGGTTTTCTGTTCCGCGCAGGAGGCGCCTGCATAATCGTGATACTGCCGTACTGCATTGGTAAGCTGTCTATTGTGAGCACCGATGGACATTGCGTTCCACTGCTCCTTCGTGCCACAGTAAGTCACGCTGGTCAGATTGTCACAAAAAGCAAACGCATACTCGTCAATCCAGGTGACACTGTCCGGGATAACTACACTGGTCAAGCCGGAGCAGCCCCAAAACCCACAGTAGCCAATGCCTTTGACACCATTTTCAATAACCACAGACTTGATAGTGCCCCGGCGATTATACCAAGGCATCTTGGAGCTATCAAAATCGCCATCATCTATAAAATCCCACATCGCACCGGTACCGGAGATGGTCAGTGTACCCTCGTCGTCCAGCGTCCAGGTGAGGTTTGTACCACAGGTGCCGCTGGCAATAATCTTCTTGGGTTCCTTTGCGCCACAAATGGTGCAAATACGATTTTGATAATTGTGATACTGCCGTGTGGCATTTGTAAGATAGCTGTTGCTGGTACCAATGATTATTGCATTCCACTGTTCCTCAGTTCCGCAGTAAGTCACACTGGTCAGGCTGGCGCAGCCATAGAATGCCCATTTGCCAATGCTGGTGACACTGTCCAGGATGGTCACACTGGTTAGACTGGTGCAGGAAGCGAACACACTATCACCAATACTGGTAACACCGTCCGGGATGATGATTTCGAGCAGCTGGTTGCATCCAGAGAACGCACCATCTCCAATGCTGGTGACACTGTCAGGGATGATGATCTCGGGCAGCCGGTTGCATCCAGAGAATGCAAAATCACCAATGCTGGTGACGCTGTCAGGAATATTAACAATCAACAAATTATGGTTTTCGGCGAACGCTCCCCCTCCAATACTGGTAACGCCGTCTGGAATTTCAACAGCGCCAATGCCCATGTCAGAGAACGCACCATCTCCAATGCTGGTGACCGGGTAGCCACCCAGAGTGCTGGGAATTTCGATATCGCCGCCCTGCGTATCACTACAAGATGTAATGGTAGCTTCACCGTTGGATACAGTGTAAGTGTAATATCCTTCCGTAGCTGCCCGAGCCTCCGTAGGCAAGAACAGCACCGCGGCTATGAGCATCACGGCCAGAGCCACCAACATTGATGTCAGTTTTTTCATGTTTTGCGTCCTCCTTGAAAGGTAGCGGTCAACTAATACCGAATATACCATATATTTCCATACAATGCAAGGACTTTTCCATTGTTCAAGGTCAAAAATCCACATCCGGCGAACGGCGCCCCCAATCTCCCCCTTGCATTTATCCGGGGAAGCCGCTATAATAGAGGGGCATGAAAGGAGTATTCCAAAATGTCCTTAAAACAGATTCTTATCATCATTCTGTGTGTCTTAATGCTTTTGACTATTGTTTTGGCCAGTGTCGTATTCCGGCGGATCGTTTCCCCCACGCCGACGACACCCACTCCCTCCTCCCCCTCCCGCCCGGCGCCCACGGAATCCGAGGCCACCACCGCCCCCACTGAGTTCGTTCCTCCGGTGACCACTGGTCCCACCGAGCCCGGCCATACGCACAATTTCGCCACCCTCATCCGCAAGGTGGAGACCACCTGCACCGTCAGCGGTTATGACATCTACCTCTGCGAATGCGGCCAGTCCGCCGCGCTGAATCAGCAGGCCGCCCCCGGTCACGATTACCAGGAAGCCAACCAGGATGCCACCTGCACCGTTGATGGCTATGCGGGCACGAAATGCACCCGCTGCGGCGATGTACAAAAGACTGCCGTTCTCCCCGCCCCCGGCCATGACCACCAGACCCCTGTCCATCAGGATGCCACCTGCACCGTGGACGGCTACGATGGCTTGCAATGCACCCGCTGCAGTAATGTAAAGAAAACCGAAATTTACACCGCTCCCGGCCACGACTGGGGCGAGTGGCTCCCGAATCCTGAGGACAGCACCAAGGAGAACCACACCTGCACCGTCTGCGCCACCACCGAAAGCCGGGATGTTATCACCGAACCCGATCCCTCCGAGCCCGGCACCGAGCCGTCCGAACCCGGTACCGATCCCTCCGAACCCGGCGAGCCTGAGCCCTCCGAGCCCGGCGGTAGCTCTGACCCCACCGAAAGCGTCCAATAAGCACACCCGGCTGCCTCATTCCGAAGCAGCCGGGTTTTTCTGTTTGATAATGCCCTTGTAGGGGCGAGCATCGCTCGTCCGAAAAAGCCTTTCCCGTCATCCCGAGGGGGAAATGTCATTCTGAGCGTAGCAGCCGCAGGCTGCGAAGTCGAAGAATCCGTCTGCTTTTTACAGGGAACGGATCCCTCGACTGCGCTCGGGATGACAAGGGTTGGAGAAAGCCTTCTCCTGTGGCGCGCAAAAGCCCTCCCATCCGGGAGGGCTTTTGATTATGGTAGCTTAATCCAGTCCGGTGCTGCCCCAAACGACTTGGGCAGATGTGCCGTGAGACCAACTGGAACCCCATCCAACAGGTCGGCTCGTTGCCTGGCAATAGACATGCTTCAAACTGGTGCAGCCAATGAACACCTCCTGCCCCATGATAGTGACGCTGTCCGGGATAGTAATGTTGGTCACACCGGCGGTTACCCTTGGTCACCGCCGCACATTTTGCACTTAATGATGGCCATGGCCTAAACTTCCTTTTGTCTTAATTATCTTGCGGTTTTCAGTTCATTGCTAGTCTGGATAAACTTATAGAAGAAATAAACCGACACCGGCCAGAACAGGAAAACGAACAAAATGCCCAGATTCCGATAACGGTTTTTGTCCTTTTTCAGAGTCTCGATATAGGGATTGACCCCCACTGTGCCATAATTCGGCCTGTATTGGGGCGACCATGGCTGCTGGTTTAGGTCAAAGGACATTTCACACAGGGCGCAGTGATATTTGGCGCCATCGTAGTAATTCTCCTGTCGGTTTTTGCAAATGGGGCACACAGCGCCGCTGACAGTGCCCGTATTCTGCCCCTGGCTCTGAGACGGACAAATCTCACCGCCGCACATGGCACAGTACCATCTTCCCTGCCGCCGGATGGGTTCTCCGATATGATTACAAAATTGACATCTTTGTATCATGCGTAAGTATCCTCCTCAACTTTCAGGGCTGACAGCTTGCTGTTCAGTACGCCCAGGGAGCGCTGCGTTGTCTGAATTTCGGTCTCCATCCGCTGCATGTCGGAATTCAGGTGCTCCTGCTCCTCTTTCAGCTGCTTGGGGGACGCCTGCACAGCCTCGATCAGGCCCTTCAGCGCCGAGAACGGCGTGAAAAATCCCAGGGTAATAAATGCCACTACGCCACCGGCAACTTTGGACTTATCCCGAGCCTTTGCCAGGAATACACTCAGTACACACTGCAGCACCAGGAAAACCATATAGCTTCCGCCGAAACCGCTGGAAATTATAGAAATGAGGATCACCGTATTGACCAGAACCGTCAGCGCCCAGATATAAATATTGCGTTTGTACTTCTGCAGATTATTCAGTCTGTCCCGGCAGGCCACCAGGGCATTGGCCAGATATTCCTTATCCCGAACCTGATTAGCAAGCAGGTCGGAGGTGTTCTCCCGGGCGTCGGTCAGCGCCTTCTTTTTCTGCCTGTATTCCTCTTGCCGGCGAATCCTTTCCTTCTGCCGCTGAATTTCCAGCTGCTCCTGCTCCAGGCGAATTCGCTCCTGCTCCAGGCGGGTTTCCTCCTCCCGAGCCAAGCGATCCTTGACCTTTTGGTTGCAGTCGATCAGCTTGGCAGTGGTGACCTCGTCGGCATAACGGACAGCATTTTTGTAGGCACGCAGCTTCTCCGGCGCCACGGTGGCGGAAACCAGGGCGCTTTCGCTGGTGACCTTTGCCTCTGCCAGCAGCTTATACAGATACGCCTGACCGTTAGTCGGCGCGATATCCAAAACCTTTTCGCAGTAGATGTTGGCATTTCTCCAATCCTGGTCTTCCAGGAAAATGGCCGCCCGCTGCAGCAGGGTATCTACGCTGGCCGCAGGCACCTGCAGTTCCGACTGCTGCGCAGACTGAGTCATCGGTACACCGGTATTTTTACCCACCAGCTTTTCGATGCCGCGCACCAGATCCAGCATAAAGCCCAGTTTTTCCATATTCTGGGACTGCTTGAAGCGGAATGCCTCAGGCATATCATAGGGATCCATGCCGCCGTATACCGGGATCAGGGTCTTTTTGGAGTCCTCCTTGGCCAGTGTCAGGAAACGGCTCCATTCGTTCTTGACCCAAACGGCATTCATGTATTCCGGCCGGGTGCCGATGACCACCATGACCTTCGCGCTGTTGATGGCGGCAAAGATGTAAGGCTCGTAGTCCTCGCCCAGCTTGTTTTCCAAAGTAACCGGCGCAAAGAACACCTTGAAGCCCTCGGTGGTCAGCTCCCGGTAGATCTCGCCTGCCCGCACGGAGTCAATGGTGCGTCTGCCCTCGGCATCAGTCTCCTTGTAGCAGATGAACACATCGTAGGGCGGCTCGTTGCGGGAAATCTCCAGATACCGCTGCAGAATCTGATCGATCCGGGCAGCCTCCGCCTCATAGATCCGCTTTTGCTCCGGGTCGGCATACTTCAGGGCGCTGCGGTAGTTCACATCCTCCGTGACGGATGTCAGCTGCGCCCGGTTGATGGTAGGTTTCCGGCCGCTGCCCCTGGTTTCCTCCACATACTCAATGCCATAGCGGCAGAGTACCATGGACCAGTAGGCGTCCGCATCTGCGGGTGTCTCCGCGATGATCCGCTCATAGATCTCCGCGGCCTTGTCAAACTCGTGGCTCATGCGCAGGTCGTTGGCTCGCTCGTAGAAGCTGGTGAGCCGCTCGTCGCTGGCCTTGGGCAGGGTCTGCAGACTTCCGCAGTATTCACATTCCGCAATGGAGGAACCCTGGACAACATCCAGGGTTCCTCCACACATTTTACACTTGATAACAGCCATTTGGACGACCTCTCAACGTTTTGTATTACTTCAGGATCTTACACTTTGCGTTTCTGTCCTGAATCAGGATCATGATTTCGTTGGCCGCATTGCTGATGGCGCTGATATCATCTGCCAGAACAGCATCCAGGAAAGCGGAAAACTTAATGGTGATCTGACTTTCCACGCCGGCAAGAGCCGCGTTGCTCATGGGATCGGAGTAGCGAACAGCCTCATAGACCTTCTTGCAGATGGCCTTGGCTTCCTCGGACTTTGCCCGGGCCAGAACTCTCTCTGCATCCACAGTCAGGGATTTAATAAACAGGGTCTGCGCCTTGACCTTCTGATCCACCTGCTCCACTGCGGAAACAGCGGCGGTGGCCTTCATCAGGGAAATGATATGCATTGCCAGGAGGATCGCGCCAATGATGATCACGAGCCATGCAGGCAGCGTGGGGATCAGCATAAACAGACCGCCTACCACAAAGGTGCCGATCAGAGTGGCGTAGCTTGTGCGAATCAGCTCCAGGCGATAGAACATTTTCTGGGAATCCTTCGCATTCAGCGCAATGCCGCCGCAGATCAAGTGGCCGATAAACTCAAGGGTGATCAGAGCGTAGCCGATCCAGAAGGAGTCGGTGTACTTCTCCACGCCGTCCCAGCCCACAGAAACGAAGGCCAGTACATTGAAAACGGCAACCAGGGCCGCCCACGCAACAAAAAATTTAGGAAACTGTTTTTTCATTGTCTTATCCTCCTGTTAAATCTTTTCGCCGCATTCCAGGCAGAATTTGGCACCCAAGGGAAGCTCAGCGCCGCACTTTGCGCACTTAGCGACCAGGGGCTCGCCGCAATGCATGCAGAACTTACCCTTTGCGGTCTTCTGGTTGCAGGCGGGGCAAATGATCTCATTTTGACCCAAAATTTCGATCTTGTTGCCGCACTCCGGGCAGAACTTGGAGCTTTCCGGCACTTCCGTGTTGCAGTTGGGGCAGGTAATGGTGGCAGCAACAGGGGCATTATTCACGCCAAAGCCCTTGAACATCTCGCCCATCTGCGGCGCAACCGCGCCGGCAGCGGCCATGCCCACACCCAGACCGATCATGTCGCCGGCTACACCGCCGCCGGAGCCGTTGATGGTCATGTTGCCCAGGCCCTCGGCGTATGCCTTCTGAACCTCAGCCTGAATAACATCCTTCTGGTTGTAGCCCTGAGCCCGCATGACCTCAGCCTCAGCGATGCCGGCCATCTTCGCGGCCTGGGCTTCTGCCTGGGCGTAGATCAGTTTCCGCTCTGCTTCCCGGCGTGCCTTCTCCGTAGCGGTGGTTTCCTTTTCCAGCTCCACCTGCCTGTTGGCGGCGATGACCGTTGCGGAAGCCTCTGCCATCTTGGTCTGCAGGGCAATGGTATGCAGCTGACGAATATTTCTGAAGTTGGGATCATTCTCCGGCAGAACCACGGTGGTCACAAAGAACTCAGGGATGGTCAGACCGTATTCCTCAAAGCCGGGAGTAATGCTGCGCTTCAGTACATCGGACAGCATACCCAGGCTCTGGTCGATCTCCAGAATGTTGATATTGTTGGATCTGATGCAGTTGGACAGATTCGCCTTGACCTCCATAGAGATCAGGGGACGGAAGGATGCCACCAGGGACTTGGTAAAGCCGGAGCCCATACGATCCTCCCAGGCAATCCCCTTCATGGTGCCCACCAGCTTCACCAGCAGCTTCCGGGAATCGGAAACCTGCAAGTTCAGCTCGCCGGAGGCGCCGATCTCCAGAGGCACATTGTATGTAGGCTCCAGGAATCTGACTTTGCTGTCGGTGCCCCACTTGATGGCCATCTGCACGGTCTTATTGATAAAGTAAACTTCACAGTGGAAGGGGGTCTCTCCATCGGTGTTGCGGTTCAGCAGCTTGCCGATCTTGGGAATATTCTGGGTTTCCAGGGTGTACCGGCCGGGGCCAAACAGATCCAGCGCCTGACCGTTCATGAAGAAGATAGCCTCCTGACTTTCGTGAACAATCAGCTGGGTCAGGCTGTTAAAGTCCTCCAGAGGATGCTTCCATACAAAGGTAGAATTATCTCCCTCGTATTTGATGATATCCGCAATATGTGCCATAACAATTCCTCCTAATTATCGGCATTTTTCTGCCAAAAAATAGATATTTTTATTATATGAAATATTCAATCCTGTGTCAAGGACAGTTTCCCACAGCCGGATGGAAATCTTTGGACGGAAAACACCCCGGTTCCTTCGAACCGGGGGCATCATGTCGTCAAAGTCAGTTGAACCGGCGGCGGCTATTTTTGGGTTGACAACCATGCGCCTGTGTTGTAGTGTAATTATGGTGTCTTACGAACAGGAGGAAACAACTATGAAAAAGAATTTCCAAAAGCTGACATCCAGAGCGCTCTCCTTGTTGCTTATTGCAACACTGATTCTGACATTTTTCGCAGCCTGCACCCAGGCAGAACCTGAGCAGACTTCCACATCCAGTCTGAACGATATTTCCCTTGCCGACTTCTCCATCGTTTACGCTGACGAAAGCTACGGCTACAACCAGCGTGCTGCCCAATACATCCAAACCGAAATCCAAGCCCGCACCGGTCTGACCCTCCCGGTGCTGAAAGACAGCGACGTCCCCTCCGGTACATACGAGATCGTTGTCGGCAATACTTCCCGGGATATTTCCTCCCGGTTAGAGCCGGTCTCCGACTCTACCCAGTTCACCATTCTGGCGGAAGATACCCAAATCGCACTGGAAGGCGAGTATTTCGTCATCGCCGCTGCTGCCTATTATTTCATCCAAACCTATGTTCCCCAGAGCGATTACAACGCTGTGATCCCCAAGGAAGTGACCACCCACAGCCCCATTGTGGAAACGCCGGACAACTATATTATCATGATCGGCGACGGCATGGGCGTCAACCAGACCCTGCTGTTTGATGCTATGACCAATAACCGGGAGTATAGTCACGAGGAAAACACCTTCTTCGGCTATTATCTGCCCTATGCTGGCTTCTCCCGGACGAATTCTCTCACCGGCGTCACCGACAGCGCCGCCGGTGCCACGGCCCTGGCCTGCGGCATCAAGACCATGAACTACTATGTGGGCCAGGATCAGAATCACGCTCCCGTTCAGTCTTTGACCGAGTTGGCCGCTTCTCTTGGAAAGGCCACCGCCGTCCTGTCCACCGAGGTAAACACCGGCGCAACTCCTGCGGCATTTTCCGCCCACGCGGATGACAGAAACGCCAAATCTGACATCATCGCCAGCCAGGCGCAGTTAAAGCAGCAGTGCGGCACCATCATTGATTGCGGCTACGACTATTACAATGAAAAAGGTATCACATTCATCTGCGACACCGTGACCAAAACCCTGGGCGCCCTGAGCGAAGATCCGGACGGCTTCTTTATGATGTATGAGGAAGCTCATATTGACAAGCACAACCACAATAACGATATGCCCTCCGCCTTCAACGCCCTGATCCGCTTTAACCGTGTGATCGCCCTGGTGATGGAGTATGCCTTCTATCATCCCAACACCCTGGTGATCATTACCGCCGACCACGAAAGCGGCGGCCTTACCGCCACGGAAAACGGCTTCGAGTACACCTATGATGACCACACCGGCGCGGATGTTCCTGTGTTTACCCACGGCATTGGCGGCGAGCTGTTTGACGGCATCACTGTGGAAAACATCCAGATCCCCCAGACCATCGCTTCTTTTTGGGGTGTCAAGGACTTCGGCGACCAGAGCCAGTTTATGCCCTTGACTTAATAAGGTAAAACCAAAAATCACCCCGGTTCGAAAGAACCGGGGTGGTGTTATTTGGTAAGATTATTTTACTTAAGCATCCTCTCCGCAGAGCCACTCCATAGATACGCCCAAGACCTTAGCCAGCATCAGCAATTCGCCGTCACAGACATGCCGCTGATTCTTTTCGATTCTGGAAATAATCAACTTTGTCATGTCCATTCCCCGGAAATTAATTTCCCTTGCCAGATCCTCCTGCCGCATCGGCGGCTTCTGCATTGCCCGAGCTAGTCGCACTCTTTCGCCGCAGATGTTACCATCTATCAAAAATTTCTTGCTCGCCATACACTTCTCCTCTCAAGAATATCTATAATCAATATTTTTTCTCTTTTTTGTTGATTTTATATCGAATTCCGATATAATTAAGAATGTAAGAGATATCTTTTATCTGTAACAGATATTGTTGAAAATTTAAGGAGAAAAATATGACTGTTGGTATAGACGAAATCCTCAAAGAAAGACAGCTATGTTTTTTATTTGGGCACGGCGACTGTCCAGAAGATTTGTTTCCAAAGATTGTGCAAGCCGTTGAAGTCCTCATTGTTGAACATGGGTGCCGAAACTATTACCTCGGACACCGGGGGGATTTTGACCGTTTAGCCACCCGCGCCGTAATTGCATTAAAAGAAAAGTACCCATTCATTTCTGTTCAACGCCTGATTGCCTACTATGAGCCCCATAAGCCTGTTTATTGTCCCACAGGCGTGGACGGCACCTATTACCCTCCCGGCATGGAAATGGTACCCAAAAGCATTGCTATCCGGGTAGCAAATGAACGGATGATCGACGATGCGGATTTCATTATCTGCTATGTCAATCACCATCTGCATAACGCCCACAAAGCATTGGAATACGCCCAACGCAAGAAAGGCATCACCATCATCAACCTGGGTACATATAACGGTTAAACCGTTGGGGCGAGCATTGCTTGTCCTTTTGTCGTTCCTAGGGAGCGGAGCAACTCTAGGGATGCCAGATTGGTTGATTCATGGTAGGGGCGGCGTTTCGCCGCCCGCAGACGAGCAATGCTTGCCCCTACATAAAAACCACCCCGGAGCTTTCACTCCGGGGTGGTCTTGTTTTGTAGGTTAATCTTACTTCAGAGCCTCTTCCACAGCAACAGCAACGCTAACGGTCATGCCGACCATGGGGTTGTTGCCTGCGCCCAGGAAGCCCATCATTTCCACGTGGGCAGGGACGGAGGAAGAACCGGCGAACTGAGCGTCGCCGTGCATGCGGCCCATGGTATCAGTCAGGCCGTAGGAAGCGGGGCCAGCTGCCATATTATCGGGGTGCAGAGTACGGCCGGTGCCGCCGCCGGAAGCGACGGAGAAGTACTTCTTGCCCTGCTCGATGCACTCCTTCTTGTAGGTGCCGGCAACGGGGTGCTGGAACCGGGTGGGGTTGGTGGAGTTACCGGTGATGGAAACGTCCACGCCCTCGTGGTGCATAACAGCAACGCCCTCACGGACATCGTCACAGCCGTAGCAGTTAACGGCAGCGCGCTCGCCGGTGGAGTAGGGGATCTTCTTGACGATCTTCAGCTCACCGGTGTAGTAGTCAAACTGAGTCTGCACATAGGTGAAGCCGTTGATACGGCTGATGATCTGAGCAGCGTCCTTGCCCAGGCCGTTCAGGATGACCCGCAGGGGCTCCTTACGAGCCTTGTTGGCGGAACGGGCGATGCCGATAGCGCCTTCGGCAGCAGCGAAGGACTCGTGGCCAGCCAGGAATGCGAAGCACTTGGTCTCGTCCCGCAGCAGCATAGCGCCCAGGTTGCCGTGGCCCAGACCGACCTTGCGGTCCTCAGCGACGGAGCCGGGGATGCAGAATGCCTGCAGGCCGATGCCGATAGCCTCAGCAGCGTCAGCAGCGCAGGTAACGCCCTTCTTCATAGCGATGGCAGCGCCCACGCAGTAGGCCCATGCCACGTCCTCGAAAGCGATGGGCTGAATGCCCTTGACGATCTCGTAGGGATCGAAGCCCTTGGCCACGCAGATCTCGCGGCACTCTTCAACGGAGTTCAGGCCGTACTGTGCCAGGACACCGTTGATTTTGTCGATTTTTCTCTCGTAACCTTCAAACAAAGCCATTTTCGTGTCCTCCTCTTATTCGTGGCGGGGATCGATGTACTTGGCAGCGCCGGCGAAACGGCCGTAGGAACCCTTGGCCTTCTCCAGAGCGGTGGCAGCATCGTCGCCCTTCTTGATGAAGTCCATCATCTTACCCAGGTTGATGAACTCGTAACCGATGATCAGGTTGTCCTCGTCCAGAGCGCAGCGGGTAACATAGCCCTCTGCCATCTCCAGGTAACGGGGGCCCTTAACCTTGGTGGCAAACATGGTGCCAACCTGGCTGCGCAGACCCTTACCCAGGTCCTCCAGGGAAGCGCCCACGGGCAGACCGTCCTCAGAGAAAGCGGACTGGCTGCGGCCGTAAACGATCTGCAGGAACAGCTCCCGCATAGCGGTGTTGATGGCGTCGCACACCAGGTCGGTGTTCAGAGCCTCCAGCAGGGTCTTACCGATGAGGATCTCGGAAGCCATAGCGGCAGAGTGGGTCATGCCGGAGCAGCCCAGAGTTTCCACCAGAGCCTCTTCAATGATGCCTTCCTTCACATTCAGGGTCAGCTTGCAGCAACCCTGCTGAGGAGCGCACCAGCCGATGCCGTGGGTGAAACCGCTGACATCCTTAATTTCCTTGACCTGAACCCACTTGCCCTCTTCGGGAATGGGAGCGGGGCCGTGATAGGCACCCTTGGCCACGGAGCACATATGTTGTACTTCGCTACTGTAAATCATGGCAAAATTCCTTTCTTTTCAAAGGCGGTGAGCCGCCTTTATGATTTTCCGCAAATATTATACAGGCACGGCAGTAAAAAGTCAATTCCCGTCGGCCCATGTTTTCTCATTTCCGGGGCAAAGTATGAAAAATTTCTTCGGTTATGCGGCGGTATTCCGTAAGATCCGTGGTTTTCCGCAGCCGCTTCCAAAGTTTTTCGCTGCCTTCAAAATGCGTGATCAGGAAGCCCCAATGCTCCTTCAGCCGGAACATGGCATTCCGGCTGCCGCCGAAGGCCACCAGGTAAGCTTCCAGCAGTTCGCTGCAGAAGGTTTCCAGTTTCTTTACATCCGCACCTCCTGGGGTAAGCATACCGGGGTCGCCGATGAGCCCCCGACCGATCATCACTGCCTGCACATTCGGAAATTCTTCTTCGATTTTCGTAATATCTCCAAGGCTTTCGATGTCACCATTGTAGCACAGAGGATTTTTGCTGTTTTCGGCGGCATAGCGAAACTGCGCCATATCCACGCCGCCGCTGTAAAACTGCTTCCGCACCCGGGGATGAATGGTCAGTTCCTTAATGGGATAGCGGTTGTAGATTTCCAGCAGCGCGGGAAATTCCTCGCTGTCCGTTACGCCCAGCCGGGTCTTGACGGATACAGGCAGCGGCGCAGCGGAAAAAATCCCATCCAAAAACCGATCCAAAGCGTCCAAATCACCCAGCATACCGCTTCCCTTCCCCTTAGCGGTGACCGTGCCGGAGGGGCAGCCCAAATTCAGATTGACCTCCGCATAGCCCCGATCCCGGATGACTCCGGCAGCCCAGATGAAATCCTCGACGACCTTCGTCAGCAGCTGCGGCACAGCGGCAAAACCCTCCGCATCCGCAAAGGGCAGCTCCCGTTCCTCCCGAGCCGTCAAACTTCTGTGGACCGTGGGCGACATGAAGGGCATATAGTAGCGATCTGCCCCGGGGAAATATTTATGATGCAGCCGGCGGTAGATACTGTCCGTCAGCCCCTCCATGGGCGCAAAATAATAACGCATAAGTTTCTCCTGTATTTCCAGTTTTCCCTCTTGCCTCTCCCCTTGGGAAAGCATATTTTATTAAACCACAAAAGCCGCCCTTTTGCAAGGGCGGCTTTGCCGTCAGATTTCCATGATGACAGGCAGGATCATGGGATTGCGCTTTGTGGTCTTATACAGATACCCGGAAAGGTCATTTTTAATAGCAGACTTGATGGTCGCCCAGTCCCGACTGCGCCGGCGGCTGCAACGGTCGATGGCTTCCAGTGCCACAGTCCTTAAGTCTTCCATCAGTTCCTCGGATTCCTTCACATAGATAAAGCCCCTGGTAATGATATCCGGCCCGGAGATCACGCTGCCATCCTGGCTGCTCAGGTTCACACAGACCACGATCATGCCGTCCTGGGCCAAGTGCTTGCGATCCCGAAGCACCACACTGCCCACATCGCCCACGCCGGTGCCGTCCACATAGACCTTGCCGGCGGGTACTGTGCCGGCTGCCTTGCAGGTCTTGCCGGTAAGCTCAAACACCGTGCCAATCTCGCCAATGCACACATGATTGGCCTTGACGCCCATCTGCTGAGAAAGCTTTCCGTGGATCTGCAGCATCCGCTGCTCGCCGTGGACGGGGATAAAGAACTTGGGCTTGCACAGGGCGTGGACGATCTTCAGCTCCTCCTGGCAGGCGTGGCCGGAAACATGGAGGCCTTCGCTCTTTTCATAAACCACATCCGCGCCCTTGCGGTACAGCTCGTTGATGATCTTGGAAACCGCCTTTTCATTTCCGGGAATGGCGGAAGCGGAAATGATGATCCGATCCCCGGAGGTGATATCCACCTGCTTGTGGGTGTTAAAGGCCATGCGATACAGGGCGGACATATTCTCGCCCTGGCTGCCGGTGGACACAATGACCACCTTGTTCTTCGGCAGACTCTTGATGGCACCCAGCTCCACAATCGTGCCGGGCTTGACCTTCAGATAGCCCAGCTCCTGGGCAACCTTCAGCATATTTTCCATGCTCCGGCCGGTAACGGCAACCTTTCTGCCATACCGCTGGGCGGTGGCCAGCACTGCCTGGATGCGGTGCATATTGGAGGCGAAGGTGGTCACAATGATCCGCTGATCGCAGTTCTTAAACTGCCGATCCAGGCTTTCCGCCACCACATTTTCGCTGGGGGTATAGCCCCCACGCTCCACATTGGTGGAATCGCAGAGCAGCGCCAGAACACCCTTGTTGCCCAGCTCACCCAAACGCGCCAGATCCGTCATGCCGCCCTGGGCAGTGGGGTCGATCTTAAAGTCGCCGGTCATTACCACAGTGCCCACCGGGGTGTGAATGGCAAAAGCCACCGCATCGGCAATGGAGTGGTTCACATGGATAAATTCTACCGTAAAGCAGCCGGCCTTCACGCAGTCGCCGGGCTTGTGGGTGATGAGCTTAACGGTATCCGCCAGACGATGCTCCTCCAGCTTCAGCTTAATGAGGCCGTTGGTCATGGCAGTGCCGTGGATGGGGCAATTTACCTGCTGCATGCAGTAGGGAATGGAACCGATGTGATCCTCGTGACCGTGGGTAATGAACATGCCCCGGAGCTTTTTCTGGTTGGCTACCAGATAAGAAAAATCCGGGATCACCAGATCCACGCCGTACATTTCCTCATCCGGGAAACCTACGCCGCAGTCCACGACGATCATATCTTTTCCGTATTCCAGGACGGTGATGTTCTTGCCGATCTCATCCAAACCGCCCAGGGGGATAATTTTCAGTTTTTCAGCCAATTGGTATTCATACTCCTTTCAAATATCGGCCAAAGGCCGCAACAAAAGCAGGCAACCGCCCTTCCGGATCCGGCCCTGAATCGCCTTTTCGGGGAAGAAACGCCTGCTTGACTATTCTCTTTTTTGCAGTAAGCGCCAGAGGAAGCGCTCCGCGATTTATGCCCGGGTTTAGCCCGTCCCGGCGCATCGTACAGATATTATATCACAATTTCCGTAAAAGTACACATTTATTTTTCGCCCGGCTCTGACAGAACCCGCTATGTGAAAAAAAGGTATTTACAAAATCTGACTTTTCGTGTATGATAGCCCTAACAGAGTAGGAGACCTCGCGTGAAGTGCCACCGGGACGGGGAGTTGCCCGGAGGACGAAGGACTCAATCCGCGATGGGGTCACCGCACCCGCTGTTGCATAATGGATATCCTCCTTTATGTAGCAACGATACTCGATCGGGCGAATGCGCCGGCTTTGCCGTGCTGCCCCACGGGTGATCCGCAAATACAACTCCCTTACGCTATGCGTGGGGGATTTTTGTTTTCGGTCCGTTGGGACAGCTCTGTTGTCCGGGCTCTGCCCACTACAAAAAGGAGGCCTTTTTATGGCACGCGCACAAAAATCCACAAACCTTTACGCTCATCCATTCTCCAAAGCCTACTGGAAGGACGCCGCCGCGGAGCTGACCGATGTAAAAATGCTGGTGGTCACCGCCCTGATGATCGCCCTTCGCGTGGCGCTGAAACCCCTGGCCATTCCTTTGGGCCCTCAGATGAGCATCCAGACCGCTATGCTGGCTACCGCTCTGGGCGCCATGATCTACGGCCCTGTGGTTGCCATCCCGGCAGCCATCATTTCCGATACCATCGGCTTTATGATCTACCCCACCGGCGATTATTTCCTGCCCTTCGTACTTACGGAAATCGCCAGCACCATGATCTACGCCCTGTGCCTGTATCGGGCAAAGCCCAGCGCCACCCGGGTCATCATTGCCCGGTTCCTGATCTGCTTTGTGGTCAATGTGGTTCTGCAGCAGCTGGTCTTCGCATGGCAGTACACCTACCTGGGCAATCCGGAAAAAGCCAAGGATTCCATTCTGGGTATCATGACCGTGGCACGGCTGTTTAAGAATCTGTTCTTCTTCCCCATCGAATCCGTGGTGCTGACCCTGTTTTTGAAGGTACTTGTGCCGGTAACCGCCCAGGCCAAGCTGACTTATGTTCACAACGCCAATCTCCAGTTCAGCAAAAAGCACATCATTGCCCTGGTGCTTCTGGTGGTTGTGGGTATCGGCAGCGCCGCCGGTTACCTGACTTATTACTATGACAACAACTCCATTACCAAAGATTACTCCGATACCGAGGTTGTGGAAATGAACCACACCGTGCACGATATCATCAGCGTCAAGGAAACCACCCTCCCCGAAAACGCCACCGTGGCAGTAATTGAGTACGCCAGCAAGCCCTTCTGGGGCAAGGAAACCACCTACACCGTAGCGCTGTACCAGGCTGTGG
Organism: Oscillospiraceae bacterium; assembly: GCA_015068125.1. Classification (GTDB taxonomy): domain Bacteria; phylum Bacillota; class Clostridia; order Oscillospirales; family Oscillospiraceae; genus Faecousia. Next base: position 2,717 of record SVLD01000025.1, on the reverse strand, counting down.
AGGGTGCGGAGATCACCGATGCCATGTGGAGCTATAAGAAGACACCAGCCAGCAAGGACAAGAATTTAACAAGGCTGGCCAATGTGACCATCGTCACGGATAACAAAACCGGCGAGGTTGTATCTTACAATATCGAATATCTGAAATAAACCCAATCTTTCACCGGCAGGTCAAAAAGGCCTGCCGGTATTTTATTTCCGTTTTCTTCCAACCCGCCCTTATTGCAATCTGTCCGGAGTTATGCTAAAATATACGAAAAAGCGACAGGATGTGATACTGTGAAATCTTATAAGTGGATAGCAGCGGTGGCTGCCGTGTCGCTGCTGCTCAGCGCCTGCGGCTTCTCCCTCGCCAAACCCGGAGAAAGCCTGCAGGGCACGCCATCTTCTCCATCGACCACCGTACCGGAGACCCAGGTCACCGAGCCCTCGGAGCCCCCGGCACCGCCTGTCACAGAGCCCCGGATCGGCTGGTATTCTGAAGGTAAAAACACCTATTACTATGACGAAAACGGCGTTATGTTAACCGGTTGGTTGGAATTGGAGGGCGTCCGCTACTATTTCAAAGAGGACGGCACCATGGCCCGGGGCAAAGTCAACATCGACGGTGTGAACAATTACTTCACCTCCGCCGGCGCCTACATCCTGCTGGTAAATCCCTGGAACTTTGTTCCTGAGGGCTATGCTCCCGACCTGGTGGAGCTCAGCACGTCCATCGCCACCAGTGGCCAGAAAGTGGATCGCAGCTGCTACGACGCGCTGCTTGCCATGATCACGGATTGCAACAGGGAATGTCCGGAGGTCTGCGTCGTCTCCTCTGTCCGTACCCAGGAATATCAGGAGGGCCTTTTCCAGCGGAAAATCAACTCCTACCTCGACCAGGGATATCCCCTGGAAGAAGCCACGCGTCTGGCTGCTACCGTCATCGCCGTCCCCGGCACCAGCGAACACCAGTTGGGTCTGGCTGTGGATATCGTCGATACCCGATCCTGGTCCCTGAACGACGGCCAGGCGGATCTGCCCGCCCAAAAATGGCTCATGGAGAACTGCTGGAAGTACGGCTTCATCCTGCGCTACCCCAAGGGCACCACCGACTCCACCGGCATCATCTATGAACCCTGGCACTACCGCTATGTAGGCCTGGCTGTAGCCGCCGAGATCCACGAATCCGGCCAAACATTGGAGCAGTATCTGGAATCGCTCAGCTAATAGAAAACATAAAAAGTGCGTGCTTTTGCACGCACTTTTTTGCTTATGAATCGCGCATTGTTTCCACCAGCTCAGTCAGAATCTTTATCTGCTTGGGAGTCAAGCCCTCAGCGCCGATAGACTTCTGCCGAGCAACAGACTCGCGCCCCAAAAGGTAATCCGTACTGCAGTGATAGAGGTATGACAGCGCCAGCAGATTCTCCGTACTGGGCGTCCGTTCTCCTGTTTCGTAGCCAGAGATAATCGCCGGTGATACATTCAACTTTTTCGCCACGGTTCGTTGGGAAAACCCCATACTCATACGAAGATCCCGAAGTTTTTCCGGCAGACCTTTAATCATATTGTGTTCACCTCTTACACTTATTGTATACATTTCGAGCCCACTTTAGGTGTTATTTTGTGTAACTTAATGTATTGACTTTCGCTTGTATCGTGTTAAAATATAATTATCCATAACGATTCAGAGAGGTGTTGTCCATGGAACTGTTTAAAGGAATTCTGATTGGTCTGGCCTTTGGCGTGCCCTTAGGAATGCTCATTTTGGCGCTTGTATCCGCCAACAGCGGCGCGCACTACGATGAATCTACAAGTGATACTCCTACCGAGGAATCTTAAGTTCCTCGTCTGAAATACCCTCTATACGCAAAGCACCCCGGCAGAGACTCCTGCCGGGGTGCTTTGTATCTTATCGACAAGTTGATAGTAAAAAAGACTCCACTTTCGTGAAGTCCTTTTATGTCTGCTTTTAGCTTAGAAAAGTGTGGATCAAAAAAAGCTTTATAATTTATATTTAAGAATATTTGGTAAAATATTGCTCCCTATGGTCACAATGTGAAATGAAATAAATCCCCTCACGCGCCGCAGCGCATTTCACACAGCGAAGCCATATTTCACGCACGAAGTGCATTTTACAAATCCCGTAAGGGATTTGTTTCGTTGAAAAAAGCACTTGCTATCGCAAGTGCTTTTTTCCTGGCTCCCCCTGTTGGACTTGAACCAACGACCTGCGGATTAACAGTCCGTCGCTCTACCGACTGAGCTAAGGGGGAATATTTGTGTTGGCATTACCTATCTTCCCGGGCAGTCACCCGCCAAGTATTGTCGGCGTACATGTGCTTAACTTCTGTGTTCGGGATGGGAACAGGTGGACCCACATGACAATCAATACCAACTCGTATGGATGGGATATAACCCATCATTTATGTCAAAGCGGCAATCCGCTCTAACGGTATAAGGATTATAGCACTAACAATTTCATTTGTCAATACTATTATATGCATATACCCTGAAAACTGAACATTGTTTTCTTTTGCATTACTTGAGGCGAACTGCACTGAGCCTGCTTTAGATCAAGCTTTCGGCTTATTAGTATCAGTCAGCTACACACATTACTGCGCTTCCACCTCTGACCTATCAACGTCATCGTCTACGACGTGCCTCAGTGGAGATCTTATCTCAGGGAGAGTTTCACGCTTAGATGCCTTCAGCGTTTATCTCGTCCATACGTAG
>SVLD01000024.1 GCA_015068125.1 Oscillospiraceae bacterium | reverse complement strand
ACCCGGCACAGAGCTTGTGATACCCGAAAATCTTCCGCCGATTAAGGTAATGAACCCGGGACTCTACAAGAACCTGTGCGAACAAGTCACGTCCATATACAAGCACTGCAACGAGTTGAGCTATGGAACAAGAAAGCGGCACTATGAAGCAACCAAACGGTTCTGCGGCTTTTTAGCAGACAATTTTCGTCTGCAAAAGTTTAAGAATGTGGAAGACAGACATTTCCGAGCCTACGTTGAGTATCTGATAGAATCGGGCGCAGCACCCGCTACCATCCAATCGGATCTATCCGGCATTCGCTTTTTCCACAGACTTTCAGGCAGCAAGAACAAGCTGTCCGAAAATAACTGTTTGGATCTTCCCAAGAGAGCTGTTGGTGTAGAGAATCGCGCATGGCTCCCCGAAGAAAAAGAGAAGGCAAGAGCGCTTGCAGAGGAAATGGGCAGAACGGATGTGGTGATCGCTTTAGATTTCATTGATGCTTTCGGATTAAGAATAGAAGAAATGTGCAGAACGAAGCTTGAATATTTGATGTCGGCATTGAAAAACGGTCAGCTTGTAGTCCCCAAGGGTAAAGGCGGTCAAAAGCGTAATATTACACTCAATCCTGTGCAAAGAGCATTGATCGTCAGATATGTTGAATATTTTCAAGCCAGAGGATTACGCCCCGGTGATTATCTGATCTCAAACAGCGAAAAACACGGTGTTTTAGACGCAAAACGATCTCTACAGAACTGGATGAGCTACAACAGAGAGAAGTTTATGGTCAAGGATCGTGACATGATCGTGGAAGAAGGCAAAAAGAAAAGACACGCCACCATATCCTGGCACGGACTTCGCCATGGCTACGCACAGAAGACCCACGAAGAAGCATTGAAAGATAACCCCAGACAAGCACAAAAGATCGTTAGCGAAAATCTCGGTCATCATCGTTACAAGGTAACAAGAATCTATTTAGCAGAAGAGAATCCCAAGAAAAAAGTCCAGTAACAACCAATTTTTATATTTAAGAAGGAATTTTTCAAATTGAACACTATGTCCCCAAATATGCGGGACTGATATATATGGAAACAGGGACAGATTAACACAGGGCGGTGGCATCCGTCACCGCCCGCAAGGAGAAAATTATGATGTTTTTTAGTTTGCCCGCCTCCGGCAGAAATGGAGGTAATTACAAATAGGAGGAAAATATCTATGACAGTTAAAATCGCATTAAAGGTCGAAGAGGCCGCTGAATATACCGGCATCGGAAGAAATACGATGCGGGATCTCGTGAAAGCCAGAAAGCTCCCGATCCTTTACGTTGGCCGTAAACATCTCATTCGAATCGATGCTCTAAACGAGTTTATGAAGATTAATGAGGGTGTTGATCTGAGAGATATTGACAGTGTAAAAGCCGTTAGATAATGGCTCAAAAACTGTGAAATAACGGTGAAAAAGGCCCCGGAACTGTTGCAATTTTACCCGAAAAATGGTATAATATAGATACACAATTGCAACAGTTCCGTTTGCCAAAGGAAAGGAGTTTTATATGGCAAAAGGTTCTGTAAGAAAAAAAGGCAAGAAGTGGTACTACCGCTTTTACGTTGAAGATGAAAGCGGCAGACAGGTACAGCGAGAGTTCGCAGGAACGGAAAGTAAGAGCGAAACCGAAGCTCTGCTCCGTAAAGCAATGGAAGACTACGAAGCAAAGAAATTCGTAGCGAAATCCGAAAACGCAACGGTGGGTATGCTGCTGGATATGTGGGTAGAGGAAGAACTGAAGCCCGGCAATCTGAGTAACGGTACGGTGATGTCCTATCAAGGCACCGTTAACCGCATCAAGCAATTTCCCATCAGCAACCGAAAACTAAAAAGTGTGACAGCCGATCATTTGCAGGCGTTCATGGATCAGCTCAGCTTCGGTGGAGTAAATCCGGACGGCACGACAGCGAAGCCACTCAGTAAGGGTTACTTACGTTTGTTCTCCGCAGTACTGCAAGGAGCGTTCCGCTTTGCAGTATTTCCCAAGCGTATGATTTCCTTTAACCCGATGCAGTACGTCGTTTGGCGTGGGAAAAAGGATGATTACGAGCTGTTCTCGGACGATAACGGAGACGTTGCTACCATACCGACGCTGACTCACGAAATGTATCTGAAGCTGGAGGCTTTCCTGAAAGCGAAGGATAACCCCGCACTGCTCCCCATACAGATCGCATACTACACCGGACTTCGCATTGGTGAGGTCTGCGGACTGACTTGGCAAGACGTAAATCTTGAAAAGCAGTACCTTACGGTACGCCGCAGTATGCGCTACAACAACGCAAGGCACAAAACCGAGATAGGGGCTACCAAACGCAGGAAAGTCCGCACGGTGGACTTCTGTGACACCCTGGCAGAGATTCTGCGAACAGCAAAGCTTGAACAGAACAAAAACCGATTCAAATACGGCGAGCTATTCTGCCTTAACTACTGCGTTGAGGTTAAGGAGAAAGACCGTACATACTACGAGGTCTATACGCTACCGAGAAACGAGAAGTTGCCCGAGGGCTACAAGGAGATATCCTTTGTGTGTCTTAGACCTGACGGAGCGTATGAATCGCCCAGCACGATCGGTATTATGTGCAAACGGGCAAGCAAAAAGGTAGAGGGTTTGGAAGGGTTTCATTTCCACCAACTGCGTCACACATTCACAAGTAATTTGCTCTCTAACGGAGCAGCACCGAAGGATGTGCAAGAGCTTTTAGGTCACTCTGATGTCAGTACCACGATGAATGTCTACGCTCACTCTACAAGAGAGGCGAAGCGTACTTCCGCACGACTGCTCGATAAGGTAGTTGGCGGTTAGATATAAAAAGTTTCCCTTATTTTCGCTCATAAGGGCAAAAACAAGGGAAAATACATAACAGTTGAGTTTGTAATTGACGAAAACCCCAGTAATATCAAGGGTTTTTAGAGTGTAGGACAGTTAATGTCTGATAAATAAGAATTTACGGTACATTTATTTTACCACCGAGAAAACGAAAATTCAACCGTCTATGCAGCGGAGCAGCCACACAGCCGGAGGTCTTGTCATCCCACGCATAGTCGAGGGATCCGTTTCTCCTGTGGATATTACGGATCCTTCGACTCCGCTACGCTCCGCTCAGGATGACAAAGCTCCCCGGCAGAGGACTCTGCCGGGGGACAAAACGCTTTCGCTATACCCTGTTTCGTCGCAGCGGTAAGCCTCCCTTGTGCAAAGGGAGGTGGGTCGCCATTAGGCGACTCGGAGGGATTGTTTTTAGGTAATAACGAATAGTGAAGAGGTAAGAGGTGACAATCCCCCAGTCATTTTGCTTTGCAAAATGACAGCCCCCTTTACACAAGGGGGCCTGTACATACCACCGGCACAGCCGGTGGTATGATGTTATTTGATCTCTGCGATTTGTTGGGCGATGGTGCAATTTTGCTCATAGGGGCAATTCCCGTAGCAGCAATCGGCCTGCAGCGTGCCGTTTTCTGTCTCCACCGTCACCATGCGGCTTTGATCCTGAGCCCGGCAATAGCCGGAAAAGATATATTCGTCCCCCATTATTCTTCCTCCAGGATGCACACGCCCATGGGGGAGATGGTCAGCCAGTTGGGCGCCACTGTCCGCAGATTATGCCCCAGCAGCAATCTGCCCGAGGGAATATCCCAGGTGTCGCAGCCGCGGTTGACATACACTTTTACGGTCTTGCCGCCGTAGGTTCGGGTGTAGCCCAGCCGCTGATCTCCGGCGTGGAAAAACTGAATGTCGCCCAGCCGCAGAGGTTCCTGCTCCTTGCGAAGCCGACCCAGAGCCCGGAAAAATTCCACCAGGGTCTGATTCTCACTGCCCCAAGGATAGGGGCGGCGGTTAAAGGGGTCCTTGCCGCCTTCCATAGCCGCCTCGTCGCCATAGTACAGGCTGGGACTGCCGGGCAGGGTATACTGCAGGCAGGCTGCCATAAACAGCCGCTCTATTGCCACCAGGTACTGCTGCTGAGAAAGCTTCCGCTTAGCCAGCGCCTCCCGGCTGCCCTCGAAATCGTCCACCAGGGCTGTCAGAATTCGGGGGGTATCGTGGGTGCCCAGCAGGTTCATGTTGCTCAGCAGAACCTCCCGGGGATAGTTTTCCGCAATGGTCATCACAGCGTTTTCCAGTCCTCGGCCATCATCCCGCTCCCGGAGGAAATTGATGATGGCGGTGCGGAAGGGGTAGTTCATCACGCTGTCCAGGGTGCCGTCCACAAAATACCGGCGGCGGATGCCGTAGGCAACCTTATTGGAGGCGTCCTCCCATACTTCGCCAATGAGCAGGGCATCGGGCTTGAGCTTGCGCAGGTGCTTTTTCAGAATGTCCATGAATTCATTGGGCAGCTCGTCGGCCACATCCAACCGGAAGCCGTCAGCACCGGCCTTGATCCAGTGCTCCAGGACGCTGTCTTTGCCGGTGATGATATACTCGATGAAGGAGGGGGACATCTTTTTCACTGTGGGCAGGGTGTCGAAATCCCACCATGCAGCATAGCTGTTCGGCCACTGCTTAAAGGTATACCAGTCGTAATAGGGGGAGTTTTGGGAGTTATAGGCGCCGTTGCCGCCGAAATTCCGCTTTTTGTCAAAATACAGACTGTCGGAGCCGGTGTGGGAATATACGCCGTCCAGAATCACCTTGATGCCCAGGGCGTGGGCAGCGTTGCACAGGGCGGTGAAGTCCGCCATGGTGCCCAGCATGGGATCCGGGGTTTTATAATCGCCGGTATCGTACCGGTGGGAAGAAAAGCTCTTGCTGATGGGGTTCAGGTACAAAATGGTGGTGCCCAGGGAGGCAATATAGGGCAGCTTTTCCTGAATGCCCCGGAAATTGCCGCCGTAGAAGTCGTTGTTCAGCACCAGACCCTCAGCGGTGGGTTTCCAGTACACTTCTTCGTTCCAGTTTTCGTGAACGGTGTAGGGCTCCAGCTTGCCGGTGAGGTCACACTTGCCGGCTTTGTGGAATCGGTCGGGGAATACCTGGTAGAAGACTGCGCCTAAAGACCATTCCGGGGTGTGGAAATCCGCCGGAACGCAGGTCATCTGCCACAGGTCGCCGGCTTCCATGTTGGTATCATTGCCGTATTTGTACAGGTCAAAGCCGCCGGTTTTGGTGGCGATTTGGAAGCCGTAGAAATACAGACCCGGCTTTTCAAAGCAGAATTTGCCGCAGAACTGCTCATAGGCACCCTTTTTGAACTGGTAGCCCATGGGCACGGTCATCACGGGGCTGTGATCCTCTGCCAGAATGACGCAGTCCACCTTGGCGGCCTGGACAGTGGCGGGGATATGGATCCGCAGGGTACATTCCTGGCCGGGGACAAGCGTGCCGAAAGGTTCTTTAAATTGGGTGTCTTTGCTGTTGAAAAGAATACGCATACCATTCTCCTGAAGCAAAATTTATTATTGAAAAGTATACCACAAACCCACCCCGGAAGCAAGCCCCCCTCAGAGAGGGGGCCAAGGCGCTAGGCACAGTTAATAAATCCGGTACAGCCGTTTGCCGTTTTCATAGGTGGCTTTCCGGGCTTCCTCGGGGGAAATGCCCCGGATTTCCGCCAGCTTGTCTGCTACAAAAATTACCCGGGAGGGGTCGTTCCGCCGGCCACGGTAGGGCTCCGGGGACATATAGGGACAGTCGGTTTCTATGACAATCCGATCCAGGGGGATGGCCTGGGCGGTTTCGATGGCTTTTTTGGCGTTTTTAAAGGTCAGCACCCCGGTGAAACCGATGTACCAGCCCAGATCTACCAGCTGTTTTGCCATTTCCGCAGAGCCGGAGTAGCAGTGGAATACGCCCTGAACCTCCGGGAACTGCCGGACGATCTCCATGCCGTCCTGGTGGGCCTCCCGTTCGTGGACGATGACAGGCAAACCCAACTCCCGGGCAAGCTCCATCTGGGCGATGAAGGCCTTTTTCTGAAGGTCTCGGGGGATATCCTCATAGTGGTAATCAAGCCCGATTTCACCAATGGCCCTGACTTTGGGGTGAAGTTTACATAACTTCTTATATTCCTCCAGAACGGCATCGCAGACCTCGTCGGCGGCGTCGGGATGAGAGCCGGCGGAGGCGTAGGCAAAGTCATATTTCTCCGCCAGGGCGATGCATTCGATGGTGGATGCCAGGCTGCAGCCGGCATTCATCAGCAGGCCTACGCCTTGCGCAGGCAGGGAGGCCATCAAAGCGTCCCGGTCGGCATCAAATGCCCGGTCGTTCATGTGGGCATGGGTATCAAAAACCATAGTGTTCTCCTTCCAGTATGGCCACATAGCAGCCGTCGATGCAGGTTACCCGGGGGTCGTCGGGGTCGAAATCCGTCTCTTTCAGCCAGTTGCCGATGCCCCGGCCGGTGGCCTTGGCAAGGGCTTCTTTCAGCACCCAGAGCCGCAGAAAGGCAGCGTTTTTGTCTTGGGCGAGGGCAAGGCGGCGCTGTTCCGAGGTCGACAGATAGCGCTCGATGAGCCGGAGATCCACGGCGCGATCCGTTTCCTCGGCATCAACGCCGACGGGATGCCTGCTCAGGCAGCAAAAAGCGTGGCGTGGGGTGTGGGAAATGGAGAAGTGCCAGCTTTCCCCGGGGAAATAGGGCTTGCCCAGGGGCGTATGCGCTATGGGGGGCAGGCTTTGCCTGGTTTCTTCCCGGTACAAGGCCGCAAGCAGTTCCCGGCCGGCTTCGTGACCGCTTTTGTCAATCAGTTTTGTCCACTTCAGCTTCATAAACCTGCTCCTTTCCAGAATCTTACCAACAGTATACGCCAAAAAGGCTCGCCGGTCAATGAAAATCCGGCAGAAGAAAAACAGTATTTACAATGTATGGGCGGCCATTGACCGTCCGTATGTCATCCTGAGCGGAGCAAAACGGAGTCAAAGGATCCGTTCTCTTTATGGGGCGCGGATTCTTCGGCTTCGCAGCCTGCGGTACATAGTGGGGCAAAAAGCAGCAGCGGAGTGAATTTCACGCCGCTGTAAAAAATAAATCTTGCCGTATAATCTCCGTGTGTTTACAGATACTAGCATCGTAATTTGTAAAATTATTGTAGGGGCAGGGAAAGGCCCCCTCTGACGAGGGGGCTGGCAAAAATCTTTGATTTTTGACTGGGGGAGAGAACGACTACCCCTCAGTCAGCCTGATCGGCTGACAGCTCCCCTGACAAGGGGAGCCTTCCAAGTGCGCCGCAGAAAAGGAGAAAGATATACTATGAAGGCAACAGGAATTGTTCGTCGGGTGGACGATTTGGGAAGAATCGTCATTCCCAAAGAAATCAGAAGAACCCTCCGGATTCGTGAGGGCGATCCCCTGGAAATTTACACGGAGAAGGATGGGGGCGTGATCTTCCGGAAGTATTCCCCCATGGGGGATCTGCAGGATTTTGCCGCCCAGATGTGCGATGCCATCGGCTCCAGCACCGGCCATGTGGCGGCGGTTTCTGACCGGGATGCTATTATCGCCCTGTCCGGCGCCCCTAAGCGGGAGCTGCTGGACAAGCCCAACTCCGATGAGCTGGCCCGGCTCATGGAGCAGCGGAAGAATTACCTCTACGCCTCCGGGGGAGCCCGGATCCCGGCCTCCGATGGGGCGGACAAGTACCATCTTGGGGCTGTTGCCCCCATCCTCAGCCAGGGGGATCTTATGGGCTGCGTGATGTTACTGCTGGGGGAGGGGGACACGCCTTTGACCGAGCAGGATCAGCGGCTGGCCCAGACAGCGGCTTCCTTCCTGGGCAAGCAGATGGAAAGCTGAATACCGGCTCCGGCGATGCATCCGCCGGAGCTTTACTTTTTTCGGCGGGTGTGGTATGCTGGGTAAAAACAAGGGGGGCGACCATGAAAACTTGGCTAAAAAAAAGACCCATCATCGCCACGCTGATCCCGGTGGTACTGGTGATGGTAATGATCTTCTGCTTCTCCGCCCAGAACGGCAGTCAGTCCGGACAGCTCAGCGGCCGGATCACCCGGTGGGTTTTGGGGTTGGTAATATGGGATTTTGATGCCTGGTCACCGGAACTGCAGACCCAGGTCGCCAGCAACCTTGGACTGGTGATACGAAAAATGGGGCATTTTTCGGAATTTTTCCTCCTGGGCTTTTTCTTGCTGCCCCATCTGCGGGCGGTGGGAGAGAAAATTACGGTGCGGCTTCCCTGGCTCTGGAGCTGGGGCATCGGTACGGCGTATGCCATCACCGATGAGCTCCATCAGGGCTTCGTGGGAGGACGGCATCCGGCGGTGCCGGATGTCTGCATCGACAGCAGCGGTGTTATCGTCGGTGTGCTGGTGGCGTGGTTACTGCTGCGGCGGAGAAAAACGAAAAAAGAATAAAAAAACTTGCATTTTTTGTTTTCTCCAAATATAATATATGTGCAACAAACGGGCGGTACAGCCCGAATTTGATAGACAAGGAGATATAAATATGAAACTGGATCTGAATCTGCTGAAGAAGGTTTTCCCCTATTCCTTCGGCATCAAGGACACCACTTCCCTGATTATCGGCCTGGTGCTGCATGTGGTAGTTGGCGCGGTTATCGGCCTGGTCCTTGGCCTGATCGGCACCATCGTGGGCTTTGTTCCTGTGCTGAATGTTCTGGTTGGCATCGTGCTGTGGATCGTTGGCAGCGTGGTTGAGCTGTATCTGATCATCAGCCTGGTTCTGATGCTGCTGGACTACTTCAAGGTCATTAAGTAAGGAACATAACAAAAGCGTGCCGCGGATTTCCGCGGCACGCTTTTTGTGTGTTTATTCTTCCGGAGGGGCTTTTCTGCGGTAGCCGTCTTTATCAAAGACAACGATGACCACAACGTTGATGGCAATGCAGGAGGCGGCCACCAGGCCCAGCTCCCACAGCAGACAAGCTCCGGCACGCTCTACCATGGCCATAGGCTCCAGCTTGTGGAAGCCGTTGCAGATCAGGGCCATGATGACGGTGAGCAGCAAGCCCAGGCCGCTCCAGATCAGACCGGCCAGCCGCTGGGTAAACCGCCAGGCGTCCAGGCTGGACATGCCCCACCAGCAGCGAAATCCCACGCCGTGGTTAGCCTCCTTGGGAGGGTTCAGCAGGTACAGCAGTCCAAAGCCCAAAATCACCAGGGGGGCGGCCATCACCGCCAGCCGGGCAACCAGCTCCACCCAGCCCAGAACAGTATCCAATTCCGGGATAAACGCGGCGAAATCAAAGTCGCTGAACAGGCTCTTCAATGCGTCCATGGTTCTGAGTGCTCCTTATTTTTCCTCAAGGTAAGTGTTGATCTCGTGAATAAAACTGCTGACATCCTGGAAACGGCGATAGACCGATGCAAACCGGATATAGGCCACTTCATCCAGGGGCTTCAGCCGGGCCATGACCATTTCGCCCAGCTTATCGGTGCTGACCTCACGCTCCAGGGTGTTCTGGATGGTCTGCTCGATCTCGGTGGTGATGCGATCCAGGTCTGCCACGTCCACCTGCCGCTTATCGAAGGCCCGAACCATGGAGTTCAGGATCTTGTTTCGGTCGAAGCTCTGGCGGGTGCCGTCCCGCTTGACCACGATGATGGGCAGGCTTTCCACTGTTTCATAGGTGGTAAAGCGGCGCTGGCAGGCGATGCATTCCCGGCGGCGGCGGATGCTGTTGCCATCCTCGGCGGGGCGGGAGTCTACGACCTTGCTTTCCTGGTCGCCGCAGAAAGGACATTTCATAGGGAAACACTCCTCTTATCCATATTATTCAATAATTATAACAGAATTATGTTATCCTGTCCAGTGTTTTTTCCTTGCCTTGCGGAGAGAAATCGGGTACAATAGGGGCAGAATCCATTTTCAAGGAGCCAATTATGACAAATCAAAGGCTATATGCGATCTGGGCGTTTGCCTACGGTGCCTGCGCGGCGCTGAGCTTTGTCCCCAATCCTACCGGGGTAATATTTGTGTTACTGCTGATCATCAGCCTGGCGTTTTTTGTTCCCGGGGCGATGCTGCTGCACCGGGCTGTGCAAAAAAATGACAAAAGAACAATCAAACAGATACGCAACATCAGCCTGCTTTCTCTGGGGTTGACCCTGCTGATGCTGGTGCTGACAGTTTTGCTTTGGAATACGCCGGACTGGGTGGGCATGGTGCTGCACTGGCTGCTGGTTCTGGTTTCTGTGCCTATGGTCTGCAGCCAGGTTTGGGTGGTGCCGCTGTTTGGCTGGGCCTGTATGCTGATGGTCTGCCTGGACAAGGGGAAAAAGAAATAGAAAAATTACAAAAAGCCACTAGCAATAGTGGCTTTTTTCTTGTAGAATAAAGGACAAGAGTGCGAACAGGAGGGACACCATGCCTGCTACATATGCCCACTACCGTTTTGGTACCATGCTGCTGCCCAATATGCCCGGAGATGTCCGCCGTACCATCCAGCGGTTTCGCCGGCTGTTTGAGGTAGGCCTTCATGGGCCGGATATTTTCTATTATCAAATTCCGGGATTCAAGAAGGATGCCAGCTTTTTGGGAATTAAATTTCACGAGCAGACCGGCAAGGAATTCTTCCAGCGGGTGGTCCGGGCGGTGCGGTTGGAGCGCTCCGAGGCATCCCAGGCTTATCTTTACGGCGTGCTGTGCCACTACTGCCTGGATTCCCGGATGAATTCCTATATCAAGGAACAGGCTGAGCAGGAGGGCATTTCCTCTCTGATGGTGGAAACGGAATTTGACCGGTTTCTGCTGGAAAAGGATGGGAAAGTTCCCGCCTGCTCCCAGGATCTGACTCCCCACCTGAAGCTGACCCCCGGCGAGTGGGAAACGGTGGCGAAGTTTTATCCCCCGGCCACAGCCAAAAACGTAAAAGACAGCCTGAACAACATGATCTTCATTCTCCGCTTGCTGGCTACCCCGGAGGGTACCCGGCGGAAGGTACTAACCAAGGGCGTTGGCGTCCTGGGCAAGGAATTTTCCGGGGCGGTGATGACGGTGGAGCCCAATCCCAAATGCCAGCACTTAAATGAGGGGCTGCTGGCGCGCTATGAGGATGCCCAGGCCCAGTTTGCGGAGATGCTCAGCCAGCTGCAGGCCCACATGACGTACAGCGCGGCCTTGGAAGATGCCTTTGCGTCCACATTTTAAGAAGCGGAGAAATGCTATGACCACCCTCCTGCTGATCCGCCATGGAGAAAGCACGGCGAATTTGTCCCGTTGCTTTGCCGGGCATATCGATGTGCCTTTGACCGGCCTGGGAGAAAAACAGGCGGCCTGTACGGCGGAATTTATCGTAAATACCTATCCGGTGGATGGGGTCTATGCCAGCGATCTGCGGCGCGCCTATGATACCGGCGCTGCCGTTGCCCGACGCCTGGGCTTGCCGGTGCGAGCCGATCGGTTGCTGCGGGAGATCTTTGCCGGCCAATGGGAGGGGAAGCCCTTTTCGGAGCTGGAGGGAAATTTTCCTGAGGACTATCACTGCTGGCGGACGGATATCGGCAATTGCCGCACCACCGGCGGCGAATCCACAGCGGAGTTACTTGCTCGGGCGGAGAGCGCGTTGCGCAGGATCGCGGAAGAAAACCCCGGAAAGACCGTTGTGGTGGCGACCCATGCCACGGTGATCCGGGTGATCCAGTGCCAGGTTTCCGGTATGGGCCTGGGGCGGATGAAAGATGTCCCCTGGACGGTGAACGCTTCCGTTACGGAGCTGATGTATGAAAACGGCAGCTTTTCTCTGGGGAAGGTGGGGCAGGCGACTCACCTTGCGGCACTGAAAACGGATATGCCAGCCAATGTATGAGTTAAAAACTTGGCCCCCTCTTTGAGGGGGCTGGCAGTGTCGCAAGACACTGACTGGGGGAGTTTTACTCCCTCCGTCACGCCTATTGGCGTGCCACCTCCCTCAAGGAGGGAGGCAAGAAGTGAGTGGTTGATATAATAAAAACGAGCGTGTTCTCACAGAACACGCTCGTTTGGTATTTTAGAATCGGTAGTCCGCGGAAAGGAGCCGGGTCAGGGCGGTGTTGGCCTCGTCGTCGGAAAAGAGTCCGGTGAACCGCTTGTCCACAGCCAGGGCTTCCAGAGAAAGATCCAGCCGACCTTTGTCTGCCAGCAGGTCAAAGCCATCGCTGGTTCGGCTTCCAGAGAGGAAACGGCGGGCGGTTTTCATAGCCATTTCCGGCGCCACAGGGCGCATCCGAACACCCAATTTGGCGGCTTTTTCCCGGTTGGCTTCCCAGGCGGCGATGAATTTTTCTTCCATCTTACTTCTCCAGGATGATGGGGCCGTTGTTGGCTTCCAGGGCGGCACGGATATAGGCGGCAGCCTCCACAAGGGAGAGCTTCACCTGCTCGCCGCTGACCATGTTCTTCACAGAGCACAGGCCTTCGGCGATCTCATCCTCGCCCAGCAGCACCGCAAAGGGCACGCCCAGCTTGTCGGCATAGGCCATCTTCTGCTTGAATTTCTTCTGCTCGCTGTAAAGCTGCACCCGCAGACCGCTGCTGCGGAGGGTTTCCGCCAAAGCAATAGCAGGGGCGGCCTCGGCAGTCATGGGCAGCACCAGAGCATCCGCCGGGGCGCTGGGCAGATCGGGGTTCAGCAGACCCTGCTCGTCCAGCACATAGAACAGCCGGGTCAGGCCGATGGAAATGCCAACGCCGGGGAGCTGTTTTTCGATATAGTAGCCTGCCAGATTGTCATAGCGACCGCCGGAGCAGACAGAGCCGATCTCCGGATGATCCAGCAGCGTGGTTTCGTAAACGGTGCCGGTGTAGTAGTCTAAACCTCTTGCAATGGTCAGATCCACGGCAAAATTGGCCTCCGGCACGCCAAAGGCTGCCAGGTTGCAGCACACGGCCTTCAGCTCGGAAAGACCCAGGTCAAACAGCTCGTTGCGGCCGGCGTAGCCTTCCAGGGCGGAGAGGACTTCCGCATTGGAGCCGGTGATGGCGATGAACTTCAGAATTTCGTCGGACTGCGCTTCCGTCAGGCCGCATTCGGAAATGAGGATGCCGCGAACCTTGTCGGCGCCGATCTTATCCAGCTTGTCCACGGTGCGCATAATGTCGCCGCTCTTGTCAGACAGCTCCAGCATGGCATAGAAGCCGGAGAGGATCTTGCGGTTGTTCACCCGAATCTGGAACCGGGACAGGCCAAAGCCACGGAATACCTTGTAAATAATGGCGGGAATTTCCGCCTCGTTCATAATATCCAGTTTGCCGTCGCCGATGATATCGATATCTGCCTGGTAAAATTCCCGGAAGCGGCCACGCTGCGCCCGTTCACCCCGGTAGACCTTGCTGATCTGGAAGCGGCGGAAGGGGAATGCCAGGTCGTTGCAATGCAGGGCCACATACTTTGCCAGGGGCACGGTCAGGTCGAACCGCAGAGCCAGGTCGGAGTCGCCCTTCTGGAAGCGGTAGATCTGCTTTTCGGTTTCGCCGCCGCCTTTGGCAAGGAGAATCTGGGCATCCTCAATGACGGGGGTGTCCAGGGCGGCAAAGCCATAGGATGCGTAGGTGCTGCGCAGCACCGCCAGCATCCGCTCAAACTGCGCCTGCTTGGCAGGCAGCAGCTCCATAAAACCGGACAGAGTCCGGGGCTTGATGATTTCCATAGCTTGTTCCTTTCTTGAAAAAACAATGACAATCCCTCAGTCATATTTCCCTGCGGCGAAATATGACAGCTCCCTTTGCACAAGGGAGCCGTTGGTGCTGATGCACCAGGGGGTTGATAGGTTAATATCTGCTCTTGGTGTGCAGGACTTCACGCCAGTCCAGGTCGCCCCGCTGCAGGCCCATGACGAACATTTCCGCACTGGCCAGGTTAGTGGCGATGGGCACATTGTGCTTGTCGCAGTGGCGGATGGTCTCGATCATCTGGGAATCGTCCCAGGGATCGGTGGTGTTGGGGTCGGTGAACAGCAGCACCAGGTCGATCTCATTGTAAGCAATGCGGGCGTTGATCTGCTGGTGGCCGCCCTGCTTATGGCTCAGAAGCAGCGTGATGGGCAGACCGGTGTTGTCTGCGATCAAACGGCCGGTGGTGGCGGTGGCGTAGAGACTATGCTTGCTCAGGACGCTCTTATAGGCTGTACAGAACTGAACCATCAGTTCTTTTTTCTTGTCGTGGGCCAGGAAAGCAATATTCACGCTGATTTCTCCTTCTTTTTCTTATTTGGTGGAAATGGGAACAGGCAGTCCCAAAATGCGCTTGGCGATGCGCTTACAGGCAGCGGCGGCACCTTTTTTTGTGTATTTCAGCAGCGGTTCGTCGAAAACCGTCGCCAGAGTTACGTTGGGGTCGTTGGGCACGATGCCCAGCAGGGGCAGGGCGGCTTCGTCCATCACATCGTCCACAGTCAGGCGCATGGTTTCGTAGAGCTTCTTATCCGTGCGGTTGACGATGAGCCGGATATCCTGCCTGCCCATGGCGTCCAGGATCTGAGCGGTTCTTGCGGCGTCCCGGACAGCGGCGGCGTCGCCGTTGGTCACCAGAATGACCCGGTCTGCCAGAGAAGCGCAGAGCTGAAAACCGGCGTCAAGGCCGGCAGGGGCGTCCAGGAAAATGTAATGAAACTGCTTTTTCGCTTCCTTGAGCATCTGGGAAAAGGCCTCCCGGTCGATATCCTCCGCCCGGCAGTGGATGGGGGCGGTGAGGAAAGCCAGAGAGGGAAACACAGGATGCCGGGTGGCTTTGCTCAGGGGATAGTTACCCTGGCAGACTTCCTGGAAGGAAAGCGCGGCGGCGTGAGACAGACCCAGAGCCAGATCCAGGTTCTGCAGACCGATATCACAGTCTATGCACAAAACCTGCTTGCCCATACTTGCCAGGGCGGCAGAGATGCCGGCACAGAGAGAAGTTTTACCGGTTCCGCCCTTGCCGGAGAGAACCGCGATCAGTTCGCCCACGCTTTTGTGCCTCCTTACAGAATTTGAAATCATTATAAAGCAATATCGCACAAAAAGCAAGTGGAAATACGGGCGAAATCGCAATTTTTTCATCAGTTTGACCAAAAGTTGAAAAAGCCGGGGGTTCTTTGGCGGAAAGGGGCGTGGGTGTCGCCGGGTGAGAAACAGAGGGGATTTTGTCGGTGGCTTTTCCGTGGACGCGGACTGCCCGGGATTTACAAAATATTTACGCATTTTTCCAAAATTCCTCTTGCTTTTTTTGGTAACTTGGGTTATGATATCTTAGCACTCAGGGCAAAAGAGTGCTAAACAGATAGAGAGCAGCGGTTCATCCGCAGTCTAAATAATCGTATGGAGGCAAATGAAATGAAACTCAGACCCATGGCAGACAATGTTCTGCTGAAGCAGCACGAGGCCGAGGAAACCACTTCCTCCGGCATCATCCTGGCTACCACCAGCAAGGAAAAGCCCGCTATTTACGAGGTTGTATCTGCAGGCCCCGGCACCAAGGATGTGACTATGACCGTCAAAGCCGGCGACAAGGTTGTCGTTGGCAAGTTCGTCGGCAGCGAGATCAAGCTGGACGGCGTAGAGTACAAGTTTGTGAAGCAGGACGACATTCTGGCCGTCGTGCTGGACTGATTGGGAGGTAAGAAGCTATGGCAAAAATGATCATTTACGGCGAGGAAGCCCGCAAGAAGCTCCAGTCCGGCATCGACCAGCTGGCCGATACCGTTAAAGTTACTTTGGGCCCCAAGGGCAGAAATGTTGTTCTGGGCAAGAAGTACGGCGCACCCCTGATCACCAACGACGGCGTGACCATCGCCAAGGAAGTGGAGCTGGAGGACGCTTTTGAGAACATGGGCGCTCAGCTGATCCGTGAGGTCGCTACCAAGACCAACGATGTTGCCGGTGACGGCACCACCACCGCTACCGTCCTGGCCCAGGCTATTACCCGTGAGGGTCTGAAGAACCTGTCCGCCGGCGCTAACCCCATGGTCATGCGCAAGGGCATCGACAAGGCTGTTGCCGCCGCTGTGGAGGCAATCAAGGCCAACTCCGTTCCCGTGTCCGATTCCGCATCCATCGCAAGAGTCGGCGCTGTTTCCTCCGGTGACGAGTCCATCGGCGCTCTGATCGCTGAGGCCATGGAAAAGGTGGGCACCGAGGGCGTGATCACCATCGAAGAGTCCAAGACCGCCGAGACCGGTCTGGAAGTGGTGGAGGGCATGCAGTTCGACCGGGGCTATATCTCCCCCTACATGGTCACCGACACCGACAAGATGGAAGCCGTTCTGGACGATGCTTTCATCCTGATTACCGATAAGAAGATCTCCTCCATCCAGGAGATCCTGCCCATCCTGGAGCCTGTTGTCAAGGCCGGCAAGAAGATGATGATCATTGCCGAGGATGTGGAGGGCGACGCTCTGGCTACCCTGCTGGTGAACCGTCTCCGCGGCAACTTCAACTGCGTCTGCGTCAAGGCGCCCGGCTTCGGCGACCGCCGCAAGGAGATGCTGCAGGATATTGCCATCCTCACCGGCGGCACTGTGATCTCCAGCCAGCTGAACATGGAGCTGACCGACACTCAGCTGACCGATCTGGGTCGCGCCCGTCAGGTGGTCATCACCAAGGACAACACCACCATCGTGGACGGCGCAGGCGATCCCGACGCTATCAAGGCTCGGGCTCACCAGATCCGTTCTTCCATCGCTACCACCAGCTCTGATTACGATCGGGAAAAGCTCCAGGAGCGGCTGGCAAAGCTGGCCGGCGGCGTAGCCGTCATCAAGGTCGGCGCCCAGACCGAGGTTGCCATGAAGGAGCAGAAGCTGAGAGTGGAGGACGCTCTGAACGCTGCCCGGGCAGCCGTCGAGGAAGGCATCGTGGCCGGTGGCGGTACTGCCCAGGTCAATGCCATCGCAGCTGTTGAGAAGCTGATCACCAAGCTCTCCGGCGACGAAAAGACCGGCGCCCGGATCATCGCCGCTGCTCTGCAGGCTCCCATCCGCCAGATCGCGGAGAACGCCGGCGTGGACGGCAGCGTGGTCTATGAGAAGATCCGCTCCTCCAAGAAGATCGGCTGGGGCTACAACGCTTACAGCGAGACCTATGTGGACATGATCGCTGCCGGCATCGTGGATCCCACCAAGGTCACCCGCTCCTCCCTGGAAAATGCCGCATCCATCGCTGCTTGCGTGCTGACCACCGAGAGCCTGGTTGTGGATAAGCCTGATCCTGCTGCTGATGCTGCCGCAGCCGCAGCCGCTGCCGGCGCAGGTGGAATGTACTAAGAAATTCAAGCCCCGGTGTGCAAGACGCACACCGGGGCTTTTATGTCCTCCCTAAAGGGAAAGACTTTTTCGGACGAGCAATGCTCGCCCCTACGAGTTCTGTCATAGTGGGCGTAGGGGCGGCCATTGGCCGTCCGTCGGCGAAACCGCCCTTACATACGCTAATCGGGGGATTGCCAAGCCAGTGTACGCACGGCTCGCAATGACTGGCGCTACCTTCTTGTAAATTTGTTCAGCCAGGTGTTGCCTTGGCCGGCGTCCATGGCTTTCACGGTGCTGCGCAGCAGGGTCATAAACTCTCCCACTGTTAGCTTTTCGCTTTTGGGGCCGGTAAGGTAGGCGCATTCGCCCAGCTGCAGGTTGCCCCATTGACGGGCAAAGGCTTTGTCCGCGCCCAGAGCCAGGGCGTAGGGAGCGGTGGCATAATAGTAGTCGGGGTTGGTTTGAACGATCCGCTGCAGCTCGGTTTCGGTGGCTTTTCGGAAATGCCGCCGCAGACCCAAAATCTGGGCCATATACTGCCGGCCGATCTCGCTGCGCCGGCCGCCGTATGCCCAGGCCAGTCCGCAGACCCATTGTGCCGGGATCACAGCCAGCGCCACATTCCATTCACCGGACAGGGCGCCCAGCACCATCCAGATTCCGCTGCCAATTAGGCCAATGAGCAGACGCTTCTTTTTGCGCAGATGGATCTCACCGGCGCCGGCCTGGATGATCCAGGACAGCACCAGACATGCGCCGCCCAGAACCACAGACAGGATCACCTGCCACAGGGTGTCGTTGGCAAAGGATGTGCCCAGGGATATGCCGCCCAGCAGGCCAATGATGGCGCACAAGCCCCGGAAAATATAGGGGTTTCCGGAGTGTCGCTGGTAATAATCCCGCAGGTTGGGGGTGTGCTTGCCGGCTTTTTGGCAGAGCCGGGCGTAACGGCTGCCGGTAGCCTCAATGGTGGTTTTCGCGCCAAATAGGTGCTTGAAAAAACGAACCTCAAAATCGCTGCGTTCGTTGCCCATGGCCATGCGCTTTTGCAGGAAAACCCGGTGGTTTTTATCCAGCTGGATGTGCAGATAGCCCATCTGGGCCCAGGATACCACCATCATGGAAAGGTCCACGCCCTGACCGGTAAGGCAGCAGCCCAGTTCACCGGCGGTGAGGCCTTCCGGGGCCACGGGGCGGCGACCCCGGCGGGGGGGCAGGCTGCGCATGGTCAGCAGCCAGTATACCAGCGCCAGAGCAGCAACGGCGATCATCAGAATATCATCAGTGCCCATTTTCCACTGCTTGGCCATGGACTGGGGGAACAGATCTTCCGTAACCTCCAGGGACAGCCGGAGGCTTTCCCGATCCTGCAGGGGGCGGTTGGTCACGCCGGTGATCACATTTTCCGCCACGGTCACCGCCAGGATCGTATCGGCGGTTTCCTGGTAATAGGTACTGAAAAAGGCGGGCTCTTTTTCCGGAGCGCCGGGGAGATTGACGGTGAACTGCAGCTTTTCGATGGGATAGGCGAAGCCGCTGAGGATATCAAATTCCAGCAAAAGCTGATTCTTTTTTGGAGAAATTACCGAGTCCGGCAGAGAATACTGGATGGACAGGGTGTATACACCGGCACCGCCTACGATATCTTCCAATTCGATGTGCCGCAGATCCCCCTGGCGCTTGGTGCGGACGCTGCGGCCGTTCAGACTCACGTCCTTGGCATCTCCGGGGATGGGGAAGGTCAAATCCTCCTCCCTGGAATCCACCCGGAGCTGGACGGTCAAATTTACCCGGCAGGAGCCGTCGGCAGCTACA
This sequence comes from Oscillospiraceae bacterium, assembly GCA_015068125.1. Taxonomy (GTDB): domain Bacteria; phylum Bacillota; class Clostridia; order Oscillospirales; family Oscillospiraceae; genus Faecousia. Next base: position 5,286 of record SVLD01000024.1, on the reverse strand, counting down.
TTGGTGCTGCTTTGCAGGTCGGTGACCACACCGGCAGCGGAGACCGTCGTGGCCAGAAGAAAGACGCACAGAACAAGGGCGATGATATGGCGCATGGCGGCACCTCCTTACAAAAAGTTTTGTGACATCATTTTATCATGGCAAATACCAAATTGCAAGACAAAGGGCTATTTGACTTTCCCGCTTCTTCGTGGTATCATAAAGCATCATGTAAGCTCATTTTGGAGGCGTTTATGCTTTTTTTATGGATGGCAATTTTTGCCGCTGTCGTCGCTGCGGCAGATCAGATTGTAAAATTTCTGGTGGTGGCCAATATTCCCCTGCACGGCAGCGCGCCCCTGATTCCCGGAATCATAAAGCTGACCTATACCCAGAATACCGGCGCGGCGTGGTCGATGATGGAGGGAATGCGGTGGCTGTTTGTGGCCATTTTTGTGGTGCTGACGCTGCTGCTGCTCTGGGAGTATTTCAAAAAGCCCATGCCCTTCACCAAGTTTGAGCGCTGGTGCATCGCCGCGGTCTATGGCGGCGGTTTGGGCAATGTCATCGACCGGGTATTTTTGGGCTATGTGGTGGATATGTTCCAGACGGAGTTTATCAGCTTCCCGGTGTTTAATGTGGCGGATATTTTTATCTCCTGCGGCTGCATCCTGCTGCTGGTGCATATCGTATTTTTCAACAAGGAATTTTGGAAGGACGGAGCGAAATGATGCTTTCGGCGGATCTGGCCGGTGAACGGCTGGATGCATTTCTTGCCCGGAGCGTACCGGAGCTGACCCGCAGCGCTGCTCAGAAGCTCATTGAGGAGGGCTGCGTGCTGCGAAACGGCAAGCCCGGCAAGAAAAATGACAAGCTGAATATTGGCGACGAGATCCGCGTGACCATGCCCGAGGCCAAGCCGGTAGATATCCAGCCGGTGGAGATGGCGCTGGACATCGTCTATGAGGATGAGGATGTGGTGGTCATCAACAAGCCCAAGGGGCTGGTGGTGCATCCTGCCGCCGGTCATCAGGACGATACCCTGGTCAACGGTCTGCTCCATGCTCTGGGGGATGATCTTTCCGGCATCAACGGCGAGCTGCGTCCCGGCATCGTCCACCGTATTGACAAGGATACCTCCGGCCTGCTGGCGGTGGCGAAGAACGATTACGCCCACCGGATGCTGGCATCCCAGCTGAAGGATCACACCATGGCCCGGACTTATGAGGCCGTCGTCTGCGGCAACCTGAAAGAGGACAGCGGCACAGTGGATGCGCCCATCGGGCGGCATCCCAGCGACCGCAAGAAGATGTGCGTGATCCAGCGCAATTCCAAGGAAGCGGTGACCCACTGGGAGGTGGTGGCCCGGTATCGGGGTTTCACCCACATCCGCTGCCGGTTGGAAACGGGACGAACCCACCAGATCCGTGTCCACATGGCGCATATTGGACATCCCATTCTGGGCGATACGGTCTACGGACGGAAAAAGCCGGAGCTGGGACAGGACAGCCAGTGTTTGCATGCCGGCGCCCTGTGTTTTCAGCATCCCCGGGATCTGCGGCCGGTGATGGTGTTCGCCCAGCTTCCGGAATATTTCCAAAAGGTGCTGGAAAAACTGGAGAAGATGGGTTGATGCGGTCAGAGAAAGGCTTCTCCTTGAGGAGAAGGCAAGACCTTGATCGACAAGTTGGATTAATACATTTTCTTAAGGAGCCATTATGGGCATTTATTCTGACATTTTGCTGACGGTGGATTTCGATCGCACCCTCACCGCAACGGATTCCTCTGTGCCGGCGAGAAACATCGAAGCCATTCATTATTTTATGGAAAACGGCGGAGCCTTTACCATCAATACCGGCAGAAGCTGGTCTATGGCGGAGCATAACATCATCGGCAAAGTGCCGGTGAACGCCCCACTGCTGCTTTACAACGGTTCGGCAGATTTCGATACCGAAACCGGAGAATTTATCCGGTTTGCCCCCATCCCTCTGGAGCCCGCCCAGGTGCTGACGGATATCCAGGAGCGTTTTCCCACCCTCCATGTGGAGGTGCAGAGCACGATTGCCCACCATCTGCTGCGGAAAAATCCCGGCTGGGAGAGCTACTGCGAGAACAATCACAGCCGCTGGTCTTATATTACCCCGGATACGGTGCCACAGCCCTTTGTGAAGTTTGCGGTGTATGGCGAATTCCGGGAAAATACGGTGGCATCCATGTATGACACCACTCCGGAGGAGGAGCAGCTCTTTGATGAACTGACGGCGTATATCCACAGCCGCTATGGCGAGAATGTGGATACTTTCCGTGCCTGCGCCCGGATCCTGGATATCCATGCCAAGGGCTGCGGTAAGCTCAACGCTGCCCGGGCGTTGCAGAAAAAACTGGGCAAAAAGTATCTGATTTGTGTGGGCGACGCAGAGAACGACCTTTCCATGCTGGAAGGGGCGGACGCGGCCTACTGCCCGTCGGACTCAGTGGTTGCGGATCGGTTTGAGAATGTCTGCCCCTGTGGGGAGGGTGCTATCGCCGATGTGATCTTGGAAAAAATCCCGGCCTTTCTAAAAAATCAAAAATAAACCTTGACATCAGCCGTTTCCTGTGCTAAAATCCTATGGCTGAAACAGCCAGGGCACGATGGATCTGCGGGTGTAGTTCAATGGTAGAACACCAGCCTTCCAAGCTGGATACGCGGGTCCGATTCCCGTCACCCGCTCCATGAAATACGCCAGTAGCTCAGCTGGATAGAGCAACTGCCTTCTAAGCAGTAGGTCGGGGGTTCGAGTCCCTCCTGGCGTGCCATTTAATATGCCAGAGTTTTTTGGACTCGAATTTGAAATCCAATATGCCGGTGGCATATTGATCGCGAGGGCTGGACCGAGCGATACCTTGATTGAGCGAGTCCCTCCTGGCGTGCCATTCAGCTCAATTTAATATGGTGGGTGTGGCCTAGTTGGCTAAGGCGTCAGATTGTGGCTCTGAAGATCGTGGGTTCAAGTCCCATCATCCACCCCATGAAAAAGACGGTTGCTTTCGCAACCGTCTTTTTCAACGAAATCCACCCTTTCGGGTGGGTGAAATCATCTTCGATGATGAAATCCCCTTTGGGGATGAAATCCGGCTCGATGCCGGATGGGTGGATTTAATTTCATCTGCGAAGCAGATTTCATCCTTGCACCGGCAAGAATTTCATCGCGCCTTGCGCGATTTCATTGTAATGCAGCGCGGTTGCAGTACTGGTAAAATTCGGTAAAGGTATACAAATTCCCTTGACATTCCCACCATTTACAGGTACAATAAGTTCGGTATAATGTGCGCAGGAGGAAAACAGTGGCTTTCCCTGCGTTTCATGGATATCCGGCGATGGCCGGGGTACGCGTTTTGCGCCTCATGGCGTTTATATTTGACAAATTGCCCTCCGGGGTGAATAACAGAATATACACCAGGGGCCCAGTACGCCCACCTCTTTGGCTATGCTCATTTTTATTTAAGGAGGTGTGCTGAAAATATGGGACCGTTAGAGATCATTTTGATCGTTGTTGGCGTTGTGGTCGGTTTGGCCGGCGGATTTGGTTTCGGCATCGTCTACCGTAAGAAGGTAGCGGAGCGGGAAATCGGTTCTGCTGAGGCTGAAGCTACCCGACTGATCAATGAAGCCATCCGCAGCGGCGAGAGCCGTAAGAAGGAAATGCTTCTGGAAGCCAAGGACGAGATCCATAAATCACGCACAGAGTACGAAAAGGAAGTTAAGGAACGCCGGGCGGAACTGAGCAAACAGGAGCGCCGCCTGCAGCAGAAAGAAGAAACCCTGGACAAGAAGGCCGATACATTTGAGCGCAAGGAAGAGGAGCTGGCCAAGAAGCTGGAAGCTGTGGCACAGTCCCAGGCCGAAGTCGATCAGATCAAGCGGCTGCAGATGAACGAGCTGGAGAAGATCTCCGGCCTGACCCAGGAACAGGCAAAGCAGTTCCTGCTGCAGAGCGTGGAGGACGAAGTCCGCCACGAAACGGCCATGAAGATCAAGGAGATCGAGCAGCAGATGAAGGACGAGGCGGAGGATCGGGCCAGAGAGGTCATCGCCACCGCTATCCAGCGCTGCGCTGCCGATCACGCCGCGGAGACCACCATTTCCGTTGTGGCTCTGCCCAACGATGAAATGAAGGGCCGCATCATCGGCCGTGAGGGCCGGAATATCCGCACCCTGGAGACCATCACCGGTGTGGATCTCATCATAGACGATACCCCCGAAGCCATTACCGTTTCCAGCTTCGATCCTGTCCGCCGGGAGATTGCCCGTCTGGCACTGGAGAAGCTGATTGCCGACGGACGGATCCATCCCACCCGCATCGAGGACATGGTGGAAAAGTCCCGGAAGGAAGTGGATCGCATCATCCGGGAAGAGGGCGAGCGCGCTTGCTACGAAACAGGCGTGCACAACCTGAACCCCGAACTGGTAAAGATCCTGGGTCGCCAGAAGTACCGTACTTCTTACGGCCAGAATGTGCTGAATCACTCCATCGAGGTGGCCCATATTGCCGGCCTCATGGCCGCCGAACTGGGCGTGGATGCCGCACTGGCAAAGCGCGCCGGCCTGCTGCATGACCTGGGCAAGTCCATCGACCATGAGGTGGAGGGCAGCCACGTGCAGCTGGGCGCCGATATGGCCCGGAAGTACAAGGAAAATCCCGTTGTGGTCAACGCCATCGAGGCACACCACGGCGATGTGGAGCCCAAGAGTATTATTGCTGTGCTGGTGCAGGCTGCCGACGCGGTGTCTGCCGCCCGTCCCGGCGCGCGGCGTGAGAATGTGGAAAACTACATTCGCCGGCTCCAGAAGCTGGAGGAGCTCACCGGTTCCTATCCCGGCGTAGAAAAGGCCTTCGCCATCCAGGCTGGCCGCGAAGTCCGCATTATGGTCAAGCCCGAGGTGGTTACCGAGGACAACATGATCCTGCTGGCCAGAGATATGGCCAAGAAGATCGAAGCCGAGCTGGAATACCCCGGCCAGATCAAGATCAATGTCATCCGGGAAACCAAGGCTGTGGAATACGCAAAGTAAAATCAAGGTGCGTTGCCATTTGGCAACGCACCTTTTCTTGTAAGAGAAAACCACCGGCAGTGCCGGTGGTTCCAAAAAGCTTTAGCTATGCCCAGCCCCGCCGCAGCGGTTTGCCTCCCTCTGATGAGGGAGGTGGGCAGGTTATAATTCGAAGTGCAACGCCCAAAATAAAATAAGACAATATGCAAACCTTAGTGTAAAATGTAGTTGTCACACAATCAAACTACACGGAGGTAAGCATATTGTCCTAC